>CAYMAS010000022.1:0-52949 GCA_964388485.1 uncultured Tepidisphaerales bacterium | reverse complement strand
ATCCGAGCAAGACGGACGGCGGGGCGCTGCGGAGTGACCGGATCGCGTTGCCGATTCCGCCGGGGACGCGGTGGGACGAGGTGGAGCCGGTCTTGTTGCCGGGGATGGGGCTCGGGGAGGAGCGGGCCAAGGCGCTGCTGAAGCCTCGGAAGAACAAGGCGAAGGTCATCAAGGCCGTCGAGGCGGAGCAGCCGAGCAACGGGCTGCGGTTTGCCATTCCCAAGCCGGCGGAACCCGAGGCGTCGACGGAGGTCGTCGTGGCGACGGAGCCGGAGCCAAAGCGGGAGAAACCCAGGTGCGACCCGAAGTTGATCGAGGCGGCGCGGGAGTTGCGAGATCGGTATTTGGAGCAGATCGCAGCTGAGCCGTGGCACCTGGAGGCGGCCGGGAAGTACGACGTGGCGCGGGCGTTGCCGGGGTTTGAGAGGGACGAACGAAGGCCGATGCAGATCGAGGCGCGGGTCGTGAAGGCGTTGCCGAAGGCGGCGTGAGGCGGCGGACCTTCTTGAACAGCAGCGGTGAACATCATTTCACGTCGTTTTGCCAAACTCGCTTATCCCGAAGGTCTGGTACATCGTCGGCAACATAATCTATCTGCACAAGGTCATGGCCTTGCGGGATGAGCACCGTCCTGACTGGTCCGTCCTGGTTGGCCCTGAAGAACTGCTGGCCGAGGCGACCCTGCTCGGCGGCGACGGCGGCGTGGCGGGCGGGGCGAACCTGTTCCCGCGGCTGTACGCCAACCTCTACGAGGCCGCTCGCGACGACGACCTGCCGACCGTCCGCCGCCTGCATGCTGTGGTGATCCGTCTCGTGACCACGCTCTACGCCAGCGGTCGGCACGGCACTTCGTTCATGAAGTCGCTCAAGGCAACAATGGCAATGGCCGGCCTCTGCGGCGATACACTCTCCGAGCCGTATCAGGCGTCTATGCCCGAAGATCACAAGCTCGTCGACGCCGCCTAAGCGTCGGCATCGCGTGAGGTGGCCGAGGCAATGGCCGCAAGTTGACGCTCCTCTTCAATGAACTGCGTAGCGACATCGGTCAGGCCTCGAAGAGCCTCCCGACCTCTCGCCTGATTTACAAGATCGTTCAGCTCCTGCGGATCATCGTTCAAATTAAAGAGTTGCCGATTCACAGGAGCCGCATCGCCCGGCCCGGCATGGTAGAGGACGAGCTTCCATCGACCGTCCGTCGCCATCGTCATGTGGATCGGCGGGTCGTGCGGCACGTGCCCGCAGGCGAGGCCGCTGTTGCGATAGGCACAGATGGCATGCTGCCTCCCGGCGCCTTCGCCGCAAAGTGCCGGCAGCGGGTCGACGGCATCAGGCAGGTTCGCCTCAACGCCCGCGGCTGAGCAGAAGAGGGCAGCCAGATCGTTGAGTTGCACCGGCGACTTCAGCCGCGTGCCGCCATCCATCATGCCGGGCCAGCGGGCAATCAGAGGCACGCGGACGTTGGGGTCGTAGCCGACATGTCCCTTCACCATGAGGTCGTGATCGCCCAGCAGATCGCCGTGATCGCTCGTGAAGACGAGGCGTGTTTCTTCGTGGACGCCACGCTCATCGAGCATGGCGAGAATCCGGCCAGCGGAGTCGTCGACCTAAGCCACCTCCGCGTGATAGCCGACCCGCATCTGATGCACGGTTTCGGGCGATAATGCCGCGGCATCGGCTAAGTAACTGTCGCGAGCATGTCGCTCGACCGCCTCCGGCCACGTGTGGCGTTGCGGCTTGACCAACGGCTTGAGCCGCGACGCGTCGACTCGCTTCTCCAACACTGGCGGGGGGTCGTCATACGGATTGTGTGGGTCGAACAGGCTCACCATCAGGAAGAATGGCCGGTCGTCCTCAGCATCCAGATATGCCGCCGTCCGCCCCAACGCCCATTCGTTCATGTGCACTTCAGCTGGAACAGGTTCCGCCGCCTTCTTGAGATCTTTGAGGCGTTCGTACACAACTGGCCGCTTCTCTCGGCACCACGGTGCGTACGTGTTGAGGGGCGACGTCATCATCGCACCGCCGCCGTAATAGAGATCGTACGTGTCGAAGCCGTTGTTCGGGTGCCGACGTTGCGACTCCACATGGCCGCTCTGTGCGTGCAGCTTGCCGATGAGGCCGGTGCGATACTCAGCCTCTTGAAGCCGCTGTGGGAATATGAGTTGCCGAAGATCCAGCTCACCTGACAGGTGCGTTACCCCATGACGCGGTAGATGAAGCCCGATCATGATAGAGGCACGGCTCGGTTTGCAGATCGGGTTGGTGCAGTATGCGTGCTCCACCAGAACGCCGTTCTCGGCCAGCTTGTCAAGAGCGGGCGTCGCCACGGCTCAATTCCCATAGCAGCTCAGCAAGTCTGCCCGCTGCTGGTCCGTCATGATGAGCAACAGGTTCGGACGCGACATGCTTTCATTGCTTTGAATTTGCCGACTCATCATTCGCTAGTGGTCGACTTCATCATCAATCATATCGTTCGCGTCGATGATCAGATCCTGCTCCGCCTCTCGGCGTTGCTTCTGAACCCGCTTTCGCCGTAATCCTTCGCCCGCCAGCGTAACGCTGCCTGGGCCGAGGAGGCGTTCGACATCGCCGACCATGGCGTCGTCGGGTCGGACACGCAGGTCGCGAGCGAAGCGGAGCGTGAGCATCTTGCTTTCGCCGCAGACCTTGTCGCTGGCGACGCGGGCGTAGACGTCGCAGCCGCCCTGGTGCTGTGCGAGAATCGGCTTGAGCTGGGCAATGGTATCAGGTGTGTGCTGCGTCGGGTCGAAGTCGAGCCGGATTGCTGTCGTCAGCTTGCCCGCGGCTTCGGCGACCGGCAACACCTCGCGGACCATCAGGCACGCCTGCTCGCGACGCTTATCGACGCTGCCGCGAACGAAGACAATCTGATCCGGCTTGAGGACGCCCGGATACTGTTCGTTGACCTCCTCGAACGTTTCGGCGAAGCACATCCCTTCGACCTTGCCCTCGAAGTCTTCCAGTTCCAGGATCGCCCACTTCTTACCGGCACTTCGTCCCGTCTTGCCTACGCGGGAGCGGACGGCAGAGATCATGCAGCCGAGTGTCACTTCATTCCCTTCGGCCAGGTCGCAGATCTCTTGCGTGCTCGCTGTCGAGTAGCGATCCATCGCTGATTGATGTTCGGTCAGCGGATGGTCGGTGAGGTAGAAGCCGAGCAGGTCCTTCTCGAATTGCAGCAGTTCGCTCGGATCGAACTCCTTGACCTTCGGCAGCGACTCGTTCGCCGCCGACGAACCGGCGGCGGGCTCGGGCGCACCGAACAGGGCGGCCTGTCCTTTCCGCTTGTCTTCCTGCGCCTGCTGGCCCATTTCGAAGGCGCGGTCCAGGGCGTGGATGAGCGGCGCACGCTTGTCGTGCATCGACCCGAACGCCCCGCAGCGGATGAGCGCGTCGAGGGTTCCTTTGCTCACGGCCCGCGAGTCGACACGCTCGGTGAAGTCGAACAGACTGTCGAACTTGCCACCCTCGTCGCGCGCCTCAACGACAGCATCGACGGCTTTGTACCCGACGCCGCGGACCGCACCCATGCCGAAACGAATGGTGGCCGGCTGGTTCGCGTTGTAGACGGGCGTGAAGTCGCGGCCGCTCGTGTTCACGTCCGGCGGCAAGACCTTGACGCCACGCTCCTTGCTCTCAGGCAAAGCGACCTTGCCGCATTCGTCAAGGTAGTCGACCATCTTCTCGGCGTTGCCCGCCTCGAACGTCAGCAGGGCGGCCATATACTCGACGGGGTGGTACGTCTTCATGTACGCCGTCTGATAGGCAACGATTGCATAACGCGTCGAGTGCGACTTGTTGAAGCCGTATCCGCCGAACTTGAGAATTAGGCTGAAGACCTCTTTGGCGACTGACTCGTCCAGGCCACGTTCCCTGGCACCTTCGATGAACTTCGGCTTGAACTTCTCGATGACGCTCGACTTCTTCTTACTAATCGCTTTGATCAATCCATACGCAGCCCGCAGCGGAATGCCGCCCAGGCGGTTGAAGATCCGCATGACCTGCTCCTGGTAGACCATGATGCCGTAGGTCTCATCGAGGATCTCGTCCATGAGCGGGTGGACCTTTGGGACCTCCTGCGTGCCGTGCTTGCGGGCGCAGTAGTCGGGGATCAGCTCCATCGGCCCGGGCCGGTAGAGGGCGTTGGCGGCGATGAGGTCTTCGAGCCGGTCGGGCTTCATCTTCAGCAAGAGATCCTGCATGCCGCCGGACTCGAACTGGAAGATGCCCCGCGTCTCGCCGCGGCGGAACAGGTCGAGCACCGTCTGGTCGTCCAACGGCACCGCCTCGATGTCGAGGTCGATGCCCTGGGTCTCCTTGACCAGGTCGATCGACCGCTGCAACGTCGTCAGCGTGCGCAGGCCGAGGAAATCCATTTTGAGGAGCCCGCACTTCTCGACGGTCGGCCCCTCGTACTGCGTCAGCACGTTGCCGTCCTTGTCGCGGTAGAGCGGGACGAGCTCGTCGAGCGGCTGCTCAGCGATGACCAGCGCCGCCGCATGACAACCGGCGTTGCGGCACAAACCTTCGAGCCGCTTGGCGATGTCGATGACCTTCGTCACCTGCGGGTTCGTCTCGTACAGGTCGCGCAGCTCGCTGACCTTCTTCATCGCGTCGTCGATCTTGATGCCGGGCGGGGCGGTCGGGATGAGCTTCGTGACACGTTCCACCTCCGCCAGCGGCATGTTCATCACGCGGCCCACGTCCCGCACCGCCGCCTTCGCGGCGAGCGTGCCGAAGGTGATGATCTGCGCGACGTGACCATACTTGTCGCGAACGTACTGAATGACCTTCGCCCGGCCGTTCATGCAGATATCGATATCGATATCCGGCATCTCCGCACGGTCCGGGTCCATGAAACGTTCGAAGAGCAAATCATACTTGACCGGATCCACGTTGCAGAGCCCCAAGAGGTACCCGACCATGGTGCCGACACCACTGCCACGGGCGCCGACCGGAATGCCTTCTTCGCGGGCGTAGTTGCAGAAGTCCCAGACGATGAGGAAGTAGGAACAAAAGCCCTTGCCCGCGATGACGCCAACCTCTTTTTCGAGGCGATTGCGAACGTCCTGCGAGACGTCGGTCGTGCCGTACCGCCAGACGAGGCCTTCTTCGCAGAGGTGACGCAGGTACGCCTCGTCTTCCTGTAGGGTAGGCTTCAGCCCACCATCCGCGTTATCCAGACGGTGGGCTGAAGCCCACCCTACGGGATCCGGCACTTTATAAACCGGCGCGTACTGCTTGGAAAAGTCGAGCTCGACGTTGCACAAATCGGCAATCCGCTTCGTGTTCGCGTAGGCGTCGCCGAACTTGCCGATTGACTGCTTCATCTCCGCCGGCGTCTTGAGGTAGAGCTCCTTTGGGTAGATCAGCCGCGACTCGTCGTCCGACTGCTTGCCGGTAGAGATGCAGCAGAGGCAGTTGTGGGCGAAGTGGTCGTCCCTGTTGAGGAAGTGGACGTCGTTCGTCCCGACCACGCCGACGCCGAGCTTGTCGGCGAGGGTCATCAGCTCTGGATTGACCTCGTCCTGCTCCTTGAGGCCGTTGCCCTGGACCTCGATGAAGAACTTGTCCTGATCGAAAATGCCCGCGTACATCTCGGCGCAGGCGCGGGCCTTCTTCGGGTCGTGCTTGAGATACGCGTTGGCCACCTCGCCACCGAGGCAGGCCGAAGTCGCGATGAGGCCGCCTTTGAATTCGCGGAGCAGTTCTTTGTCGATCCGCGGCTTGTAGTAGAAGCCCTCCTTGTAGCTCAGCGACGAGAGCTTGAGCAGGTTGCGGTAGCCCTCGAGGTTCTCTGCGAGCAGCAAGAGGTGGTACGCCGACTCGCCCGGCTTGGTCGTCCGGTCGTCGCGCCGCGTCGGCGAGACGTAGGCCTCGAGCCCGAGGATCGGCTTGACACCTTCGTCGACGCAGGTTTGATAATGCTCGATCAGCCCGAAGAGCGCCCCGTGGTCGGTGATGGCGATCGCGTCCATCCCGTGCTCCTTCGTCCGCCTGACCAGATCCTTGATCCGGCAGGCACCGTCGAGCATCGAGTAGTGCGTGTGGACGTGCAGGTGAACAAATGAATCGATCGCGGACATCCGGACAGTCTACGAACAGACGCCCCGCGGCCGTAGAAGACCGCGGGGCGCGACAAGCGTTCCACAAGTTGTCGCCGAGTCGCTTAGAATCAGCGACGGCGACGCAGCAGGATGCCCAAGCCCATCGCCGCCAGACCCGCGGTCGCGGGCTCGGGAACGACCGCATCGACACTGATGAGGGCGCTCAGGGGCGTAGTGGTGTCGCCAACAAGCCCGATGGCGTAGACGGTGTAGACCGTGCCGTTCTCCAGGACGATGCCGTCGAGGTCGAGTACGCTGCCGGCATCGCGGTCGTCGCTGAGGAAGACGTTAAAGTCGTACGAACCACCCGGCACGCTGATGTAGCCGCCGCTGGTGAACCGCTCGACGTCGTCGAAGACCGTGCCAACGCCGACCGCGTCGATGTCGACGGTCGGAGCGTTGCTGCCGGCGTGGACGAAGCGGACGCGAGCGTTGTCCTCGTCGATCGTGTTGTCATCGACGAGCGGCAAGGCCTGCAGGCCGGGCGTGCCGCCGAGCAGGCCGACGGCTGCGATAGTGTAATCGGTGTCGCCGTCGATGGCGAAGTTGTCGACGTCGATACCAACGACCGAGTTGTCGCTGTCGAGGACGACGTCGAAATCGTAGCTGCCGGTCGGTAGCGGGACGTAGTCGGTCACAGCCGGGTAGGTCGCGCCGTCAAAGACGACGGCCTTGGCACCACCGGCGGGACCGGCGAGGAGATCGACGGCAGGCGTGTCCGGTGACAGGTGGGCGACGCGAACGTCGGCGTTAACGGCAGTGGCGAGGGCGCCGCTGGCGGCGAGGGCGATGAAACTCTTGGCGTGCATTGAGTCTCCCAAGGAGGCTGAGTGTCATGATTCGAGCCTCGCGTCGAGGCCCAGCACCCACCACGTCGCCGCCCGGTCGCCGATGCTTGCAGGTCGATCCAGATTTACCAAGGTGGCACAGTGCCGAGTCCTTCTGTCAGGCGTAGTGCTGCGTCAATATGGGTTTTCAGCAACAGTTGAAGCGACGCCTCGCGACCATTGGCAGCCGCGCCGTGGGCTTGCGTTGGGAGAGGCAGTCGGTAAGCTTGCCGACCATTGGACGGGAACCTCAACACCTGGGAGCAACGTTAAATGCGAACAATTCATCCGCGAAGCGCGAGTACGACCATCGTCGAGCAACTCGAACCACGTCGACTCCTAGCTGCCGAGGTACTCGGCACGGCTGGCGACGATTCGATCATCGTTGAGCAGCTCGGGCCCAATTTGGTCGTGCGGGTGAACGGCGTGCCGACCTTGGTCGATTCCGCGATGGAAGACGAAGTCATCGTCCGCGGCCAGCAGGGCAATGACGAGATACTCGTGATTAGTCGGGGCGACTTCGATCTTCAGATCTTCGGCGGGGCTGGCGACAACACAGTTCGCATCGGAGACGGGCGGCTTGGTGACTTGGGCGATCCGACCGCCGCTCTCTTCGTCGACACGGGGAGTAACGACATTGGTGAAGCAATCGTGTTCGACGACAGCGAGACGACCGATGCCGCCAGCTGGAGAATCAATGGCAGTCGCGTTCGCTACACGACCGGCGGGCCGGAACTCGACATGACGTTCGTCGACGAAGGTAACGTCACCTTCCTCGCCGGCGCTGGGAACGATTTCTTTCTCTTCAATGATGCCCCAGCCGATGGCAACGCCGCCGCCAGGCCAATCCTCGATGGCGGCGATGGAGACGACTACTTCCAATTCATCCGGACACCGGGTACGCCCAATGCAACCTCCACGGTGCGCGGCGGACCGGGGCGGGACTTCTTGGAGTTGAGTCCAGCGGCGGACACTGTTTCCGTGGTGCGTATAGACGAGCCGCAGTCGTTTGCGCTGCTCCAGATCAACGAAGGCGGAACCGTCGTGCTGGAGGATGAAGGCTCTGTCACGACTGATTCTCTTCCAGAAATTGGAGGAACACTCGACGTCGGTGACCAGTTCGTCATCGCGCGAGCCGATGGTGCATTGAACCTTGAGACCGCCCGCGATCTGGCCCGTCGTGGCTACGACGACGCCTCGTGGGCTGGAACGCCGACGCTCGATGGAGGCGTGATCAACTCGTCAGTCGCGGCAGTGTCGACCCTTGCAGACGGTGTGGGTGTCGCTCGCGTCGGCGCCGGGCCGGCGGAGCTTGACCTCGCCAGCTTTCGTGGCGTCGCCGTGAGCAGCGGCGACCAGATCATCGCCTACACGCTCGCTGGCGATGCCAATCTCGATGGCACCGTCTCACTCGCGGACTTCAATCGACTTCGCAACGCGTTCGGTGGCAGCGGCGCCTTCACGCAAGGCGACTTCGACTACAGCGGCGGTGTCAACCTCAACGACTTCAACCTGCTTCGCAACAGCTTCGGCCTGTCATTGCCTGGACCATCGGCGTCGATCTTCTCTGATGAGAAGCTCGGCTGACTTCATGTCGGCCCGCTACGCCAGCCGCTCCGTCGCCACGTGGTACTGCGGGTCTTCGCTTACGTTGACCTCCACGAACTCGCCCGCCTTGTCGAGCAGGTCGCGGCACTCGGGCGACAAGTGCGTCAGGTGCAGACGTTTGCCGAGGCTGCGGTACTTCTCGGCGAGCTTGTTGATCGCCTCCAGGCCGGATTGGTCGTAGACGCGCGTGTAGTAGAAGTCGACGATCACGTCGTCCGGGTCGTACTGGGGCGTGAAGCTTTCGGTGAAGTGCGTCACGCTGCCGAAGAAGAGGGCCCCGTGGAGCTGGTAGTGCTTGGCCCCTTCTTCAGTGAACTTGACGTCGACGCCGAGGTGGAACGCGTGCCGCCAGGCGAAGACGAGGGCGCTGGCCGCGACGCCGTAAAGGACGGCGGTGGCGAGGTCGTGCATGAAGATGGTGTAGCCGGTGACGAGCAGCATCACGCAGAAGTCGGCGACGGGGAAGCGTCGCCACATCTTGAGCGTCGCCCACTCGAATGTGCCGATGACGACCATGAACATGACGCCCACCAAGGCGGCCATCGGAATGAGCTCGATGAGCGGGGCCAGGAGCAGGACGAACAGCAACAGCATCACCGCCGCCGTCACGCCGCTGAGTCGGCCGCGTCCGCCGGAATTCACGTTGATGAGCGACTGGCCGATCATTGCACAACCGCCCATGCCGCCGAACAGGCCGCAAGTCACGTTCGCCACGCCCTGGCCGACGCACTCGCGGTTGCCCCGGCCGCGCGTCTCGGTGATTTCGTCGACGAGCGTCAACGTCATCAAGCTCTCGATCAAGCCAACGCCCGCCAGAATCAAGGCGAACGGCAGGATCGTCACGAACGTGCCCCACAGGTTCTCCGGCTTGAGTACCTCCAACGCCTCGCCGCCCGTGAAGCCCGGGCCGCCAAGGAAGAAGGGCATCGGCACGCCTGCCGACAAGCCTTCCGACTCCGCCCCGTCGATGACGGCCGCGAGTTCCGCGTCGCCTAGCTGGATCGTCTCATCCCCCGTCGGCACGACCCGCAGTCCCTCGGGCAACGCGTCGTCATATTCGTCCAACGTCGCGTCGACCTTGGCCGCCCGAGCTTCGGCGACGGCTCGGGCCTGCTCGTTGGTCTCGAGCATGTCGCGGATCGTCGGCGTCACGTTGCCGTCACTCGCCGCCGCGTTGATGCCGAAGGCGGCGAGGCTGACGAGCACGATCGCCGCCAGACTCGACGGCACCGCCCGCGTCAGCTTCGGCAGGCCCCAGATGATGAGCATCGTCACGACGACGAGCGCGAGCATGACGACGAGCGGCGCGCCGGTCATGTAGTGCAAGAGGCCGTCGTCGCCGAGCGTTTTGAAGCTGCCGAGTTGTGCCAAGCCGATGACGATGGCCAGGCCGTTGACGAAGCCGAGCATGACCGAGGCAGGCACGATGCGGATGAGCATGCCGAGCCGGAGCAGGCCGACCGTGATCTGGAACACGCCCGCGAGCACGACGGCCGGGAAGAGGTAAGCGATGCCCTGGTCCGCCACGAGCGCGACGACGACGACGGCCATCGCCCCGGTCGCCCCCGAGATCATGCCAGGCCTGCCGCCCAGCACCGCCGTGATCAGGCCGATGAAGAACGCGCTGTAGAGCCCGATGATCGGCGAGACACCCGCGACGAACGCGAATGCCACCGCCTCCGGCACCAGTGCGAGTGCGACCGTCAATCCGCTCAGAACATCGTCCTTCGCATTGGCCGTCTGCTTGTGGAAGAAGTCAACGATCGGCCCGCGGTTGTTCGGGTCGGGCGTCGGCGACAGCGGCGGGTTCTGCGAAAGCGGGGCGGACATGAAGCGGCAGGAAGGGTCGTCAGGCGCGTCGGGCGAAGCGGGGGCAGCAGCGTAGAGGCACCGACGCCGAGGCGACAGGTCCCCCGAGCCGCGGACCCACCGGTCCGCCGGTCTGACGATTCTGATCGTCATCGCGTAGCTTCGACTTCCCCCAAGGTGCGGTCGCAGCGGAAGTCCAACCCGTTGCAGCGATTTGCATCGTCAGACCGGCGGACCGTGGGTCCGCGGCTCATTGACGTCAACGACGCTCTAGCCTGCGGGATGGCTGTACCCCTTGATGTCGTCACCGACGACCGCGACGCTTTGCACCAACGCCTCCGCGACGCCTTTCCCGAGGCCGCGGAACGCGACGACCGCCTCGCCCCCGATCGCGGCGGCCGCTCGCACGGGTTGCGACGCCTCGACCAGATCGAGCCCGGCCAGTACACCAAGACGCGCAACATGATCGACGGCGCCGTCACCCGTCTCTCGCCGTACCTGCGCCACCGCTGCATCACGACCGCCGAGGCCCGCCGCAAGGCCGAGGAACGCGGCAACAGCGGCAAGCTCGTGCAGGAGCTTGCGTGGCATGACTACTTCCAACGCGTCTACGCCGCCGTCGGCGAGGAGGGCGTTTGGGAGTCGCTCGAACCTTGGAAGACCGGCTATGGCCCGAGCGACTACGCCGTCGACCTGCCGCCGGAGATCGAAGCGGGCGAGACGGGCGTTGATTGGATCGACCACTTCGCGAACCAACTCAGCGAAGGAGGCTGGCTGCACAACCACGCCCGCATGTGGCTCGCCTGCTACGTCGTCCACGCCCGTCGCGTCTCGTGGCAGGCGGGAGCAAGCTGGTTCCTTCGCCATCTCGTCGACGGCGATCCGGCGAGCAACAACCTCTCGTGGCAGTGGGTCGCTTCGACCTTCAGCGCCAAACCCTACTTCATGAACCGCGGCAACGTCGTGAAGTTCAGCAACGGACGCTTCCCGCCGCACGCCAAGAACGACCCGCTCGATGCACCGTACGACGTCCTCGCCAATCAGCTGTTCGCTCAAGGCCCCGACGCGACGCAGGACGCAGGCGATGGCCTCGATATCGACCTCCGCAAGCAGCCGCCGGGCGAGTCGGGCGATGCCAAGTTGCCAGGCGATGCCGTCGCCTTCGTGCACCGCGACATGCTCAGCCCCGAGCATCCCGCGCTCGTCGACAATCGCCGCGGCGTCTATGTCTTCGATCGCCAGGCCGCCTCGCAGGTGACGCTCAAGCCGCTCGGCTTCATCGCCGAATGCCTTGCAGAACTACCGAACGTGACGGTGCTCGTTGCAGACGATGTCGAAGCCGCCGTCCGCGACTTCGCCGACGGCCACCCCATCGTCACCGGCGGCAGCCCGTCGAAGGACCTCCGAAAGATCGGTCGTTCGCTCGACGCAACGGTGGTCGACACCGAGCCATTTGTTCATCCCGAAGGCCAGGTCGACCTCAAGCGATTCAGCCGGTACTGGAAGAAGGCCCAGAAGGCGTTGAGCCCGCGACGCGATGTGGCTCAGTAGTTCGCTGTGGCTGCACGTTGCTTCGCTTGAAGAAGCAGCAGGCTCAGGCAAACAGGCTGTTGGTGACCGACTCGCCCTAATGAATCTTCGTCGCCTGCATCACAACTAAGGATTGACAGGATGGCCCGAATCTCGGTAGATTAAGCACGGCACGCGTGTGCATTTCTATCTCACCAGATCGAAGGACATCAAGTCATGAACATCCCGTCATCGCGTCATTGAGACTCTAGAAAATCGGAGCCTTCTGTCGGCCGCCGCTCTTCCAGGTGGAGATCTTCAGGAAGCCGTTTTCGAAGCAGAAACGACGGTCGCCGACACAACGCTAAACCTCGACATCAAGATCACTGAAGTGGCAGAAGCCGTTGGTGTAGCCGAGTCGGTTGATCGTTCAGGAGTTTCCTTGTCCAATCTTGAGGCGCAGGTGGCGAGGCTTGGCGAGTTAGCGATGTCTGTTGCTGCCTCCGATGCGGTGACTGACTCTCAGGTGGCTGCGGTGGAGGAACTCTTCAGTGAGATCGATGCTCTGTTGGAGTCGTTGGATCCCGACGCGGACCCTACGGACCCGGCAGCCGCTTCGCCGAACTATCCTGATCACAATGAGGATGTGAATGGTGACGGTGTCTACAACATGCTGGACTGGGTGGCTCACAACTTGAATGAGGGGAACGAGCACCTGTTCGACCTGGAGTTTCGTGAGGCTTGGCGACACTACCGAAATGCGTGGCATGACTATCAGATCGCCCGCAAGGACGGACTCATCGACTGAGGTTCCTACTAGGTCATTAGTGTACCGCGTCATATAGATACAGTATGTGCGATCTTCTGCTGTGGCTTTTGGCGTGGTCGGGTACGGCTTCACATGAATTGGCTTCTGCTGCAATCACCCTTCAGGGTGCTTTAGTCGTTGAACCATTTCGGATTGAAGCTCAGGATGAGGAGCATTCGATCTCGCTGATCACTGTCGGTTCGCTCGAACCATCACAGCTGTTCTCAATCGAGGCTCCGGAGTTCGTGCGTGAGCGTCTTGACATGAAGCTTGCCGATGACGTGACGGTCTGAATTATCAGAAATCGGATCGTTTATCAGCTTTTCTATTCTGCCGCTCTGCGTAAAGCTGTCTGGCGACCAATTCATGGCAATGCCCATTACTTTCCTAAAAGTCGAATCGTGCTCGTCAGATCAGGTGGTCGGTCCACCTACGACGTATCATCGTCGATCAACCACGCACTCGTTCACGTAATTATCCACCAAAACGTTGGCGATCAGGCTTATCAGGCGATGAACGCCAGAAGATCAGTGAACGAAGGACTTGCCGAAGCGATTGAGATCAAGGCTCTGCACCCGGACCATGAATGGCTACGTCGTTGGGAGCTTGCGAACGCTGCTAACGTCCTGGCTGAGATGGACGCTGACGGAGTTCGTGCCGATCGATATGCCTTTGCTGGACGATATGCTCTTGCCGCGGTCCGAATGCTGGTTGTTCTTGATGATCCGCTGAGGACAAAGAAGTTGAGACACAAGTTGCAGGGAATAGCGGGTGAAACCCCAGAAGAAGCGGCAGCAATCGTCGATGAAGTGGTCCGGGCGGTGACGCCGCAGGACATGCTGGACTGGGCAGATCAACAGCCGGGAAGGCCGCCTCAGAGCGTCTTGGATCGCTACCGGTAGATCAACCCGTAGCAAGCAGTGTCGCGCCGGCGGCGGATGCTCTGTAAGCTTTGCGGCGATGCCCGACGACCCGCCAGCACCCAAGCCTCTTGCGACGCCCAAGCCGCTTGCGACGCCGTGGCTGTTCGACGGGCCGACGGACAAGCGGTTGGCGTTCTTTACCGACACCATGCGGGCCATCAGCCGGCACCGCGATCCGCAGGAACTCGTCGCCGACTACTACCGGCGGATGTCTGAAGCTTTCCCGACAGATGGCTACCTCAGCCTCTCGCGGCGGGACATGATCGCCCCGCAGTACCGCATTACCCGCAGCAGCACCTGGGGCATCGACTTCAACCCGTGGACCGATGGCCACTCCAAGCCGATCTTCGAACGCGGTTTGCTCGGCGACCTCATCTACCGGAGCGAGCCGGCGATCTTCAACGACATCGAGCGGGAACTGGCCGATGACGACCCGGCTCGCGAGTTCTTCGACGGCATGAGGTCGATGATTGCCGTGCCGATGTTCGACGACGGCGAGGCGTTGAACATGGTCGTCTTCATGCGTCGCGAGGCCGATGCCTTCGACCCAGCGAGGCTGCCGGACCAAGTTTGGGTCAGCAACCTCTTCGGCCGGGCAACGAACACGCTGGTGCTGCGGCGTCAGGTGCAGGCGAGCAATCGAAAGCTACGCGAGGCCATGGAGGCGGTAGGGCACATCCAGCGGTCGCTGCTACCCGAGGAGGTGCCGCAAGTCGAGGGCGTTAAGCTGGCGACGTACTACGAGTCGAGCGAGCAGGCGGGGGGCGATTACTACGACTTTTTCGAACTTCCAGGCGGCAAGCTCGGCATCCTCATGGCGGACGTGTCGGGTCACGGCACGCCAGCGGCGGTGCTGATGGCGGTGGTGCACGCGATCGCCCACGCGATCGCCGATCCGCCGTTGCCCGATCCGCCCGGACGTTTGATGAAGCACCTCAACGCCCATCTTTGCGAGCGGTACACGAAGCGTGGCGGCACGTTCGTCACCGCGTGGTACGGCGTCCTGGATCCCAAGACCCGCAAGCTCCGCTTCGCCAACGCTGGCCACCCGCCGCCACGGCTCAAGCACGACAACACGCGGCCCGACGACCTTTCCGGCACCAGCGAGTCGCTCGGTGCCGACCGTGCCCGCAGCCTGCCGCTGGGCATCGATCCGCACGAGACGTTCCCTGATGGCGAGCTGACACTCGACGCCGGCGACGTGCTGGTCATCTACACCGACGGCATCACCGAGGCCCGCGTCAACGGCGGCCGCGAAATGTGGGGCATCACGGGTCTGGACGAAGCATTGACCAGCTGCCGGTGTGGAGCCAAGACGTTGATCGACGACCTCGTCGGCAAGCTCGCCACCTACACCGGCGGACAGGAGCCGGAGGACGATCGAACGATCGTGGTCGTGAAGCTGGCGTGAGGTTTATCCGTCGGGTCAGCAGACTACCAGTAGCACGACCTTCCTCGTGAGACTCAACGCTGCAGCAAGCTCCGCTGCTCACCTTCTGTCTTCACCACCCGACCCGCCGCACGCTCGGCAACGAAGTTCGCCAAACTCGCTTCGAGTGCCGTGTCGCGGCCGACGGCGAACCAGCCGAAGGCAGGACGCTGCTCGTCGCGAACCCGTCGCCGCGGACCTTCGGGCCGAGCTTCCTTTTCGACCACGACCCGCGGCTCGACGTACCAGTCGCCGGCCGCTTCGGCGAAGTCGAACCGAACCGTCCGCCGCAGTGGGGCGACCGTGGACTCGAGCCGATCCGCCAGCGTTCGCTGCTCGTCACGCCACGGCTCGATGATCAGGCCGCTGTCTTTCGGAAACGTGGTGAGCCGTCCGCTGCGGTAGTCGCTCAGGTCGATGTCGAAGTCGAATCGCGACAGGCTCTGGTTCGCCGCCCGCCACAGGGCGTCGTAATCCTCCGCGAACACACGCACGCTCGCCGCCTCGTCGAACCAGAACTGCGGCTTTGCGGCGGCGGGATTATCGTGCCACGCCGGCCGCTGCGAGCAGCCAACAAGGCACAACAGCACGAGCATCGCGACCTCAGAACAACGATGACGGACCGCTAGTTGACGCACGGGTTCGGGTTGGCGTGGCCGACGGTGTGGATGACGATGCCGTTCATCGTTTCGCTCGCGCCCATGCTCCGGCCGGCGACGATGACGATGCGATCACCCACCTCCGCCAGCTCGCGGTCCTGCACGATCGTGTCGACATCGTCCGCCAGCGACTGCAGGTTGGCCGGCGGGTCGAGGTGGATCGGCACGACGCCGTACAACAGCGACATCTGCCGCAGCCGCCTCTCTTCGCCACTAAGGGCGATGACCGGCACGTCAAAGCGTTGCTTGGCGAAGATTCGGGCCGTGTCGCCGCTCTGGCTGTAGACGACGACGAGCTTGCAGGGCAGCGTTTCCAACAGCCGCCGCACCGCCTTGGCTGTCGCCTGGCTGATGACCATGCCGGGGGCGTCACTGGCGCCGTCCGACTCGTTGCTGCGGCTGTGGGCGAGGTAATTCTCGGTCGTCCGGGCGACGTGCTGCATGATGTGCACCGTCCCAACCGGGAACTTGCCGACGCTCGTTTCGCCCGACAGCATCGTCGCGTCCGTGCCATCGTAGATCGCGTTCGCGACGTCGCTGACCTCCGCCCGCGTCGGGCTCGCCGCCTCCACCATGCTCTGCAGCATCTGCGTCGCCACGATCGCCGGCTTGCCGGCGCGGTGGCACCGGCGGATGAGGTCCTTCTGAATGATCGGCACCTGGGCCACGTCCATCTCCACGCCCAAGTCGCCCCGCGCCACCATCAGGCCGTCCGACTCGTGGATGATCGCGCCGATTTCCTCCATCGCCTCGGCCTTTTCGATTTTGGCGATGATGCCGATGTGACTGCCGCGGCTTCGCAGCCGCTCGCGGAGTTGGCGGATGTCGTCCGCCCGCCGCACGAACGACAGGGCCAGGTAGTCCAGGTCGTGCTCGATCGCCCAGTCAACGCACTGCCAGTCGCGGTCCGTGATGCTCGGCAGCCCCAGCTTCGTGCTCGGAAGGTTGATGCCCTTGCGCGTCTTGACGACGCCGCCCGTCGTGCAGCGGAGCACGATGCGGTCGGGCTTGCTTTCGGGCTCCTTGCGGACGCACAGGAACTTGAGCAGACCGTCTTCGATGAGCACCTTGTCGCCGACGTCGACGTCATCGACCAGGCCGGTGTACGTGGAGGTGATGACGTGCTTCTTGCCGACGATGGCCTCGCGTTGGACGATGAGCTCGTCGCCCGGCTCGACGCGCAGGCCGCCGTCGGCGTTGTCCTCGTCGATCTGGCCGACGCGGATCTTGGGTCCGCCGAGGTCGCCAAGGACGGCGACGCGTTTGTCGAGGAGGTCGGCCTGCTTGCGAATGTTGGCGAGCATCGTCGCGTGATCCGGCAGCTCGCCGTGGCTGAAGTTGAGCCGGCACACATCAACGCCCGCCTTGAGCAGGCTCTTAAGATCTCTCGGCTGCCGGACGGCCGGGCCCATGGTCGCGACAATCTTGGTGCGGATGGGAGCCGACGACGATTCTGCGGAGCCGGGCATGGGGGCGCGATGCTATTGCGGGTCACGCGTCGAAGCAGTCACCATCTGAGGTAGCCGCGGAGCTAGCTCCGCGAGTCGAGGACGTGCTGCAGATGCTCAAGCGGAGCAAGCTCCGCGGCTACCCCAGATGCAGGTGCCGCGTCGTATTGTGGTCGCGTGCCAGAGGACCTTCCAACATCGCAAGCAGAGGCCGAGCGGCTGCAGCAGCAGCGGGATGCGGCGCGAGGCTGTTTGCTGGCGCTCGTGCTCGAAGGGGCAGCGTTGCTGTCGGGCGGGTTGTACCTGGTGTCGATCCTCTTCGGCTGGATCGGTATGGCGCGGGCGGGGGCGTTTGGCTTCTTCGCCTTCACCGCAGCGGCGTTGGTGGCGGTGGTGGTCCTGCTCATCAGCGGCAACACGCGTCGCCAACGCACGATTCGGCAGCAGGCACAGCAGCCGGATGCGGCGTAGAATGTCCGACATGCGTAATCACTATCAAGCCCAGTCCTCGGCTTGGGGCGCCGGAGCCTCGGCCTTGCCCGTCAGCGAAGCCCCCGCCGAGACCCGGGCGGACTTCATCAAAAAGACCTACAGCCACGTCGCCGCGGCGTGCGTCGGCCTCGTCGCGTTGGAGCTGCTTTACTTTGCGGTCATCCCCGACGCGACGTTGGCTCAGATCGCCGGGTTCATGCTGGCCGGCTTCGGCGGCTTTGCGTGGGTCGGCGTGCTGGTGCTCTTCGCAATCGTCAGCGGCATTGCCAGCAAAATGGCTGTCGACGGGGCCGACTCGAGCAAGGCCTACGTCGGCCTGACGCTTTACACGGTTGCCCAGTCGATCATCCTTCTGCCGTTGCTCGTGCTTGCGTCGATGTACACGGCGGCGGGGCAGGACGCGACGACGTTCGGCCTCATCCCGACGGCGGCGGTCATCACGCTGCTCATGGTCGGCGGCTTGACGGCGTTCGTCTTTATGACCGGTGCCAACTTCAACTGGCTCGGCGGCATCATCACGATCGGCGTGATCGGCATGCTGCTGCTCTTCGGAGCCAGCCTCATCTTCGGCTTCCAACTCGGCATCGCGTTCATCATCTTCGGCGTCGTCCTGATGGCGGCCAGCGTGCTCTATCAGACGAGTAACGTCATGCACGAGTACCCCGTCGGCAGCCACGTTGCCGCAAGCCTCGCCCTCTTCGCCAGCATCGCGACGCTCTTCTTCTACGTGCTGCAGTTGCTCATGTACCTGCAGAACGACGACTGATTTGATGCGTTCGTCGGTAAAACCAGCACCATCGCCTAAGCCGCGGGAATGCAATCCCGCGGCTTATTTGTCAGGTGGCGTCCAGTCCGTCCTGCTCTGACGGCTTACCTGTGCGAGCCTCGTAAACGCCGTTCTACCGTACTCGCATGCCCTGGACCACGCTGTGTGACCTCGACGACCTGAGCCGCGAAGGCGAAGGCACCTTCGTCGACATCGACGGACGTGAGCTGGCCGTCTTTCTCGACGGCGAGTCGCCGCGCGTCATGGACAACCTCTGCCCGCACGCCGGCGGGTCGATGGCGTCGGGCTACTTGGAGCAGCAGGGCGAACACACGTGCGCCGTTTGCCCCTGGCACGGCTGGGCGTTCCGCGTCGACACGGGCGACTACGTCGACATGCCGGGCTTCGAGATCAAGATCTACGAAAGCCGCCTCGTCGACAACGACGGCAAGCGACAGGTCCAGGCGGATCTGCCAATGCCGTGAAAGAAAAGGAGCTAGTAGCTAGAAGCCAGGAGCTAGTCAGAGTCCGGATCCGACTAGCTCCTAGCTCCTAGCTTCCTCTCATTCGATCGTCTTGATGACGCCCTCGTCCGCCGCCTCCATGCCGGTGATGACGACGTTGAGGGCCTTGTAGCCCTCCTCGCCATCGATCTCCGGCGGGGTGTTGGTGAGGATGGCTTCGGTCAAGAGGGCCGCAACGCCTGAATCGGTCTGCTTCTCGTTGGTCGCCATCGCACCGGCCGTGATGCGGTCTCGGCGGCCGTTGCTGTAGTCGACCATCACGCCGTCTGCGTAGGGGCCTTCCTCACCGATGCGAATCAAACCGTTCTCGCAGAAGATGCGAGTGCCGTTGTCGCCGATGCGACCGAAGTTGGTCCAGGAGATGTGAATCGAGCCGATCGCGCCGCTCTTCATCTCGCACTCGAGGAACGCGTTGTCGTCCACCTCGATCGGGCTGCCGTCGGGCATCTTCTTGGCGAGCGTCTTGACAAAGCCGCCGATCTTGTGGAACTCCTCGCCAGTGAGGTACCGCATGACGTCCGCCTTGTGGATGCCGAGGTCGCCGCAAACGCCCATGCCGGCCAACTCCTTCTTAAAGAACCACGAGTGGATGCCGTCCAGGCTCCAGCCGTCGGCGCCGGGGTGCTTGAAGTTGGTCTCGAACGTCAGGATCTTGCCGAGTTTGCCGCTGGCAATGATCTCGCGAGCCACGACGTGCGGCGGCATGAGCCGCTGGTTCATGCCGATCATGAGGTACTTGCCCGCATCCTTGCCCGCCTGGATCATCGCCCGGGCGTCTTCCCGCGTCGTAGCCATCGGCTTCTCGACGAGCACGTGCCGACCAGCCTTGAAGCAGTCGATGGTCTGCGGCGCGTGGAGCGTGTTGGGCGTGCCGACGACGGCGGCGTCGGAGTCGACCTTTTCGAGCATCTCCTGGTGCGTCGTGAAGTAGGGCACGCCATACTTCTCGCCCATTTCCTTGGCTCTGGGCTCGTTCGGATCGCAGAGGGCGACGAGCTTGCTCTTGGCGTGGTTGTGAATTTCGGGCAGGTGGCGACGCTGGTTGATGGCACCGGCACCGATCGCGACGTAGGAGATCTGGCGGTCAGTCATGAGGTTGGGAGCATAAGCCGCTCCAGACCAGAACGCGAACACCCTTCCGGCCGCCGATGCGCGATCTTCAGCTGCCAATCCCTGATCCACCACCCGGCGTCGTTCAGCCCGCCGGCTGGGTAGTCGGTTCCTTCGGATTCGGGATCGTGAGGTCGAGCGGCGGGCTCGTCAGCGTGCCGGTCCACGACTGCGGCGGAAGCGGGTGCGGTGGAGAAAGCCGCTCGCCATCGGGGCCGTACAGCTCTGGGTATGCCTTCTGGTAGAACTCCGGATCGACCTTGTACCGCAGCGTCACGATGTAGTCGCCGGGCTCAAGGACGTGCGGAAAGTCGCTCCAAGAGAGCGTGTGCGACCGTCCCGGCGGGAGGACGAGCAGGTAATCCTCGGGCCAAGTGGTGTCTGCCCAAGGCCCGCTCATGCCGCAGCGGCCACCAGGGTCGATGCGGGTGCCGGTGGCGTCGCGGACTTCGTAGTCGTAGTGCGGCCGGTGCCAGCCCCACCCCGAACCGTCGAGCGGCTTGAGGATCGTTACCGACCGGTCGGAGGTGTTGGTGAACCGCGGTAGGACACCTTTGTCGTTTCCGCAAACGAGTTCGACTCGCAACGGCGGGCGTGGCGCATCCTCCGCATCGGCGACAACCCGTCCGGCCATCGACGCGACGATGGCAAGCGTCAGAAGCATCACAAGAAGTCGGGGCTTCGGCACCGCCAGAGTACTAGAGATGAAGCCGTAGCGGCGCGAATTTTCCGGCGATTCAAGATGACGACACGAGCAGGTCCAAACTAATTCACGTTGGACAGCTCAATGACCTGCTTCGTCTCGGCGCTCTTGGTCACGGCCGCCAGGACGCGTTGCGTTTCGTACGCGTCGGCGAAGTCCGGCAGTGGCACGACCGGGTCGTTGCCGCAGAGGACCGCGTTGATGTCGGCCGCCTGGTTGACGAACGAGTGCTCGTAGCCGATGTGGTGCCCGACAGGCCAGTAGGCGGCGGCATAGGGATGGCCGGCCGAGCCGTCGCTGACGCGGATCGTGCTCCAGCCCTGCTCGGCATCGGGGAGCGTCGCGTCGTACCACTCGAGCTCGCCCATGCGGGCGAAGTTCCAGCGGAGGGCGCCCTTCTCGCCGTGAATCTCGAGGCGGTTGCCGTTCTTGTTGCCGGTCGACAGACGCGTGGCTTCGAAGGTGGCGATGGCGCCGCCGGTGAGGCGGGCGGTGAAGATGACGGCGTCGTCGACGGTGCTCTTGCCCATCTTCGTGCCGCCGCTGGCGCCTTTGCCGCTGATCTCGCCGCCGGCATCGTCGGGAATGGGCCGCTCTTCGATGAACGTCTTGAGCACCGCGCCGCCGACTTCCTCGAACTCCAGGCCGGTGATGAAGCGGGCCGAGTCGATGCTGTGGGCACACAAGTCGCCTAGCGACCCGCTGCCGGCGACATCGCCCTGGAACCGCCAGACGAGCGGTGCTTCCGGGCCGCCCCAGTCCTGGAGGTAGAAGCCGCGGACATGGTAGATTCGGCCGAGCTTTCCGCTTTCGACCATCTGATGGGCGAAGGCCATCGACGGGCACCGGCGGTAGTTGTACCAGACGCTCGTGGAGCCCTTGGCCTTGGCGGCGGCGTCTCGCATCTCCCGCGCCGCGTCGAGCGTGTTGGCCAGCGGCTTTTCGCAGGCAACGTGCTTGCCGGCCTCCAGGGCAGCGAGGCTCATGTCGCGGTGGACGTGGTTGGGCGTGCCGATGTCGACGAGTTCGATGTCCGGGTTCTTCACCGCTTCCTGCCAGTCGACGCTGGCGTTGTGCCAGCCCCACTTGCGGCGAAAAGCTTCCAGCTCGACGCGGTCGCGTCCGCACACCGTGTGCATGCCGAAGGGCCGGTCGAGGTCGAAGAACTTGCCCACCTGGCTGTAGGCATTGGAGTGGGTTCGGCCCATGAACTTCTGGCCGATGAGGCAGACATGGATCGGCGTGGCGGTGTCGGTCATGCCGCGTGTTATACCTCATGAGATTCGGCGGGTAACGTCACGGCGTGTCACGACGACTGCGAGCCCCCGGCCCGCCGGTGCTTGCCGGGCTGTTGTCGCTGATCGTCTTCCTGCCGGGCATCACCTGGGGCCTGCCGTCGCGGGACGTGGACCGCTTCCTTTTCGTTCAACGCGAGCCGTGGACCGGTGATGAGATCGTCCGGCTCGCCGGCACCCTCGACGCCGACGCGGCGGCGGACGTGGATCGCCGAATCAGCACCGGCTTCCTCAACGATACCGATGCCGAGCGGGCGGAGATCGTTACGCGATACCGGCTCTACAGCCAGCAGCCCGACGAGATGCTCACGCTCCGGGCCATTGCCTCGATGGCCGCCAGGCAGTCGCCCGACCCGCAGTTCTACACCTACGGCGGCCTGTGGGTCTATCCGGTCGCAGGACTCATCGGCATCGCGTCCCTCGTCGGCCTCATCGAACGGGGCGACCTTGCGTTCTACCTGGATCATCCCGAAGAATTCGCCAAGATGTACGTCGTCATGCGGCTTTATGCCGTCTTCTGGGCGGCATTGGGAGCGGGCGTCGTGTGTCATTTCGTTCGCGGCATGTCACAACGAACATGGCTCGGACTGGCGGCGGCGGGATTCTTCGCTCTAACGCCCGCCATCAACATCGCCGCTCACGAGGCCAAGCCGCACCTGCCCGGCGCGGTGCTCGCAATGCTCGCGCTCGTCGCGGCAGCGCGGTATCAGCGGACGGGGCAGCGTCGCGACCTGTGGCTCGCCGGCCTCGGCTGCGGGGCGGCGACGGGCATGGTGATGACGATGACCATCAGCTTCCTGATGCTGCCGATGGCCTGGTGGTCGCGTCGCCCGCGTGACTTGCGACGGGCGAACCTGATCGTCTCGATCTGCCTGGGCCTGGTGGTCTTTGCCATCACGAACCCGTTCGTCCTGCTGAACCCGTCCGCCTTGGCCGAGAATGCCGGCAATACGGCGAGCCACTACGGAACCAGCGATGTCGGCTTCTGGTCCGCCGTCGGGTGGCTCGGTCGCGTGTTCGGCCCGTTCGTCTACGGCGGAGCAATCATCGGCAGCCTCGGCATCGTGCTGGTCATCCTCTACGCCTTGAGTGGCTTCCGGAGTCGAATCCGTCGACGCCACCAGTTGCTCCTGCCGATGGCGGTGCTCGCGGCGGCGTCGGCGGCGACGTTCTTCCTGACCTCCTTCGGCCGACCGCCGGATCACGTCCGCTTCGTCCTGCTCGGCTACGCGTGCGGCATTGTCGGCACGTTCGGGCTCTGGAAGCTAAAGCGAGACGACCATCCGACAACAAGCGTCTGGACCCGGCCGTTGCCGATCTGGGTCGGCGTTGGTCTTGCGTTACCGTTCCTGATTGCCTTGGGCCCGTGGCAGTTCGTCTCCAACGCCTGGGGCCGCGACGGCCGATCCGCGGCGGCTCAAGCCATCGCCGAACATCCCATGGCTCGCGGCGTCTTGTTCATCGACAACGACCCGGCCCCGTACGCCGTCCCGCCGTTCGACCTGTGGCGGTGGCGGGCGGTGAAGGGCCAGTTGCCGCAGATGCCAAAGGGCATCGGTCTCTTCGGCGACGGCTACGTCTCGATCAATCGCCTCGAGATCAAGCCGCCCGATGCGATGCACATGGGCTGGGGCGTCCGGCAGTTCCCGATGTACAGCCAGCGTTGGCCTGCTGTTGACTGATCTGGCAGAAGGGCGTGTGCGACTGCAGCCGCATCCGTTATCCCTCGCTGTGCTCGGGTTGACGCAATGAAAAAGCCCCGCAAGCCTGGGCGGGGCTTCGATAACTTCGAGAATTGTGGTCGATCTAATCCTTCGCATCGCCGGGACGCCACGTCCGCTTCTGCGGCTTGACGACGTCGCCGTTGCGGATGGCTTTGGCCGAGGCGTAGACGCGGACGACGCGGCCGTCGACGACGGCACGAACCTTCTGCAGATTCGGCTTGAACTTCCGCTTGGTGACGCCCGTGATCTTCGTGCCGACGCCGCCGAGGTACTTGGCCTTGCCGCGCAACGTCTTGCTGCGGCCGATGGAGGTCTTCTTACCGGTGAAGTGGCATTGGCGGGGCATGGCAGTCGGTTCCTGAGAGGGGCGGGGAGGATAGGCGCGGGATCTGTCGTGTCGAGGGGCAAAGGCAAAGCCGCGGGATTGAACCCCGCGGCTTGGGAGATGGTGCGAGCTTCGGGGTCAGTTGCTCGGAGCGAGCAGCGGGAAGGTTTCTTCCTCGATCTCACGCTGGATGATGATCTTGGGACGGACCAGAATGAGCAGGACCTGCTCGTCCTTGGCACGGGCGCGGTTCGTGAAGAGCCGCTTGATGAACGGCACCTTCGACAGCACCGGCACGCCCGACTCTCGCTCGACCTCGCCGCTGATCGTCTGGCCGCCGATGAGCAGCGTGCCGCCGTCAGGAACGCTGACGGTCGTTGCCACCGTGATCTGCTCGAAGTCGACGAGCTGCAGGAAGCTCGCCGGGCTGCCGCCGAGGGTCGAGACGATGCCGTCATCGTCGTCCGCGTCAGCCACCGCATCGCCTGTGACCTGGAACGTCACGATGCTGTTGATCCGCAAGAGCTGCGGCAAGAGCGTCAGCGTTACGTAGCGGCGGTCGGCACTGACGGTCGCCTGGACCTGCAGCTGAATGCCGTCCTGAATCTCTTCGACTTCCGGGTTGTAACCCACGACGCCGCTGGCGACGACCGCTTCGAGCTCGGCCACATATTGCTGCGTCCGAGCGACGACGACGAGCGCCGTCTGGCCGTTGAAGAGCGTCAGGTTCGGGGCCGTCAGCGACTGGACATCGCGACGCTGCTGCAGGGCTTCGATCAGGATGGTCGCCTGGAAGTCGTCGAGGAACGCACTGAACTGCGTGCTCAGGGACTGACCACCAGCCGGGTCAAAGACCTGGCCGAGGTTGCCTGGCGCACCGGTCGAGAGGGTGCCAGGGCTCGTGAAGTTGTTCGAGCCCTGGTTGACGCTGATCGGCCCGAAACCGGGATTGTCGGGTCCGGCAAAGGGAGGCTGGAAGTTGAAGCGGAAGTCGAAGTCCACGCCGATCCGCTCGAGGAAGTTCCGCTGAACCGTCAAGAAGCGGGTCTCGACATTGATCTGGATGGCCCGGGTCTCGCGGAGTTTGGTGAGCAGCTGGGTTACTTCACGAAGGTTGTCAGCCGTCTGGGTAACGACGAGCTGGCCGTTGTACTCGGCGATGGCGCCGATGTTGCCACCGTTCTCCTTCCACGAGTCGCTGGCAACGGTGTTGCGGATGAGCTCGATGATCTCTTCGATGAGGTCTTCGCGGTTCTGCTGGTTGCCACCGCCTCCGCCACCACCACCACCGCCAAAGCCGCCACCACCACCACCGCCACCCCCACCGCCACCACCACCGCCTCCGCCACCACCACCGCCGAGTCCACCGCCACCGCCGCCACCTCCACCACCACCGCCGAGACCACCACCGCCACCGGCGTTCTGGAAGTCAGGGATCGGCAGGATGAGGTCGCGAATGTCGATGACCTGCGTCTGGACGTTCTTCGACAGGTCCTCGACCGTCGAGATCGTGATGATGCCGTTGTCAACGGTGTAGCCGAGCTGGGCAAAGCCGCTGCCGAGCTGGTTGAGGGTCAGTTCGATGACCGTGCCGAGCGACACGGTGCCCGGCAGGTTGAGCGTCACTTCGCTGCCACGCTGGATGCCTTGCAGCTCCAACTCGGGCCAGTTGACGAAGATGCCGGCCGACGTGTTGTTGCGAAGGAACTCGATCACGCCGTCAAAGGCGACTTGGTTGAACGGCACCGGCTTACCGATGGGCGTCTCGAGGGCCGCGATGAGCTGGGCATCCTCTTCCTGGCCGCCACGCTCTTCGCGAACGGTGCGGTCACGACGGGCGACCAGATCTGGCCAATCCTGCGGGTAGACGAGGATGTCGTCGTACGGAATCCGCTTCTCCTGGGCGTTCGTGAAGACGCTGGCGGTCTGCTCACGACGCGTCAGGTAGAAGTTCCGCTGACGCTTGAGCAGGGCGGCGTCCTCGACGAACGGCTGCACGCCGATGGCGAAGTCGTTGTTCGGATCAATCGACAGGATCTGAGCAATGAAGCCCAACGCCGTCTCGTACTGGCCGTCGTCGATGGCTTGTCGAGCATCGCGGCTGAGGCTGCGCACCTGATCGCGAAGGGCCTCCTCGCGGGCCAACGCACGCCGCCGCTCTTCTCCTTCGGCGGCGATTCGATCGCGATCTTCCCGGGTGAGCCGCTCCGTCTCCCGCTCGCGTTCGAGTCGGAGCGTCAGCGTGTCGATGGCCCGCTCGAATCGGTTCTGCGTCGCCGCGGAGAAGATGAAGGGGTTCGTGTTCGCAGCGGTGCGGGCACGGGCGAGGCTCGCCTGAGCCGCGTCGAAGTCGCCGGCGGCAAGGTTGGCTTCGGTCTGCTGGACCGCCTCGTTAAAACGGAACGTGATCAGCTGCCGCTGTGCGTTTTGGCGACGCTCCTCAGCCGTCAGGAAGTCGTCGGCACCGGGCGTCTGGGCCTCGACCGGATCGAGGTCGGGCGCGTTGCGCGGCCCCGAATCGTCCTGCTGGAAGGCGTTGACACTCTGGACTTCTTCCCAACGCCGCGGCGTGGCGGTATTGCCGTCGACGATGTTGCGGTCGACAGCGTTGTTCCGTTCGCGGGCGGCGGCGTCGTCGGCATCGGCAACGGGGGCTTCGGCACGCTCGGCCTCCCGGGCCAGCCGCTGCTCGATCCGCGTTAGGACGCCGGTGATGTCTTCTTCGAACAGCCCCGGCTGATAACCGGCGGCCTCGGCCTGCGTCAGCAGTTCCTTGGCTTCGATGAAGCGGTTGTTCCTATACGCAGCCAACCCTCGCAGGTAGGTCGATCGCTCGCTCGACATCTCGCCCGCCTCGGCTGCCGCAGGAGCAGCGGGTGCCGCAGGAGCAGCGGGTGCCGGCACAACGGCGACCTCCGGAGCGTCGACTTCTTCGGCCGATTCGACCTGCTCGACCTCTTCGTCCGCCTCCATCGCCTCTTCGGCTTCCACAAGAACCTGGTCGTCTTCAACCTGGTCGTCTTCAACCTGGTCGCCTTCGGTCTCGCCGGTGATGACGATCTGGCCTTCGCCGGCGACGATGCGACGGTCGATCTCGGCGACAAGGGCTTCGGGCGTCTGGCCGAAGGCGCCGGCACGGAAGTCGGTCGCTTCCAGGGCCCGCAGCTTCGTCCGGGCGGCTTCGAGATCGCCGGCTTCGAGCTCGGCGACGGCGGCGTCGTAGTAGGCGCGGGTCGAGCCGAACTCGTTCGTCACGCTGCCGTTGAACTCGGCCGACGCGACGGCCAGCAGCTCGCGGGCCTTCTGCTGCGTCGCAGCATCGGCGAAGCGGGCGTTGCGAGCCTCCGACAAGAGGGCGACGGCCGTTGCGAAATCGTCGTCGTCCAACGCGGCTTCCCCGGCGGCGAGCGTCTGGGCGGCAGTTTCACGCGATTGCAGTGCCGACTTGGCCCGATCCGTCAGCTCGGCGAGCTCGGCCCGCTGGGCGTCGGTCAGGTTCGACGCGTCGATGGATGACAGGACGTCAAGCGCCGCCTGGTACTCGGCGGTGCCGACGCGGAGTCGGCCGACCTCGAGCAGTTGGGCGTCATCGGCGGTCGCGTCCTGGAGCATCGCGTGAGCGGCACCGGGCAAGACGGGACCGGCAGGGGCGATCACGAAGGCGGCGGCGACGGCTCCGGCGGCAGCGGCCGTCACGGCCAGTCGTCCACGGAGAAGTCGGGCGTGCGGACGCGTCGCGTCGGTCGGGGTGCGGAAATCGGTCATGACGTCCAAGGGGCGATACCTGTGCGGTCGGGAGCAGGAGAGACTGCGGTCGGGAGCTAAGGAGACAGCAGGCGGGGGACAAATGAGGGGCCCGTCGAGCGGGTCGAGGTGAATCGCTGCAGAGACAGCGATCGCGTCGGTGCGGCGGACGCCGCAAAGGTGCCGGGACGGGCGGGGGCCTCGAAGGCGTGTCCCGGCAGGGAGAAACCCGTCGTCGCACGCTCGGCTCCTCCGGGGGCACGAGCGACGGGTTGACACGCCCACGCCGTAGGGCGGAGGTGTCAGCCGCCGAAGATAGCGGTGGGTGCCGAGCCTTGCAACAGCGGCTGTCCCACTTCAGCGCTCGGGTGGACGTCCGACAATCCACCGCATGCCAACCTTGCTGCAACGGGTCCGCCGGATCGGACGTTTGCAGACGCAGCCGTCGGCGAGACGATGCATGCAACATGTTGACGTCTCTCAAGCGATTCCTCTTCAGCCGCGGCGGCAGTTCGAGCCTCTTCGGCGACGCCGGCGTTGCGTTGCTGCGGATCACCAGCGGGCTCTTCCTCGCTATCGGCCACGGCCTGCCCAAGGCCTCATCGCCAGGCGGGTTCATCGACTACGTCGACAAACTCGGGGCCCCGCTGCCGACGCTCAATGCCTGGTTCGCCATTGGGGGCCAACTCGTCGGCGGCCTCCTGCTTGCCAGTGGTCTGCTGACCCGCGTCGCCGGCCTGTGGATCTTCGCGACCTTCATCGGTGCCGCCTTCCTGGGCCATCCCGACAACTGGGGCAGCGTCAAGGCCTTCTTCCTGCCCGCCGACGGCTCGCCGGAGCCGGCGGTGCTGTACGCCCTGATCGGGCTGACGTTCTTCTTCCTCGGCAGCGGACGCTTCGGGGCAGACCGGTTCCTCGGTAGGAAGTGACGGAGCCGAAAGCCGGTCGAAGTCGCTGTCTGCTCCATGCGACCACGCCTGAAGTTACTGCACCGTCGTCAACGACCGCCGCCGCTGTTCGAGGAAGGTCGTGACCTCCACCTCGTCGTCCAGCGCGATCTCGACCGCCCCGACGCGACCCGTGCGGTAAAGCACACGGTCGCCTACCAATTCCGGTAGATTCCGTTGCTTGCGTGATAACCGGCGGCTGTCGCTGGAGACGATCGTGGTCGGGTCGCACGCGTCGATGAATCGGCCGGTCGACCGCTCCGTGCTGCCGTGGTGCGGGGCGATCAAGACGTCCGCAGCAAGCTCTGCCGGTGGAACCGATGCCAGAACGCCGACAAGGCCCTCTTCCTGGATGTCGCCGGTCAGTAGCACGTTGCCTGCCTCGTGCCGGAGGGTCATGACGAGCGACGCGTCGTTGGGCGTTAGGTCGGTTGCCTTTCGTGGCGGCCAATGGACATCGAGCCGCGTGCCCCCGCCGAGGTCGAGCGTGTCACCCGCCGCCACGAGTCGCGTCGGCATCTGCGTCTCCTCCAACAGCCACAAAAACGCCCGGCCCGACACGTCGTGCGACGCGTCCCGCTCGAAGGTCGGCCCGAGCACCACCTCGCGGACATCGTACCGATCCAGCAGATCAGCGACCGCGTTGTAGTGGTCGAGATTCGCGTGGCTGACGACGATGCGATCGATCCGCCCGATGCCACGATCCCGAAGAAACGGTCCCACGCACGACGCCCAGGGCCGGCCTAACGAGAGGCTGCCGGCGTCGATGAGCGTCACCTGGCCGTTCGGCTGCTCGATCACCGCGGCCTGGCCGGCTCCGACGGCAAGCAGTGTCAGGCGCGTCGCGTCGTCCCGCGTCACAGTCGACGCTGCGCGACCCGAGGAGACCGGCATCACGAAGATCGCTGCAAGGCAGACAATCATCGGCACCCGCGCGGTCCAGATCGCTGCCGGCTTGAGGATGCGCCGGCCTCTGATGCGCGTCCTCGCCACCAGCCACGAGCCGGCCATGGCAACATAAGCGAGCGCCACCAGCCACAACGGCGGGGCGGCCAGCGGCACGTCCGCCACCGGTAACGTCGCGAACCAGGCGACAATGCTCCGCATCCACACCACCGGCCACGCCGCGAGAGTCGCAAAGAGCGTTGCCGCCTCGGGAATCGCCAGCGTCAAGACGACCTTCAGCAGACCGGCCACGAGCGACGCGACGACCGCCGGTGCCGCCGCCAAAGACGCCGGGACGCTCCAGGCGTGGAACTGGCCAAAGTGCAACGCGATCAACGGCATCGACGCCAGCCACGCCACCATCGCCGCCGACAGAGCATCGAGCATTCGGCCGTCGCACCAGGCTGCGACGCGAGTGATCCACGAGTCTGCACGAACACGCTCCGCTTGCGGGGCATCGACCGCGTTCGTCGCAAAACGCCGAGCGTGCACCGCAAGCAACATCAAAGCCAGAACGACGACAAAGCTCAGTTGAAAACCAGCCCTGTACAAGTCGAGGGGAAACAGGACAAGCAACAGCAACGCCGCACCGCCCAACAGTTGCACGCCGGCCGCTCTTCGCCTCATGATAATGCCGGTGCCGAGTCCGATAGCCAGAAGTGTCGCCCGCAGAACCGGCGGTGACGGCTCGGCCGCCAACGCGTAGAGGCCGACCACGATGCCGCTGAGGATCGTCGACGGCATCACTGCAATGCCGATGAGGCGACACGCCGCCATCGCGACGCCGGCGATGATGCCGACGTGCAGACCGCTGACGGCGAGGAAGTGCCCGGTGCCGCTGGCCCGGAACAGATCCCGGTCGTCCGCCATCGCCGCGTCGCGTTGGCCGAAGAACATGGCCCTCAGGAGCAAGGCCTCGTCAACCGCCGCCGCGTCGAAGCCGGCGAGCATCGCCCCGCGAGCGGCTTGCCGAACCTCATGCAGCCAACCCGCTGACCCCTTTACAACCTGGAGATTCGCAGGGGAATCGACTCGAAGACTCGCCGGTACACGTCGGCCTCGATAGTGAGCCGCGAAGTCGAACTGCCCCGGGTTCATGGCGGCTCCGGGTCGTTCGAGCCAGCCGAGCATCGACACCCGCTGCCCGTTCTTCAGCCGCGGGTCCGGCTCGGCGATTTGCAGCAGCACCCGGCCCGTCGCGTCCTGCCAACCGTCCCACGTCTCGACCCGCTCGACCGCCACCATGCCGACGCTCCTGGGCCGTCGCGGCCGTGTCGACTCCGGCACCCGAAGCAACGTCGGCGTCCCGATCAGTCGCCCCTCCACCCTCGCCAGCCGCGGCTCGTCTCCCGCGTATCGGCTGATGTCGTTCGTCGCAAAGCGATAATGAGCCACCTGGGCAGTGGTGACGCCCAGTATCGTGAACGCGATAACGATGAGGGAAGACGCGAACCATCGGCGTTTCGCTAGGCAGCTAAGCACGATCAACGATCCTGCTATAGTTGACCAAGCACCAGGGTAAGCCGGAATCCGATCGTGCAACAGAATTCCGAAAATCAATGCAACGGCCACTATGACGAGCGGCTGACTCCATAGCAGAGCGGGTCGTGTGCGACCGGAGGAGATTGATGAAGCGGTCGCCGAGATGCTCGGACGGTACCAGAAGCCTCTCTAGCTTGCGATGAGAAAGAGTCGAACGCTCATCTGGTAGTGTTCATGGGTCGCGGCGCAGCGTGTCGTCGTCGACCCGGTCGGGATGCTGAATCGCCGCGATGACGTCGCGAACCTGCCGCATCGCCCGCACGTCGTGGACGCGGACGGCACTGGCTCCGTTGAGCAGCGAGTGAGCCACCGTCGCCGCGGTGCCGAGGAGGCGATTGGCGGGCACGGGTTCATCGGTGAGTCGGCCGAGGAACCGCTTGCGACTCGCTCCGACGAGCAGCGGCTGGCCGAGGTCGGCGAGTCGGCGGGTGGCGGCGAGGAGTTGGAGGTTGCCGCGCATGGTCTTGCCGAAGCCGATGCCGGGATCGACCATCACCCTTGAGCGCTCCACTCCGGCGGCCGCCGCGGCGTCGACTCGCTCCAGTAAAAATGACTCGACCGTTTCCACGACATGGTCGACCAAAGGTTGCTCCTGCATGACCGCCGCGTGTAGGTGCATGTGCATCAAAACGACCGCCTTTGCACCCCCCATGACACCCAGCATGTCGGGATCTTGTCGAAATGCGGAGACGTCGTTGATCACGCTCACCCCTGCCGCGAGCGCCGCGGAGGCGACGCGGCTGCTCGTCGTGTCGATGCTCACGACTACTTCGCCCGCCGCCGCCTCGATCGCGGGCAGGACGCGGCGGATCTGCTCGTCGGCCGACACCGGCTCGCTGCCGGGCCGGGTGCTCTCGCCGCCGATGTCGATCCAGTCGGCCCCTTCCTCGATCATCTGACGGATCCTTCTAGAAAGTGCCTGTTTCTCCTGATAAATACCACCATCCGAGAAGCTGTCGGGCGTCACGTTGAGAACACCGACGACGATCGGCCTGCGATCGGCCTTGGCCAGCCACGCGTCGAGGTCATGAGGCTTCATGCCGCGACGATAATGCTCACGAACGCTTCGTAGAATGTCGGCATGCCGCTCGCTCGCCTGCTGACGCTCGGGGTTGTCGCTGTGTCCGTCGCGGCCTGGCCGGCTATGGCCCAGGAGCCGCCGGACGATCAGGCCCAAGGCGAGACGGAGGGTCCGCAGCTGCCGGACGCGACGAAGCACCTCGAGCGGGAGATTCGCCAAATGGAGCGGCAAATTACGGCCTTGCTTCGGAATCGCGAACGGATGGATCCGCAGGTGCTGTCGGTGCGGATCGACCTGCGGCTGCTGCGGCGGACGCTGCTCCGATCGGCCTTAGCCGGCGGGGTCGGCGAGGCGTCGACACAAGTCGCGATGCTCCGTGCGAACGACCTGCTGCCGCTCATCGAAGCCGCCGATGCGATGCAGACGGTGCCGGCCGCCGCGTCGTCGGCCGTGCAGGCTCTGCACGAGCGGACGTATCTAGAGAGCGAGCCGGATGCGTTGCTCGACGGCCTTGGGAGTCGGATTCTGCTGATCCTCGACCATCCCGCCGCCGGTCAGCCGCTGCCGCGGGTGCGGCCGAATGTGCAGAATGTAAGGGAAAAAGAAGAGGAATCGAGTCCTTTGCCCGAGACGCCGGACACGCCCGAGTCGCTGGCGAGGCGGACGCGGGCGTTGGCGGTAACGCTGGAGCTTCGTCGGGCGCTGGACGATCTGGTGGCCCAGGCGTCGGCAGACGACGCGGAGGCGACGCTCCTGGCGACCCAGGCCGTCGCCGCGGCGGAGGCGTTGGCGGCGAACGTGACGGGGCTCGATCCCGAGCAAAAGCGGCAAGTCGAAGCCGATCTCGCCACCGCCGCGACCGTCGCGAGCGACCCACGGCTGCGAGGCCTGGGTGCGGAATTGCTCGAAAAGCTGGGAAACTTCTCCCAAGCGGCCGAAGCGGCGGACGATTTGCCAAGAGGCGGCGGTGACCTAGCGCCGCTCCTGGCGGCGGCGGGGCGGGACTCGGCATGGACCGAGACGCTCCTGCAAGTCGTGCGGGATTACGAAACCCAGCGACGCCGGCACGAGGCGATGGAGCGGGACGTTGTCCGGCTGCCGGTGGTCTGGTCGCGTCAGATCACGCAACTCTTAGGAGAATTCGACCAAATGCAGTCGCGTCTCGTCTCCGATGCCCGCCGCTTCGGCCGCGATGACGGCGCGGGATCGACCCTCTTCACGAAGACGCCGGAGGACTTTGTCGCGGCAGTTACATCGCTGCGGGAGATCAATGACGTGACCGCCGCCGCAGCTTCGTTGGCCACGACGACGAAGGCGATTGAGACGGCGTTGAACGTGCGGCCGGTCGATGCGTTGGAGCGGTCCGTCATGCGGCTGCTCGTTCGAAGTGTCTCGCCGACGCGGGACGACGACCGAGACGAGGCACGTCGCCTGCTCATCGGAGCGGGGCAATTTCCCAGCTTTACCGAGAAAAACGACCCTTTTCTCAGCAGCGTGGAGGCGTTGAGAACAAGGGCCGCTGCCATCGGCGTCGATCTCGACGAGCTGGCGAGAGCGTATCGGCAAGAGGTATCGGCGATGGCGACGGCGTTGGCTGATGGTGACGTCGGCAGTGCGGAGATGGAGCAGCGGTCCGCGGCGTTGGCGGCTTACTCGACGCTCGCAGAGTCGGCGGCGGCGTTGGGTGACGCCTTGGCCTTAGCCGGTCAGGCCGATGCGTTGCTGCCGTGGGCGGACTGGGCAGTCACGAGCGAGGCGGCAATGGCTGTCTACGAGCCGGCCCGTGCGGCAATGGCCAAGGCTGCGTCGTCGCTCGGTTCGGTGGAAGGTGACGAGGCCCTGGCAGCATTCGAGGCGGAGATGCGGCGGACGGAGCCGATGACGCGTCTGTTGCAAGAAGTCGTGCCGCTAGCCGATCAGCTGCCGGTGTCGGAAGACGTTGTTTTACTGGCCGCGGCGCGTTTGGAGACGCCGTCGCGCGACGAGCCCTTCGCCCGCGAGCGGTTCGCTTCGGCGGCGTTGCTGGCGTGGGTGGCGATTCGCGAGGACCCTGCGGCAGATCGTGAAGGGGCCGAGGCGATCTTCCAGAGACTTTCGACGTTGGCCGACGAGTAGAAGGCCATAGCCTGCTGTCATGGCCTCGCCGCTGTCGACTTTACCCCAGAAGAAGCGATTTCTTTGCGTCGCCCCGCACCCGGACGATGCCGAGCTCGGCATGGGCGGCACGCTCGTCACCTTGGCCCGCCAAGGCCATCACGTCGCGATCTGCGACCTGACCAACGGCGAACCGACTCCCAACGGCAGCCCGGAGATCCGGGCCAGGGAGTGGACCGAGAGCAACCGCCGCCTCAGCGAAGGGCTCGATGAGCCGATCCGCCGCATCAACCTCGGCCTGAAGAACCGTGAGCTCGAGCACACGATCGCCAACCGTCATGCCCTTGCCGGCGTCATCCGTGACGTGCGGCCGGATGTGGTGTTTTATCCGTATTATCCGGACGCTCACCCGGATCACATCGCTGCCCACAAGATCGCGATCGACGCCCGGTTCGACGCGAAGCTGACGAAGAGCGACATTGATGGTGAGCCGCACCATCCCAAGCGAATCATCCAGTACTACTGCACGCACCTGCGAACGGACATCGTGCCGACCTTCTGCGTCGACGTCAGCGACGCTTGGCCGACGAAGAAGCACGCCTGCCAGGCCTACGCCAGCCAAGGCCTGAGCGATGACGACGGTCTGTGGAGCTACGTCGACTCGATGCATCGCTTCATCGGCGGACGTTGCGGCGTCGAGTACGCGGAGCCGTTCTACAGCGACGAGGTCATCGGCTTGAGTGGGTTGGACGAGTTGGTGTGACCTTCCGCCGTTCGCAGTCGGCGAGGGTTCATAGAATCCGGCCATGAACTGTGTTCCCGACGATGTGCTGGATTCGGCCTTAGCCGGCACTACGTTAGCGGAGCCGCAGACGTTGCGGGGGCAGTTGGACCCGAAGCGGCCGACGTTGGTGGCGTTTCTGCGGCATTTCGGCTGCTGCTTCTGCCGGGAGATGGTCAAGGATCTGCGTATCGCCAGCGAGACGGCGGACGGGCATCACGGCGAGCGGCGGTATCCGAAGGTCGTCTTCGTCACCCTCAGCACGCCGGAAGAGGCGGGCGTTTTCTTCGGCAGGTACTGGCCTGGCGTGCCGGCGATTGCGGACAAGGAGAAGCGGCTGTACGACGCGTTCGGCCTGCGGCGGGGCAGCGTCGGGCAGATGTTCGGGCCCCGCGTCTGGGCCTGTGGCATCCGGGCGGTGACAAAGGGCCACGGCATCGGAAAGCCGGTGGGCGATCCGTGGGTGATGCCGGGCCTGTTCCTGCTCGATCCGGCGGGCGACGTGGTGTGGCGGCACGACTTCGAGCACGCGGGCGATCATCCTGACTGGAACGAGATGACCACCGTCGCCACCAGGCCGGCTCAGGCGGCGTAAAGGCCGTGCTCTTGGATGTAATGACGCACCGGCTCAGGGACGAGGTAGCGGATGCTCTTCGATGAAGCCAGACGTTCTCGGACCAGGGTCGAACTGACGCCCCACTGCGGCACCGTGACACAAGTGGCTGCCACATGGCGTGTTGCGGATGGAAGTGTGCCGAGGTCCAGCTCGTGACCGCCGCGGGTCACGACGACGAAGCGAGCGAGCGTCGCCGGATCGGCCAGCAACTCGTCCGCCCGGTGCCAACGTGGCAGCGTCGGCAGCAGGTCGGTGCCGATAAGCCAGGCCGGCACGGTGCCGAGCTCGTCGCGAAGGGCGGCGGCTGTGTCGGCGGTGTAGCTAGGGCCCGGCCGGTGCAGCTCGCGATCGTCCACGAGGAACTCTGGATCGTCCGCGACGGCGAGTCGACACATGGCGATGCGATGTTCGGCATCGGCCTTGGCCCGCTTGCCCGGCGAGTCGTTGGCGACGATCAGGCGAACGCCCTCGTAACCGGCGGCTTCGGCGGCGGCTCGTGCGACGGCGAGGTGGCCGAGGTGAACCGGATCGAAGCTCCCGCCGAGGCAGATGAACCGGCGTGGATCGGGCTCGGGCATGAGCAAAGGTTAGGAGCGAGAGGCGATTTCTTATAACGGCGAGTAAGAGGGTGCAGCTTCGTCGTCCCCTGACTGGCCTATGCCGCGAGGCTCACCATTTCCGGGGTGACAAGAAAATTTGTTGACACAGATGAAGAAAGCTTTAACTTCTTCGGCCCGGCTGCCGATGAGGTAGGTCCGGGTCCGACAAGTTCGGCCTTTGCAGCACAGGCAGGCTCAGGAAACACGGACGTTGGCGTCCGGTGGCTCCCGCCTCCGCCGATGTGCTGGCCCGGGACGAACATCCTCAGGGAGCGTCGGGATCTTCGCGGTCTTGACCGGCCATCGCCCAATCGGGGCAGGCGGGCACTTGAGGCGAATTTCCTGCTCATTGAGTGCGACCCCGTCGGCATCTTTGGATGTCGTTACTTGGGCCGCCGATGGAACTTCCGCGACTTGCACTGACTTGCACTGCGGTGCTTTCCTGACCATGATCGGGGCAAATCGAGGCGTCAGTTGACAACGGCCCACCCTTTGCGGTAGTCCGAATCGGCCGACGCCGCATCCGCCACCACATCCGGGCGAAGGAAGTGTTCCGACGCTCCGGTTCATCGGCGACGACTGACTGACAGCTGTCTCATGACGAGCCGGCTCCGATCGCTCCACCTTCCTCTTCATCATCCGGCTGACACGACCTGTCGCGCACTCGGCTGATCGACTTCAACGACACCATCCAGACGGCAAGGGATGCCGCCGACACCATGACTGCCAAGACCACTAAGCCCGCCAAGGAAACCAAGCCCGCCGTCGTTGACGACGAGCTGGGTCGCCCCCTTCGCAACCGTGCCGAAGCCCTGCTCGCCGAAGAGCTGGACTTCATGGATTCGGAGCAATTTCAACGCAAGGGCATCGAGAAGGAACTTTTCGAAGAGCACATCCCGCGTCTGCCCTTGGTCGACTGGTATCAGCCGACACGTGACGATGCGTTCGAGAAGACCGACAACGTCAGCGCCCCGCAGCTCATGAAGCCGCCGGAGGAGCGCTTGATGTTCCTTCGCTTCAACTTCGCCAAGCTCAAGGTCGGCCGCATCCAACGCCGCATCAAGAAGAAGGGCATCAAGAACCTGTCGAAGAAGGACGCCCAGGAACTCGTCGTCTGGTACGACCGCTTCGAGCACCTTCGCGAGTACCTCGTTCGCACCAACCTCGCCCTCGTCCTGGCCATGGCCAAGCGGACGCGTCTGGGTGATGTGGACTTTGCTGAGGTCGTTTCGGAGGGCAACATGGCGCTCATTCGAGCGGTCGACAAGTTCAATGTGGACAAGGGCTTCAAGTTCAGCACCTACGCGTGCCGGGCCATCCTGAAGGCCTTCAGCCGCACCGCGATGAAGCACTCGCGTCACCGCCAGCGGTTCCCCGTCGAGTTCGAGCCGGACCTCGAGAAGAGCAATTGGCTCGAAACCAAGCGGGGTGACGTCCGCGAGGACTGCGTCGTCGAGCTCAAGACGATTGTCGACCGCAACATGGCCGACCTCACCGACGTCGAGCAGACCGTGCTTAAGCGTCGCTTCAACTGGGAGCAGGACACGAACAATCCGCTTACCTTGGAGCAGGTCGGCAAGATCATCGGCGTCACGAAGGAGCGGGTCCGCCAGATCCAGAACAAGGCACTGGCCAAGATCCGCAAGCTCATGGAAGAAGGCGTCCTGCGTGCCGAGGCTCGCGAGCGTCAGCTCGATGCCGACGAGCTCAAGATGAAGAGCTTCGAGTTCGAGCTCAAGCGTCTCGAGGCCGAGGCTCAAGGCGAGCGTTACGACGTCTTCGCCGACGAGCCGCTGACCTTCAACGCCGACGAATTTGAGCTCGACCCTGAGCCGACGATGGCGCCCAAGGCCTGAGGTGTCGTAGCTGAGACAGATCCAGCCCCGCATCTCCGGATGCGGGGCTTTTTATTCGTAGGTTGTGCTTCATCACGACGATCAGGTTCTCCGTTGCCGACCCCAGCTACACCTTCGTCATCCTGAGCGAGCGCAGCGAGTCGAAGGACCTCGTCTCGCTCCACCAGCGTTCAGGCGAGGTCCCTCGGCTGCGCTCGGGATGACGGAGTAGCCGCCTTAGCCCGAGAGCCGTTCTATGTCTCCGGCTCAGCGACCGGCTCCGGCGCACGTTGCAGCCGCAGGCGGTTGACGCGTTGGGGTTCGGCGTCGACGACGGTGAAGACGATCCGGCCGTGATCTGTCGGTCGCTCGAAGCTGGTGCCAATGGAGGGGATGTGGCCAAGCGTCGTCGTGACGTAGCCGCCGAGGGTTTCGAACTCGGCGTCCTCGGGCAGGTGCAGGTTCATCAGTCGATTCAACGCGTCGATGTCGATGCGTGCATCGACCTCGGCCACGTCGTCGCTGATCCGTCGGAACATGGCGTCTTCCGCTTCGTCATGCTCGTCGACAATGTCGCCGACGAGTTCTTCGAGCACGTCTTCGATCGTGATGAGCCCGCTCGTGCCGCCGTACTCGTCGAGCACGATGGCCATATGGATCTTCTGCAGCTGCATGTCCTTCAGCAGATCGTCCAGCGGCTTGCTTTCGGGCACGACGAGCGGCTTTCGCGTCACGTCCGGCAGGCGAAAAGCTCGAGTCTGTTCCTCGTCGCTGTCATGGCCGTTGAGCCGCTTGCCGACGTATCGGAACAGGTCGCGGGCATAAAGGACGCCGGTCACGTCGTCGATCGTCTCGTTGTAGACCGGGATACGACTGAAGCCGCTCTCCTCGATGACGCTCAGCACCTCGTCCGCCGTCGCCGTCTGCGGCAGGCCGATCACATCGCCGCGGGGCGTCATGGCCTGCTCCACCGTCATGTCGTGGAACCGCACGGCCCGCTCGATCATGTTCCGCTCCGCTTCGCCAAAGACCCCTTCGTCGCTGCCTTCGCGAACGATATCGAGGATCTCTTTTTCCAACTCTTCTTCGACGTGCTCGGGCGTGTCCTCGCTGCGGCCGGTGGCGCGTCGGACGAGTCGGTCGATAGGCCCGTGGACCTGGATGATCGGCCACATGGCGGCCCTTTTGATCCGCAGGACTCGGGTGAAGATGCCGATCGTCGGCTCCGCGGCGTGGCTGCTCACCGCCAGCGGCAACGCCACGCCGAACAGGGCGATCAGCAGAAACGCCACGCCGAAGGCGAACAGATAAATGACCCACATGTCTGTGCCGCTGAGCCACGCCTTGACGAGCGCGACGACGCAGAGGACGACGATCAGATTCGTCGCCGTCCGCAGGGTCGCGGCGGACAGGGCCAGTTCGTCCTCGTAATCGGCAACGGCTTCGACCCGCTTCTCAGCGGCCTCACTCGGCGGGGCATCGGGATCGCGATCCCGGTGCATTCGCCTCTCGAACCACTCGGCGAGCGTTGCCCGCGAGTAGTCCCGCAGCGCGTAGGCGAGCGTGGAAAAGAGAAACGACCCGATCGCCGCGACGATCAGGAGCAGAATCAGCAGGGGTTCGTTCACTGTCGCGGCTCCACGATGCCGACGAGCGGCAGAAGAATCACTCTGTGGCAGGCGGCGACGGTCGGTTCAGGTGCTTTCATTTTGACGCAGCAACGCAAGCATCGGCAACGCGGGGCGGCGTCGATGGCGTGGGGGAGGGTAGGCGAGATCTGCAGCGGGCAACCGGAGTTGCAGTCTCTTCTGAAGTAGCCGCGGAGCTTGCTCCGCGTGAGCTACTGCACTTAATCCCCGACTCGCGGAGCAAGCTCCGCGGCTACCTCGAAACTCTTCATGCATCTCGAGCAAAAGCCGCCTCGAAGCCTGCGGCGACGAGAAGCCGATCCTCCATCTCGTGCATCCGCCGGTGCTCGTCCGGCGTCAGGTCGTCGAATCCGCTCAGGTGCAGCAGCCCGTGGAGGGCGTAGAGCAGCAACTCCAGCCGGGCATCATGCCCCCGCTCTGCCGCCTGACGGACGGCCTCATCGTGGCAGACCACCAGCTCCCCGGTCGCTACGGAGCCGTCCTCGCGGTGCTCAGTCTCGAAGCTCATGACGTCAGTTGTCGACGGATCGCCCAGGACCCGCTCATGCAGGTCGGTCATCGACTGGTCATCGACGACGGTAATTGCGACTTCGTCCGGCAGCGGCAGGTCCGTCGCGTGTCCCACGACACGCCGCAAATCGGCAGCCAGTTGCTTCGCGTCGGCGGCGTCGATCAGGCTCTCGACCTGCAGATCCACTAGCCGACCCTCGCCGGCATCACGGTGACGGCCGGTGCGGGCACCGGCGTCGGTGCCGGCATCATGTCGCCCGGGTAGGCGATCCGGCCGTGGTAGATGCCGACGAGCGACTTGACGATGCTCTTCCGCACCGCCTCGAGCTCTGCCATCGTGATAGGGCATTCGTCAAATTGATGATCCTGCAGTCGCTTCTGCAACAGGTCGTTCACCCGCGACTCCAGCCGCGTCGGCGTCGGGTCGGGCATGGCTCGACAAGCACTTTCGCAGGCGTCGGCGAGCATGACGATCGCCGTCTCTCGCGTCCTTGGCCGCGGCCCGGGGTAGCGGAACTCCGTCTCCTCGATGTCCGGCTCGATCGGCCCTGCCGAATCGACTTCGAGCCGCTTACGCTGCTGCTGAATCGCTTCGCGATAGAAGTACTCGACGACGGTCGTGCCGTGGTGCTGCTCGATGAACGGCAGGAAGCTCCGCGGCAGCTTCCACTCGCGGGCCATCGCCAGGCCGTCTTTGACGTGGCCGATGATGACGATGAGCGACATGCTCGGATTGAGCGTCAGGTGCGGGTTGACAGCACCGCGGCTGGCGGCGTCGCCGGATGTGTTGCCGCCGGTGATGCCGTCATGGGAGCGTTGGTTTTCGATGAAGTAATCGGGCTTTCGCAGCTTGCCGACATCGTGGTAGTAGCAGGCGACGCGGCAGAGCAGGCCGTTGGCGTCGATGGCTTTGGCGGCCTCTTCGCTGATGGTGGCGACCTGCAGCGAGTGGTTGTACGTGCCGGGCGCCTCCATCGCGAGGCGACGTAGCAGCGGGTGGTCGAGGTATTCGAGCAGTGTCAGGCCCGTCGTGATCTGGAAGATCCGCTCGATGAACGGCAGCGTGCACAGGACGATGCCGCCTGCCGCAAAGCCGGTGAGGGCGGCCCAGGCGGCTCCGCTGAGCAGGTAGCTGCCCGGGTCCATCCGCGACAAGCCGACGATGATGCTCGTGACGGCCGCCGTGATGCCCACGGCCCCGCCGACCTCGATCAGCCGCGATCGCGAAGCCACGCCGCCCGGCAAAAGCGTTGCCGGCAGCAGGCCGGCGAAGGCGATGACGTAGAACCCGACGCCCGCTCCCAACCCGATCGTCACCAGCAATGCCAGCAACCCGCACAACCCCATCGCAAATCGGCCGTCGTACGCGATCGACAGCGTGATGCCGGCCAGGAAGATCGGCCCCAGCGCCAGCAGGATCAAGCTGCCCGACCCCAGCGCCGCCAACTGCGAGACGAGCAGGCACGACAGGAGCAAAATCGCCAGGCAAGCCGCTCGAGCCGGATTCGCTGCGATCTTGGGCCGGAACCGGACGGTGTACATGGCCATCGCCACCGTCAGCACCGCCGCTAAGCCGAACAGGCCGATCCGCTGGGCCCAGACGCGTCCGCCGAGCGATTGGCGAAATGCCCGATTCTCCGCCCGGAGCAGGTTCCAATCGGCCTCGCTGATGCGGTGCCCCTCGGCAAACAGCCGCTGGCCCTCGCGGTAGGTCACCTCGCCCAACGACTCCGGCACACGCATCGAAGCCTCCGCCCGCACCCGCGCCGTTGCCGCCAGGTCAGGCACGATCGTCGGCCCGAGCGTCATCGCTGTGTAGCGGACGACCTTCGGGTAGATCAACTCGCCGAACGCTTCGAAGGCCGCACCAGAAACACGGCCCTGCAGCGCTTCGCCAGCGTCCTCGGTAGCGGGCACGACCAGGCGGGCGCCGGGGGCTATCCGCTGGCCGTCGTCGAGCTGGATCGCCGCCTGAGCATCCGATTCTGCCGCCTCGCGATCAACGAGCACCAGTCCGAGCCGGCGGAGCGACTCGATGTACCGACGCACCGACCGAGGCCAAAGCGGATCATCCGTCGAGGCGATCTCCTGAAGCCGAGCCAGCGTCGCCCCATCACCGACGCCGAGCGTGCGGACGAGGCCGTCGCCTTCTTCGAACGTCAACTCGCCGAGTTGATCGACCCGCAGGCCGGTGACGCGATCCGGTGAGGCAATGAGCGCGTCTTCGAGCTTCGTAAACGGGTCGCGGTCAGCAGGTCGATAGACTCGTTCTGTGGCGTCGGCGGCCCGTTGGCGAGCACGACTGAGTCGCTGGTCATCAAGGACCGAGAAGTCGCCGCGAGCGAAGACTGGCTCCCGCGTCACCTGCCCGGGCCGATAATCCACCACGCCCGGCCGCAGCATCAACAGCGACCCGCAGCCGACGGCGAACACGACCGCGATGAGCAGCGACAGGACACTCTTTTCGTCCTTCAGGCACGACAGCTGCCCACGCAGACGGCTCACGAGGCTCGGCCGATCTCGCCGAACTTCCCCACGAATCTCAATGCGGCGGGCGCGGGCCTTCTTGGGCTCAAAGCTCATAAGGAAGGTGCCAGAAGCCTGGGTGGTGCGACAGCAACCGCCGCGGGTGTCGTGACCTTAAACGCCGTATCGGCACGGAACAACAGCGGGTCAAGAAGCCGCAACACTTTGGAACGGCCTAGAGGTTCTCGTCGCCGTACGCATCGACGATCCGCTGCACGAGGCGGTGACGGACGATGTCGACCTTGTCGAGCTTGACGTGGGCGATGCCTTCGACGTGGCCCAGCTTGTTGAGGGCGTCCGCCAAGCCGCTGGGCGTGTCGCTTTCGAGATCGCTTTGCCGCGGGTCGCCGGTGACGATCATCTTCGAGTCGTTGCCCAGGCGGGTCAGGAACATGAGCATCTGGCTGACGGTCGTGTTCTGGGCCTCGTCGAGGATGACGACGCACTCGTTGAACGTTCGGCCTCGCATGAAGGCGAGCGGGATCACTTCGATGACGTCGTTGACCATGAACCGCTTGACCTGCTCCAGGTCCATCATGTCGCCCAACGCGTCGAGCAGCGGGCGAAGGTACGGATTGACCTTCGCCGCCATGTCGCCCGGCAGGAAGCCAAGCCGCTCGCCCGCTTCGACGGCAGGGCGGGCCAGGACGATCCGCTTGACGTCGTGCCGCTTGAGCATCGCCGCCGCCGCTGCGACGGCGAGGTACGTTTTGCCCGTGCCGGCCGGACCGGTGCAGAACGTCAGGTCGTGATCGAAGATCGCCCGCAGGTAGTCGCGCTGGCCATCCGTCTTGGCTCGAACACGCAGGCCGCGTGCGAAGACCTCGACGGCGTCGCGATCATTGGCCCGCTGCATCTCGTCCTCGCGAATGTCGAGGATGGCTTCGCCGACATCGTCGCTGGAGAGGAACTCTTTGCGTCGCAGCATCTGCTGCATGCGCTCAACGACACGTGCCGCCCGGCCGACGGGTTCGTTCTGGCCGCTGAGCTTGAGTTCGCCGCCTCGAAGGGTGACGCTGACGTCGAAGAGTTCGCGCAGGCGTTTGAGGTGCGCATCGGCCGGTCCGGCGATGGCGAGGCTCTTTTCGGGATGGTCGAGAGGGATGGAAAGATTCAAGGCGGAGCAATAGAACGCCACCGGCCGCCGCGAGGTTCGCGGCGGCCGGTGGTGGAAGTTGTGAAGATCTAGCCGGGGCTAGATCGCTCTGCGGGAAGTCGCTCAGGCGCGACACGTCGAGCTTCAGGCGCGACGACGACGCAGGGCAGCGAGGCCACCCATGCCGAGCAGGGCGAGGCTCGTGGGCTCAGGGATCGGGTTGAAGTTGTCGAGGATGTAGCCGTCGCCGGTGAAGTTGTTATCGTTGACGGCGGCAAAGGCATCGATGCCCGAAGCAGCACCGGTGATGTCGACGGCGGCAGCGATGTCGGTGCCGGTGTACAGCGAGACACCGTCGATCAGGAACTCGAAACTGCCGTCACCCGGGACGACGATCGAGAGGTCGTAGACCGTGCCGGGCACGTAAGTGGCAATCTCCTCAACGAGGACGACGCCGCCAAGGCCGTCGGCATCGAAGATGTCGACGGTGCCGTCGGTCTCGAAGAAGACGCGTGTGTTGATCAGGCCGAAGCTGACACCGTCAGCTGAGGCCAACGTGTTAGCCGTCTCGAGCTGCGTGAGACTGTTCAGATTGTTGAAGGAAACTTGAAAGTCAAACGAACCGGTGATCGGGGCCGCTGCGACCGGGCTGAAGGCCACGTCGGGAACGGCGAAGCCGTCGCCCTCGTAGATCAAGCTTGTGCCGTCGATGCCGGGACCGAAGCTGAAGAGGGAATCGAAGCTGCCGTCCCAGCCGTTGACTGGGGTGTTGTTCCCCGCGTACGCCGGATCCTCGAAGTCCTCAGAGAGGACGGAGCCGAAGAAGTCGGCGCCACGGCCGACGCTCTGAGCCCGGTCGTAGGAGGACTGAAAGCCCGAGAAGGTGGACGTGTTGCTGAAGAAGCTGGCGTCGACGCGGGCGTCGGCCGAAGCGATGGCCGGAACCGCGAGGGCGGCGGCGGCGATGATGGAAGTGCTGCGAAGCATGATGATGGTCTCTCTCCCGTTGCCGGGAATGGGGTCTAACGGACAAACGTGAATCACCTCGATGATCCGGCGGTGCCGGACGCAAAGGTGACCTGTCAGCAGAGCCACGCCGGCCAACTCTGGCCGCAGGACGCGACTCCACCCAAACCAGATGCTCACTTCAGGCAAATCAACAGGCGGTCTTCAGTCTCTCACCCGAGCACGAATCTGATCCCTCGGCCAGCCGCAGTTGCAACCGGCAGCGGAAGCATGACGGCGGCGGGACGTCCATGCAAGAGAATCTGACGCAAAAAATTCGTGACACCTTCACATTTCGAACCTCGTGCTTCCTCTAACTGCCCCAGCTTACCCGGCTTGCCCGTCTGGCCCTTGGAGTCCTCGCTATCAGAAGCAGGCGGTCGATTGACTGCATCTAAAAAGCATCTGGACGCGAAAAGCTCTTGCAGCAATCCACTTGCTGTGGCACGTTATCGCCCCGGCAACTGTTGCCGGCGACTCGTCCCGACGGATGCGGCCTGCAACGCCGGCAAAGAGAGTCCGTCTTCTCAGCTCATCTTGCTCCTCCGGAGGCTTACCTAAATGCATCACCGTCTCACGCCCTACCTCGCTGCCGCCGCACTCGGTGCCGCCGGCGTCGCTTCGTCCGCCTCGGCTGTCGAATCGGTAGCCGTCGCTCCCGTTGCTGCCGAGCAGCTAACCGTCGACTTCGGCACCGGCTCAATCAGCCGCAACACGCCCACCGTCGTCTACACCAACCTGGACCCGACCGGTGCCCTCCGTGCGTTCGGCTCGGGCGACTTGAGCGCGACGTTCGGCGATGACCTCGATCTGGTCGTCGGCGGCGAGCTGACCGACTTCCAGTTCACCGTCTTCAACAGCAACGGTGCTGGCAACACCGGGCTGCTCGATACCTTCGATGCCGAAATTAGCTTCTTCGACGGTGCCGGCACGTTCATCGACAGCTTCACGAGCAGCTTCGACTTCACCACGCCCCTGACGCCGGGCGGTTTCGGCCTCTTGAGCGTGACGAACCTCGGCGGTCTCGACATCGACCTGCCTGAGGACGTCATCGTCACCCAGCAGCTGTCGAACATCACCGGCGGCACGACGCAGATCGGCGTTGTCTCCAGCAACCCGGTCACCGTCGGCTCGGCCGAAGATACGCTCTTCATTGATGCCTCCGACGTCGGCAGCGGCCCCGGCTTCTTCAACATCACCAGCATGGGCCAGCCTTCTCCATTCTTCGCCGGCTACTCGGTAACCGTCATCCCGGTCCCCGAGCCGACCACCGCCGGCCTCTTCGGCCTCGGTGCCGTCGCCTTCCTGCGGCGTCGCCGCTAAGGCACCGCCTGCATCGGTCACAACGACAAGCCCCCCGTCGCCACGAGCGACGGGGGCTTTCTGTTGGGCCTCCTGTCGTCGTTCCACCCGCGCTGTCCCATTAGGTTGACGAACTTGCAGGCAGGCACAAGGCATCCAGGTCGGTCCAGCCGCGGCTCCTCGAGCCCCTGGTCCGGAGACTGCAACTTAAAATGTTGACACGCAGAGACGCCCCGGATCGGCTAGATCCGGGGCGTTCAACTCCCTCTGCGACCCGCTCTACGGCTGCGGCAGCTCCCAAGGCGTAACCTTCACATCCGCGAAGCCGCCTGGGTTGTCGTAAGTGCCGTACTTGACACTCTCGGCATGGCCATCGACGAAGGCAAGGTTGACCTGTCCTCCGACTGCCGTCTCGCCGGCTGTCATCGGGATCGAACCCCACTGGGCCAGCGTGGCACCGCTGTCATGACGATCCAGCGGCACCTTCCAGGCGAGCCAGCCGGTCTGCATGATGCCCGCCAGCGTGCCCTGATACTGAGCATCACCACCGTTGCCGGTCATGAAGTTCGTCATATACGCGAGCATGTTCGGCAGGTCTTGGTAGTTGCCTGCCTGCTGATTCGCCGTCAGTCCGCGAGCGACACCGGCGTCACCGATCAGCAGCGTCTTGACCGGATCGACCACCTTCACCAACTTGCCGTTCGTGCCTTGGCCGACGTTGGTCAGGCCGAAGTAGGCCGAGGGCTTGGGAGTGCCGTTGACGACGCCCAGCACCGTCGCGCCGATTCTGCTCGCGCCGTCAGCACCGATGGTGGAAGCGATGTCTGCGTTGAAGCCGTAGCTCGCAGGCACGGGCTTGTTCTCCGTATTCGCTGGAAGAAAGAGCCCCGTGACCGAGGCATTAAAGGGATTACCCATCGTGTTCTCGTCGAGATCGGGTTCCGTAAGATCGCTCGGGCATAGGAACGCTTCGTTGAACTGATCGGAGTCGCGGAACGATCGGGTCTCCGTGTCTCCCATGTAGGGCAACAGCATGGTGAAGGGATCGAGCACCTTGCGGCCCGTACCGTCCGAGTCCGTTTCTCCGGCAAAGACGCTTCGCTGTGGCCAGCGCTCGCCGTTCGGGTCCGCCTCCTTTACGAATTGGTCATCAGAGAGCGTCGGGATGACGCCACGCTCTTCGTGCATCAGAATCGACGCCATCGCCAGTTGGCGGACATTGCTAAGGCACTTGACGTTCGTCGCCGACGCTCGCGCACGGCTAAGCGTCGGGAGCAGGATGCTCACCAACAGGGCGATGATGCCGATGACGACCAGGAGCTCCACCAAGGTGAAGCCGGCCACGCGGCGATGAAGTGAGGGGCGATTCATAAGGGTGACTCCTCCACCCGCGACAGCGGGCAGTTGGGGAAGCCGGCGGAGCCGGCGAGGGATTCGTTGGTGGAACGGCACCGCGTACGACGACGCAGGGCCAGAAGCGAGACCACGCCGAAGCTCAACGCCGCGGCAGGCTCGGGAACGGTGGCGACGAGGTGCTCCGGGAAGATCAAAGATCCCGCCGCGGCACCGGTCGTGTTGTCGAAGCCGAAGTGATTGCGGAGCAGGGTAAAGTCCGCCAGGTCGATCGTGCCGTCGCCGGTAAAGTCGCCGCTGGCCCAGCCCGCTTCGTCACCGAAGCTGTTGCGAAGCAGCGTGAAGTCGGCCAAGTCGACGGCGCCGTCGAGGTTCGCGTCGCCGCGCACGCTTTCGAAAACGTCGTTGATCATCGAGTCCATGTCGCCCGTCGTCAGCTCGCCATCGGCATCGAGGTCGAGCAGCCAAGTGACGTCGCCGTCGATGATGGCCGAGGCGAGGAAGTCGATGTCGAACGCGTCGGTCTCGCCGATCTCATTGACGTTGCCGCGACGAAGCTCGGCCTCACGGACGGCGTCGCCGGTGCGGTTGGCGCCGACTGCCCGGTAGACCTCCTCGAGCAGGAAGAGGTCGGGCGTCGTGACGAAGCCATCGCCGTTGACGTCGGCGGCCGGGTTGTACTGGTCGCCTTGGGCGTAGAGCACGGCCTCGAAGCCGTAGCTCGTGCCGGCGACGTCGTCGGTGCCGAAGAAGCCGTTGGCGTTGAGGTCGCCGATGCCGCGGCCGATGCCGGTGTCGAAGCCGAAGCCGCCGAACCGCTGGACATTGACGTTGCCGGTGATCTCGAAGGTGACCACCGTGACGGCATGGTTGCCGGTGACGAGCCCGCCGAAGCCGTACTTGAAGAGGTCGCGATCGACCTGCTGGGCCTGGCTGTTTTGGCCGACGAGCGACAGCGGGTCGACGTTGGGCGCGAGGTTGAGGAAGACGTGGACGTTGTCCGCGGTGCCGTCGAGGCTTTCGACGATGAAGTCGCGGCCGTTGCTGCTGAAGGAGCGGACCTCGTTGATGCCCGACTCGGGCTTGAGACGGTCGACGTAGATGACTTCCTTGAAGGGCGTGTAGACAGGCGGGCCGCCATCGGAACGTTGGCGGAAGGCGCGGGCCTCGATGAAGTTGACGCCTTCGGGCAGCTCTGTGGCGTCGACAACCTGCCGAAACTCGCCGTCGCCGCCGTTGGCCAGCGGGCTGCTCTTGGTGCCGAACGTCTCGAAGCCGTAGGCGACGGTGTTGGGCGTGACGTTGTCAACAACGCCGTTGCCGTTGACGTCGATGCCGCCGTTGATCTTGAGCAACGCGTTGTCGCCGTCTGCCTGGAAGTCGCGAACGCCGTCGCTAAAGACGTACGGGACGGTGTCGAGCTCGACGGTGAACGTGTCGTCGACCACGACGGTGTAGTCGGCGAGGCGGGTCGTGCCGTTGGTCGCGTCGGTCGCGGTGCCGCCTTCGATGATGCCGGCGTTGTTGCCGATGCTCAGCGTGCCTTGAGGCGTCGGCAGGCCGTAGATGACGTAGCCCTGGTCGTGCCGATCGCCGTCTGCCGCGGTGTTTCGCGGGATGCGGATGGCGACTTGCCCATTGTCCTGGACCTGGACGAAGTCCGGAATGTCGTCGAACGGATCAATGGCTGCATCATCTGCGTTACCGGTGAGCTCGACGAGCCGGGTGCCGGGGTTGAATCCGCTGTCGACGATGCGTGTGTCGAAGCCGCCGTCGGTGCGGTTGTTGAGCCCGACGATGGCTGAGCCCTCGCGGGCGTAGACGAGCGTCTCCTTGTCGATGAACTTCTCTTGGTAGTTGCCGCGGCCGTGGGTGTTGCGAACGCCCACGAGCGTCGTGATCGTGTCGCCGTACAAGCCGCCGAGGGCATCGCCGCGGCCTTGCTTGGGAAAGTCGCGGCCGTCGCCGAACTGCAGGGCGTTGTGGTAGACGACCCAGTTACCCGGCCGCATCGACAGGTAGGCGTTGGCGACGTTGCCGAGGTCGGCTCCGAAGTCGTCGTGGCTTGCATCGAAGGCCACGCCCTGGCTGCCGTTGTTGGCCAGCCCGTCGTCGTTGGCATCGAAGCTGGCGTTGACGATGTTCCGCCAATCGTTGGCAAAGCCGTTGTTCGACAGGTTCGCCTTGAGGGCGAAGTGGAGCGGGAAGTCGAGGGAATCCCGGTTCCCGCCGACACGGGTCGGCTGGTTCGGGTCGATGTCCTTCCGCGTGTATTGCTGAAGCAGGGCCGAATTCGCATCAAGCGTCTCGCCGAACGAGAACACATGATCGACGCTGCCGTCGAGCAGGCGACGCGGGTTGGCCCCGTAGACCGCCCGGTCGAAGTAGTTGAGCACCCACGGCTCCATGTGCTTGACCGCGTCGAGCCGGAAGCCGTCGAAGCCGACGTCCTGGACGTACCACTGCGCGTTCCGCATGAGGTAGCCGGTGGCGTTCTCGGTAACGACGGTGCCGTCGTTGATCTCGCTGCCGTCGCCGCGGAAGTCGTAGACGGTGAAGGTCTCGTTCGTCGCGGGGTCGAAGAGCGTCCGGCCCGGGCCGCTCTGGCTCGGGTAGAACTGGCGATTGCTGGCCTTGGCGACGTTGGCGAGCTTGCCGTTCCAAGGGAACTGGCCTGCCGGGAGGTTGCGAGCGTCGTCGGGATCGACCGGATTGCGGATGAACTGGAAGTTCGTCTCGTGATCGATGTCGAGCAGGCCGCTGAGACGACCTTCATTGACGCTGTCTTCGACGCTCAGAAACCCGTTGTGGAAGTCGCCGTCGACGGCATCAGGCAGCGACAGGGCAAAGCCGGGGTAGCCGCCGCTGGCTTCGAAGCCGAAGGTGCCCTGATCCGCGAAGCCGTTGTGATTCCAGACGAGGTCGGCATAGACGCGTCCGCCGAAGCGTTGCCACGTCTGGTTCATGGACCGGACGCCGCGCTCGGTGCCGTAGAGGGTTTGGTGGTCCCACTGGCCAAGGTCGAAGCGATCGTACTGGTCGTAGCCGACGCTGAATCCGCCGGTTTCGGCCTGTCCGGGCGGGGGGACCCAGAGGCTGCCGTACCCTGCGAGGAAGGCGTCGGCGGCGCGGGATTCGTTGTTGGCCCAGGTCGATTCGAAGACCTGCAGGATCGCCGGAGCCGACGAATCCGCCTGAGCCATCGTGGCCAGACCAAGCGACGCCACCGCCGAAGCGGCGGCAGTGCGGAGGATCGAGGAGCAGCGGGTCAACGGCATTGAACTGGTTAATCAGCAGGATCAGAAAGAGTCCCGACCGGCGTCAGCCGACCGGGACCGGTGGACGCCTTCCCTATCTACGACGACGCATCGCCACAAGACCGACAAGGCCTAAACCGGCGAGGGACGCGGGTTCGGGAATGACCGTGAAGCTCTCAGAGCTGGTAAACGTCACCGAACCTGTCGAGCCGGGGTTAACCGTGCCGGAGGAGAACGTGGCTTCGCCGAAAGTCTCGTTGGATCGGAAAGCACTATCCGCGATGTAACTCGCGACCAACTGTCCGGTCTCTCCAGGCGATAGACCCAAATCAGAAAGATCGAAGGTTGCCGAGAGCGGTGAGCCGGAAGGCGTCTGATTTTCGATGAAGACAAGGGAATCATTGCCGCCCGAAACCAACTCGAACAGGGAGGCGAAGCCGTTGCCGAACGCGACGCCGAAGTCGGCTCCAAAGCCGTTGGCAAAGTTCGCCTGCGTCCGGGTGTCCGCTCCGTCCCCATTGTCGTTGAAGCCGCTCAAAGCTCGCCTGCCGCCGTCCTTGCTGTCTGAGAAGGATGAGGTATCGGAGAAACCACCAGCCTCAGTGTCAAAATAGATCGCGACGATGTCATTAAACGCGTTCCCGTTCGTATCGACAGTAATCGTGAGGTCGGTCAACGTGGTTGTGATAGAGAGCGTGCCGCTGCCAACGGCACCGCCGAAGCCGGTGTTACCGTTGCCAGAGATGGTCGCCCCCGGCGAAGCTCCCGATACCGCTAATATTCCACCAATCGTCGCGAGTGCGGCAAATGAGCGGTCGCTATTATAGGTCATAAATACTCCTGCTTGTCATGATTGCGGCGTCGCCCCTCCGGCTTGCCGCGAAGAGCCCCGACCGGCTTTCGCCGGTCAGGGCCCCGGGGGTGGGGAGTCTTCAAGCCCGGCGACGCCGGAGCAGGGCCAGGGAGCCCATGCCGAGCAGGGCCATCGTTGTCGGCTCGGGAACGACCGAGGCGTACCACGCGTCGATCGCCGCGATGTCGCTGTCGCTGGTCGTGCCGAAGTTGTTACGCAGAATCGTGAAGTCGGCGAGGTCGACCGTGCCGTCGCCGTTGAAGTCACCGGTCATGACGGTGGCACCCATGTCGACGCCGAAGTTGTTGCGGAGAATGGTGAAGTCGGCCAGGTCGACGTCGCCGTCGCCGTCGGCGTCACCGGGCACGAGCGGCGTGCTGCCGAGACTGACGCTGATGAACTGGTCACCGGCGAAGAGGCTGGCGTCGAAGAGGGGATCGCCGCCGTCGCCGCCCGGGCCGCCGAGGTTGTTGAGCCCGCCGATGCCCGGCAGGAACTGGTTGGCCAGGAAGTCGCCGCCGCCGTTGGTGATGAAGGGCAGGAGCTTGATGTCGCCGCTCGTGTTCAGCGACGTCATGAGGAACTCGTCGCTCAGCAGGTACTCGAGGCCCGTGTTGGCGCTGAGCGGGTCACCGAGATCGCCGGGCGGGTTGTCGTTGTTGAACCCGAAGACGCCGTCCGTGTTCGTGTTGTTGAAGGCGAACGTGATGTCGCCGACCTGCGTGCCGTCGTCGAGCGTGTAGGTGCCGGTGGTGGCCGGAGCGTTTTCGTCGACCTGGCCGATGAAGCGATCGACATCTGGATCGCCGTCGTTCGGGAGCGTCAGGTCGATGACGTTGACGAAGTAGGTCAGGCCTGTGCCGTCATCGAAGCCGTTGAGCTCGATCGAGTAGTCCGGATTGAACCCGGGATCGAGGACGGACGGCAGGTTGGCGGGGTCTTCCTGGCCCATCGAGCCGTCGCGATCGGTGCCGAAGTCGTCGGTGCGAGCGCCGCCGACGCTGCCGAACGTGCCGAAGCCGTTGGCGTCGGTCGAGGCAATGGCACCGCCGGGCTTGGAGTCGACGAAGAGGACGATGCCGTTGCCGCCGCCCTGGAGGTTGCCGGTGAGGCCGAGGTACAAGCCGGTGCCGGCCTGGTAGTCGGCGAAGGCGGCGTTGAGCTCGTTCTGGTTGTCGCCGAAGCCG
>CAYMAS010000021.1:0-58270 GCA_964388485.1 uncultured Tepidisphaerales bacterium | reverse complement strand
ACATGAGCTCGGCCGAGTCGGCGATGACCTCGCGGCTGACGAGGGAGGCCTTCATGCCCTGGTGGCCCATGCCGATGCCGTCGGAAACGCTGATGGTGTGGAAGCGACGCGGCGTCCCCCCGGCGGCTTTGACGCCATCCGCCGCCGCGATGGCCTGCCGGTCGAGCGTCGTGTTACAGGGCGTCGCCTCGTTCCATGCGGCGCCGACGCCGACCCAGGGCTTGTCCATGTCCTCGTCGGTGAGGCCCATGGCGCGGAAGAAGGCCCGATGCGGGGCACGCTCTGGGCCGTCGGTGACGACGCGGGAGTGGGGGCGGGGGAAAGCGGTGGTCACGTCGAGAACATATGGGAGCTCGACGGGATGTGGTAGAATCAGGTGATGTTGATTGAGCATCCGTCGCTTGGTCCTCTCTCACGTCGTCGCGACGGAACGTGGTACGGCGGGATCACGCTCGGCGACTGGGGCAGAGGCATGTGGCGAGAGCGGGTCGGGTTGACGTTGCCTGGGGATGAGGGTGGACCATCACCCGAAAGCGTTGAACTTGCCGAACGGCTATCAGCGGTTGGGCCGAGCATCGGGGACATCATTCGGAACGGAATCTGGGCCGAACTCACGGGTGAAGAGGCCGAATGTGCCTACTGGTGGCATGGAAGCCTTGCTGAAGTCAATGGAGTTCTTGAGGCACCCCTTGCTGAGCCGAATCAACTGGTCCGTGTGCTCGAACCGATGGCGGTCGATGTTGCCGAAGATTTTCACGGTGACGAACAGCTGGAAGTGTTCGTGACCTTTCATGCCGACTTTGAGGAAGAGCACGGCTTCCAAGTCATCACGGATGGTCGCCGGGTTCTCGGCAGTGGGTACATCGGTGAGGCGACAAAGTATCAGCGGTATCAGGCGAAATGATTTACAGTTGCTGCCATGACCGACACCCTCACGCTCGAAGGCGAGGCGGCGGCCGGGCTGCGGGAGGCGGCGCGGCGGGCCGGGTTCGATGACGTCAGCCGGTTCGTCGCCGACAAGTTCCCGCTGATGCCGTCCGAGCCGGATCACGCCGATGAACCCGAACGTAGTCCCGACGGGCTGACGCGCGGCGAGCGGGTGATCCAGCGGTTGCGCGCGGTGAAGCCAAAGCTGCTGATGACGAGCGACGAAGTGATGGAGATGACCCGCGGCAAAGATTGGCGGTCGGCAGTGCCGTTCGATGACGATGAGGAGCAGCCGTGAGCACGCACCTGATCGACGCGAACGTTCTGATCGACTTCCTCGATCCAGATGCAGCGGATCATGCCGTAAGCCTTCGGCTCGTCAGCAGGCTGATTAGCGACGATGCAGCTGCCATCAACCAGGTCATCTACGCGGAGGTACTTGCTGGTCTCGACGCGGAGGAAGGGTTTGCAGCCGTCTTCGGCGATGACCTGACTCGCCTCGACCTGCCGTGGCAGGCGGCTTGGCCGGCGGCCGTGGCTCATCGGCAGTACCGGCAGCGCGGCGGCAAGAAGCGGTCGCCGATGCCGGACTTCTACATCGGGGCACACGCAGCGGTGCAGGGGTTGACGCTCGTGACGCGGGACGTGGCGAGGTACGGGACGTACTTTCCGAAGGTGGCGCTGGTCACGCCGTAGCGGTCACACGCCCTGCTCCCGGCGGCGGCGGATGGCGTAGAGCTGGGCGAGGGCCTCGCGGTCCTTGTCGCGGCGGATGTGCTCCTTGACGCGGATGAGGTCGCCCAGACCGATCGTGCGGATCTGGCGGCCGTTGAAGTCGATCGTTTCGCAGTTCTCGAGCAGCTTGGCGAAGTCGCCGACGGGCTCGACATAGCCGAGGATGTCGAAGGAGCCGAAGCTCGTCTCGAAGGTATAGTTGTTGCCGAGCGCCAGCGACTCGGGGGTGATCTCGTACTTCAGGTCCGGCGGTGCGCCGCGGAGCCTGACCTTGAGATCAGTGAGCGCCACGGCGAGCCGCTTGAGGTTCTGCTCTTCACGCAGGTAGGCGAAATCAACGTCATAGGTGAGGCGGGCACTCCCCATTAGCACTTCCGCCTGCCCGCCGATGACGAGGAAGTCGACGCCGTGCTTCGTGAAGGCGTCGATGAAGGGCTCGAGCTGAGCACGATCGGCCAACAGGCGGTCGTCCACGGGTCCGGGCGGCGGTTCGGGGGCTGCCATGTCGCCGGACATTAGCGGGCTGCGGTCGAGGCCAGCCGGTGACGCAAATGCCCGCGGGCCATGGCGTCCAGGCGAAGCACGCGACGGAATGGCGAGAGCTTCAATTGCTCCTCGATCAGCGTTACATCCACGCCGTTCGTGTCCTGCAGGCCGTACGGCGTTTGGACGAGCGTCGGATACGGGTCGAGCGTTGACGGAGCGAGCGCGAGCAACTCTTCGAGCTCGCGTTGCTGCTCGTCCGTGCGGCGGTCGATCCCGAGGTCGAGAAGTTCGTTGATGCGGGCCTCCATCGTCGTGAGCTTACTTGCCGGCAGCGTCTTTGACCATCGCCAGCACGTCGGGGAACGGCACCGTCCCGCAGCGGCCAAAGTCCTGGCGGCCGATCGTGCGGTCGCGGCTGGTCATCGGCGAGGGGATGCCGCAGAGATAGCGGGTGACCTGACGCGGTGTGGAGAGGCCCACGTGGTTCAGGGCGATCAGGCGAGTGGCGGCGGCGTGGTCGGCGTCATTCGGCTCGGGGCGTGGGCGAGGCGGAACCTCGATCGACTCGTTCGCCGCGACGCCGTCGGTCGACTCGCCGAAGTACTCGAGCAACGGCCGCCAGCCGCCGCCGGATTCGGCGTAAGCCTTCATCTTGTGCAGCCGTTCGATGTCACGTCGTTCCCGCTCGGCGAAGCGGTCGGCCAGCGTCCTCGACAGCTCGCGTAGGTCCGGTTCGGCGACGCGTCTGAAGGCGAGGCGGACGCCGGTCGGCTTGAGCTCGACGTTGCCCTGCGACTCGAGGTAGTTCAACGCCGCCAGCACCTTGTCACGCGGCGCGTCGACGTCGGCCAGGTCGAGGTACGACCACGTCTTCTTGTGCGTCGCGGCGTCGAACAACTGCTGAAGGAGGGCCTGCCGCCGTTGGTCGAAGTCGGCGACGATCTCGTCGAACGGTCGCCGCGGCTTGAGGCCGTACGTCGCGTAGAACGGGCCGAGGCGTTCGAGGATGCCGTCGAGCTCGAGGTACGTCAGCAGCGTCTCGATCACCAGCGGCCGAATGTCGAATCGGCCCGACAGGTCGTAGACGCTGACGTCGAAGTCGTTGCCAAGGCTCAGCAGCTCCTTCGTCAGCATCGCCACGTTCCGCGGCGAGGGCGTGTCGCCGTAGCTGAAGTTCTCCAGCGGCGTTAGATCGGTCGGCACGTACAGCAGCGTGCACGTCGCCGGCTCACCATCGCGGCCGGCCCGGCCGACCTCTTGGGCGTAGTTTTCCGGGCTTTTGGGCGGGTTGTAGTGAACGACGCCGCGGATGTCCGCCTTGTCGATGCCCATGCCGAACGCGATCGTCGCGACGACCACGGCATCCGGCGTGGCCATGAACCACTCCTGCGTCTCGTCGCGTTGCTCGGCCTTAAGGCCCGCGTGATACGGCCGGGCACGCACGCCAGCGATCGTCAGCGCCGCCGCAACATCTTCGGCCGTCTGCTGCTTCGTCACGTAAACGACCGCCGCACCATCGATCTCGCGAAGCAACGTCGCCAGCCGTTCGTCGCGCGACGCGTCGTCGTGCGGTTCGACCGCCAGCGACAGGTTCGGCCGATGCATCGGCGTCCGCACAACATCATCCGTCGCCACATCAAAGCCCGCCGCCACCTGCCGTTCGACGTCGGGCGTCGCGGTCGCCGTCAGTGCCAGCACACGGCCGACGTTCAGCCGCTTCGCCAGCCTCGCCAGCCGCAGGTAATCGGGCCGAAAGTTGTGGCCCCACTCGCTGATGCAGTGGGCCTCGTCGACCGCCATCAGGTCGATCGGCACGTCGCTTAGGAGCGACAGAAACCGCTCGTTGCCGAGGCGTTCGGGGGCGACGTAGAGGAGCTTGAGCCGGCCGTTGCGGAGGTCACGGTAGACCCCTCGTGCCGAGTCGCCGTCGAGCGTCGAGTCGAGCCGCGCCGCCGCCACACCGCGTTTGGCCAACGCGTCAATCTGATCCTTCATGAGCGCGATCAGCGGCGAGACCACCACCGTCAGCCCGTCCAAGAGCGTCGCCGGCAGCTGGTAGCACAGTGACTTACCGCCGCCCGTCGGGAAGACGGCGAGCGCCGACCGGCCGGCGAGCAGCGTGTCGATGACCTGCGCCTGCCCCGGCCGCATCGTCTCGAAGCCGAACGTCTCGGTCAGTGTTGTTTCGACGCGGTTGTTGTCCACCGCCGCACGATACATCAACGTACAAGGCTCAACCCGCGTCATCGGCTTCCTGCTCGCGCAGGGCCAAAGGCGTTACTCGAGCTCCTACCCGATTGCGAGGACGGCGGGGGATCAAGCCTCTGGCCCTCGAGTGGTGACGGATCGACTAGTCTAGCGACGCCTCTACCGTCGGGCGTGAAGCACGTGCTCCTGATGTCGGTCGTGGCAGCTTTTGTGGGCGCGGGTTGCGGCGTGGAGCGGACGATGAAGCTGCGGTCGGAGCCGTCGGGAGCGTTGGTGTTTCTGAACGGTGAGGAAGTCGGGCGGACGCCAACAGAAGTACCGTTCACGTGGTACGGACACTACGACGTGGAACTGCGGAAGGAGGGCTTTGCGACCCTCCGGACGGAGCGGTGGGTGGCGGCTCCATGGTGGCAGTGGGTGCCGCTGGACCTGGTGGCGGCGTTGATGCCGGTGCGGTTGCGGCATGAGCCGGTATTGGCGTTCAGATTGACGGACGAGGCTGATGCGTCGGCGGGATTGGTCGAGCGGGCGGAGGCTTCTGGCGAAACGTTAGAGACGCCGTAGGTCGTGCTTCAGCACGGCTTTTTTGCCCACGATGCGTTCGCAACCGTCGTGCTGAAGCACGACCTACGAGGCGGCGTCGCGTTCATCGAGGAGGCGTTGGATGGTGGCTTCGAGGTCACTGCCGGCGTTGGTGGTGGCGAGCTTGCCATCGGCGTCGATGACGAAGAGGCGGGGGATCTGATCGTTGACGCCCCAGGAGCCGCTGAACTCGCTCCGCCAGCCGTTGCCTTGGTAGTACTGCGGCCAAGGCAACGGCGTGCCGTTAAGGAACTCGAGCATTGCCGTCTTGCCGCCTTCGGCCTCGGAGGTGTCAAGGTTGATGCCAATGAACTCGACGCCGCGGTCGCGGTACTTTGCGTAGAGGGCGAGCTTTTTGGGCATCGCTCCGATGCACGGGCCGCACCAGGTGGCCCAGAAGTCGAGGACAACGACCTTGCCCTTGAGGTCGTCCTGCACACTGACAACTTCGCCGCTACGGGCGGTTTTGAAGGTCAACTCGAAAGGCTGGCCGATGCCTTCGATCTGGCGGACGATCGGCCTGACGTCCTGGGCGAACTTCGAGTCGGGATGGAGCTCCAGGAGCATCTTGCCGTAGCGGAGCTTCTCCTCGTCCGACTCGGCAGCGGTGGTGATGACGTACATCAGCTCCGGGGAGCGACCGTCCTTCGGGTAAGCCTCGACGTAATCCTTGACGGCGGCGATGGCATCTTCGCGGGTGGTGGCCCGTTGGATGGTGCTGTAGAGCTCGTCGGCGGACGGCTGGATCGCGGGAGCTTCGATTGGCGGTGCGGGTTCAGCAACGACCGTTGCGGCAAGAAGCAGGAGGGCAGCGGTGAGAAGGGTTGTGGCTCGGATCGGCATGGCTCGAGGGTAAGCGGGGCAGGGCTTGACCATGTGACACGCGAGCGGGGCGTTGGTTGCGGATCGGGCCTCGGCCGAGACCAGATCCGCGACTTCCGTCACGGCTTCCCGATGGCGAAAATTGTATAAGCGACACGAATGAGCCTCGGACCATCACGACCCGCGACCCGCGACCCGCGTGGAGCGTGTTATGTACTCGATCACCCGTGGCACGGACTTCAGTCCGTGTTCTTCTGTGATCGCGATGAACGGTTGCCGCCACGAGCTGAAGGGCTTTATGCGCCACCCTGGTGGAGGTGACTGACCCGCAGGTACATAGCTCGAATCGCAGGGTGCGACTTACTTGCCACTTCAGAGATAACGCAAGCAGATCAAAACCGGCTTGTACTACGGGATGCTGGGCAACTTCAAATGTCGCTCAGGGATGCCGGTGCATAAAGCCCTGAAGCTCGTGCCACGGAAGCCAGAGTGCATAACACACTCTAGCCCCGGCGCAGGCCCTCGAGGTATCGCCCGTGCTTACCGAGATCGCGACGCCGGATGGAGTCGATGATCTGCTTCACCCGTGGGTTGAGATTCGACTCGGCTTCCAGGGCTTCCATTTTCAGCGCCAGCGGCTGTTTCTTTCGCAGGAACAGCGTCTTGGCCGCGACTTCGAGGGCGGCAATGTCGGTGTCGCTCACTTCGCCGCTGCGACGCAGCCCGACGATGTTGACGGTGCGAATCTCGTCCTCGCCATCGACCTTCACGTACGGCGGGACGTCGGCGTGGATTTGGGCGTAGCCGCCGATGAAGGCGTAGTCGCCGATGGTGACGAAGTGGTGGACCGCGCTGCCGCCCATCATCGAGATGCGGTTGCCGAGCACGACGTGCCCGGCGAGCATGACGTTGTTGCCGATGACGCAGCGATTGCCAACGGTGGCATCATGGCCAATGTGGGCCCCGACCATGATGAGGTTGTGGTCGCCGACGCGGGTTGTGCCGCCGCCGGTGTGGGTGCCGGTGTGGATGGTGACGTGCTCACGGATGTCGTTGCCGTCGCCGAGGACGAGAAAGGTGTCCTCGCCGGCAAACTTCTTGTCCTGCGGATCGCCGCCGACGACGCAGAAGGGGTGGAACGTGTTGTCGCTGCCGCAGGTCGTGTGGCCGAGGATGGTCGCGTGCGGAAGCAGCCGGCAGCCTGGGCCGAGGCTCACGTGCGGACCGATGACGCAGAACGGACCGACCTCCACGTCTGGAGCCAGGTCCGCCCGCGGATCGACGTGCGCGGACGGGTGAATCCGCGGCGAGTCGACTTTGTCGCCCCACGGATTGTCGCCCCAGCCACTGTCGGCGTCGCGACGGACCGGCTTACGCAGCCGCGACCGGATCCGAGCGGCCACGTGCGAGGCGACGGGCGTGCTGCGTTCGCGGACGAGCGCGGCATCGGGACCGCTCTCGCGACGCCGTGGCAGCTCGTCGAGCGAGCTGTCGGCAGCGGGGCGGTCGGTGTCGCCGGAGAAGAAATAACCGGTCAGGCTATCGATGAGCTTGGACATAGCAGGGGCTGCCGAGGGGCTGCCGGTGAGACCAGCGGATGAGGAGCTGTGGCTGCCGGTACGAGGCGTCCAGCCGCTCATGTCGCGGTGCCGGGGGAGCATAAGACGCGGACGGTGCCATGTCATGAGAAACAATCGCCACCAGCTGCGTCGATTTGACGGGCTCGAACCCGCTGCTCGGGAGGACCTTCTTCGCATGAACGGCAGCTGGAGTTCGATGCGGGCATCGGTTTCTGCGGCACCTTGCCCCAGCGTCCGATAATCGCCATCGCCTGCATCGGCATCGTGGACCGCCTCGCTCCAGTGCAAGCTGCGGCAGGGCGTCGCGGTTACTCGCCATCCGTGTCCGTCAGCATAAATTTGATCTCCGCTTCCGCCGCAAGCTTCTGGCCAACAAAGGCTTTACAGGCGACCTGGCCGGTGCGGCTTTTCACCCGCTGGGCCTCGGCGACAAGGATCAACTGATCGCCCGGCACCACCTGCTGACGCAGCTTCACCCGGTTCATACTCAGCAGAATCGCGATCTTGCCCGTGTGCTCGAGCGTCCGACTCATCAGGATGCCGCCGAGCTGGCCCATCGCCTCGACGATCAGCACGCCCGGAAAGATCGGCCGCTTCGGGTAATGGCCCAGGAAGAAGATGTCGCCCATCGTCACGTTCTTCACGCCCACCGCCCGCCGGTCGCCGTCGAACTCGAGCACCTTGTCGACGAGCAGCATCGGAAACCGGTGTGGCAGAATACGTTGAATCGTCCGGGCGTCCATCACCGGATCTGCCGACACGCCCTCCAGGAGGTGAGCAAAAGGTGCCAGATCCGGATCAAGCGGCTGCTTCCGCTCCCTCGACTTCCGCTCCCTTAACGCAGGGGCGTCCTGCTCCGTCTGCTCGCTGCGGACCAACTCGCGAGCGAGCTCGTGATTCAGGGCGTGGCCCGAGCGATGGGCATAGATTCGCCCGCAGACGGGCCGGCCGATGAGGGCGAGGTCGCCAATGAGGTCGAGCGCCTTGTGCCGAGCCGGTTCGTCCGGATAGCGGAGGCTGTTGTCGATGGGGCCGTTGCTGCCGATGACGAGCAGATCCTTCGTCGTCAGGTGCTTGCCCCAGCCGCGGTCTTTGAGTTGTTCGGCTTCGGCCTCGAAGATGAACGTTCGGGCCGGCGCAAGCTGTTCGTCGAAGCCGTTGTCGCTCAACGTCCAGTCGATGCGTGTCGACACGACCAGGCGGCCCAGCGGCTCGGGGCCGTCAAAGGTGTAGATGATCTCCAGTGCATCCGTCGGCCCCGGCAGGGCGGCGAGGGAGGCACCGCCTTCGCCGGTGACCTGCACCAGATTCTTAATGATCAACGGTTCCATGGTGCCGCCGATGGAGGTCGTGCCGGCTTTTCGGATCGCGTCGAGGAACGGCTTGGCCGACCCATCGCCCATCGGAATCTCGAACGACTCGCTGTCCCCGTCGTCCGCCAGCTGGATGCCGACGTCGGTCAGGCCGGCTCCAACAATGCCGGCAAGCAGGTGTTCGACCGTCTCGACCTTGAGGCTGTCGTCGGCGAGGACTGTGTGTCGAGGCTGCGGTTCGAGGTGATCGAGCAACGCCCGCAGCCGACGCAGCGGCCGCGGATCGTCACGAGACGCGGGATCGGCGTCGGCATCTTGCTCTACGGAGGTGAAGAAGATGCCTTCGTCTGGCTGAGCCGGTACGAGCGTTAGGCGGACCTGCTGACCCGTGAAGAGGCCAGGGCCCTTGATCGTGACGGGCGTCTCGATTGTGGCGCGGCGAAAGCCGACTTGCTCGCGCGGAGGCGTCTCTGCAGACGACGCGCTAGCCCGGCCGTTTGAGGCGGGGGAGCTTGGGGTCGAACGGGTTGCGTCGATTGTGGGCTGGCTCACTTGGGTCTCCGCGGAATGGGCTGGTTGATTCGCTGCGGCATCGAGCGTGAGGACGGAGATTCTGTCGATCCACACCGGGTCCTACAGCCGGGACGCTGCTGCTGACGATAAGCCCTAGGTTGGCTGTCGGTGCCTTGTCGCTTGCCGTGCGAGGTGCCGACGCTTGCGACCGCCGGTCGAGTCGTCACACTGTCGGCCCGACCGCTCCGCCTCAACGCTCCGCCGGCTCGTCTTCCTTTCTCATCCGCCCCTGCCCGCCACGCCTGCCCCGCACGATGGCTACGACCGCCGAACCCTCTCGTCCTCACGCCGTCCGATCCGTCCGCCACGCCGCCGACGGTGTCGCGAGCCGGCTCAGCAGCGGGCTCCGCCGCGGCTTGCTTGCCGTCGCCGGCTCCGCCGCCGCTGTCGCCACGACCGGTTGTGAAGTGGCCAGCTTTCTCGATCCGACCGTCCTGACCGATCCCAGGAAGGAGAATCAGCTCAGCGAAGACGGCAAAGCCAATCCGATCGTCAGCGTCATCCTCGACGACCTCGACCTCGGCGTAACGCCGCCCGACGCACCCTTTGCCGATGCTCGCGACGTCAACGCCGCCGACCTGGAGGTTATCAGCACCGACTACGTCGTCGGCCCGGCGGATCAGATTCGGGTCTCGATCAACGACTATCCGGTTCCCGGCGCTCAGTTCGCCGCACCCTTCGAAGTCAGCTCGACCGGCCTGATCAACTTGCCGGACGTCGATCCGGTCAGCGTCACGGGCCTGACCGAGACAGAGATCGCCGACCGCATCGAGCAGATCTATGAAGATGCCGACATCTTCCAGCCCGGTGCCGCCCGCGTGACGGTGCTGGCCTTCACGAAGCAGAACCAGACGTTCACGATGCTCGGCAACGCGGTGGGGCGGCCGAATCGGTACATCATCACGCAGCCCAACTTCCGCATGCTCGACGCCATGGCCTTGGCCGGTGCGAGCACGCAGGCGGAGATCGTCGGCGAGTACGCGTACATCATCCGCTCGGTTGAGAAGAGCGGCGAAGGCTCGGAGCAGCAGGGCGACGATCAACAGGACCGAGGCGGCGACGCACCTCGGCCGGGCCCCGATGACCCCTTTGCCCCTCAAGGCAACAGCGACGAGACCGATGCCTCGCTCGACAGTTGGGATGCCACCTACGCCCAGGTGCAAGAGACCGGCAGTGGCGCCTTCAGCTTCGAGCCGCCGGAGGAGCCAAGCGACGCGTTCGTCATTCGCGTCCCCGTGCGAGAGCTGCTCAACGGCCAGTTAAAGTTCAACGTCGTCATTCGACCCGGCGACACGGTCGTCCTCGACGCCGAGCCGATCGGCGTCTTCTACCTGTACGGCAACACGCTGGTCACGGGTGCCTTCTCCATCACGCCGCAAAACCCGATGACGCTCAAGCGGGCCATTGCCTCGGGTCGCGGCCTGTCACCAGTGGCTATCCCGCAGCGGACACAACTCATCCGCAAGATAGGCGACCAGGACGTCTTCGTCCGCGTGAACCTTAAAAAGATCTTCGCCGGCCAGGAGCCCGACCTCTACGTCAAGCCCAACGATATGATCATGGTCGGCACGAATTTCCCGGCACCGTTCCTCGCCGCCCTGCGGAACGGCTTCCGCGTCAGCTACGGCTTCGGCTTCCTCTACGACCGGAACTTCGCCCGCGACCGCAACGACTTCTAACCCAGAAGTGCATCAAGAACTTCCCGCAGCCCATGGACTCCGTCTGTGGGTCTTTTGCTGCGAGACGATCAAGCAAGGCTAAATAACAGGTAGGCCACCGGTGCCGCCATCAGGGGCGAGTCGATCACGTCCAGCACGCCGCCGAACCCCGGAATGCTCCCGCCGCTGTCCTTCACGGCCGCGTCCCGCTTCATGAGGCTCTCGAGCAAGTCGCCGCCCTGACCGACGAGCCCGAGGATCGCCCCGAAGATCGCTCCCTTCGCCGGACCCAACTGCGGCAGCCAGGGCGCCATGATCGCTCCCACTGCCGCCGCGACGACCAGTCCGCCCGCAAGCCCTTCCCAGGTTTTGCCCGGGCTGAGCCACTTGATGAGCTTGTGTCGGCCGATCGTCTTGCCGGTGAAGAAGGCCCCGATATCAGTAAACTTGACGCACAGGAGCACCATGACGATGTGCGTCGTCGTGCCGACGAACATCGGGTTCTCACCCTCGAACCGGCCCTCCTTGACACGGATCGCCAGAAGGAACCACGCGAGGCCGCCGAGGTACATCACCGCCAGCAGCGTGCCGGCCATGTTCAGGATCGCCTGCTCCGTTTGCCGCTCGAAGACCTTCCGCAACGCCGCCGCCAACGGCACGGCCACCATGATGAAAGCCAGCGTGCTAGCCGCGATCGGTCGAAACCACTCGAACTGCGTCAGGAACGCGTGGACCACGATGGCAATGGCTCCGATGGACGCAATGAGCCGGTAAGCCGGCGCGTTCTTGGCACTGAATAGCTTCGCCAGCTCGATCGTCCCTAACGGCACGACGAGCAACAGGATCGCGAAGACACCCACGCCCTTGGGCCCGTCGAGCCGCTGCTCGACGTACCAACCGCCGAGCAAGACGCCCGCCAATGCGAGCAGCATGATCGGGCCGAGCGTGAGTCTGCTGCGTAGCTCGGCTTGCATGGCGTGGAGGGGCGGCGGTCGAAAGAGGTGAAGGGAGCCGGGCCAGTTTGTAGGCGTTGTGGAGTTTCAACAGATGGCTCTACGTTGCTCCGACTATGACCACGACCACCTCACGCCTCACAACGCTCACCACTTTGCTGCTGTTGGCCTTCGTCGCCTCCGGCTGCGGCATCGGCGGCGGCACCAGCGCCACCAAGTACGAACGCGGCGACACCGGCGACAACATCGTCGAAGCCTTCGCCGACGGCCAGGCCAAGCTCTACTCCGGAACCGACCTGACGCCCGAAGCCTCGACACCGATCGAGAAGGGCGAAAACATCGGCTTCCGCGACGACCGCACCGCCACCGGCGGCAATGTCATCGCCGTCGCCGGGGACTTCGAGCGGGCCATCGAGCAGGGCACCGTCTTCGACCGCACGTACTACTGGAAGATCGAGGAGACGGAAGAATAGGACTTCCTTCACCATCTCGCATGATCCTCCGCAGCCCCGCATGACCGTGCGGGGCTTTCGTGTTGCATCCCGGTACGACCACAGAGGAACAAGCGAAGGAACAAGCTGTCGCAGGCGTGCATAAGGATGCTGCTGCCGCTACGCTCGGACCGCTCATGGATCCGGGCGCCGCAAACGGGCAGACGCCTGCGACAACTTCCGGAAGTAACCGCCTCTCACACGCTGATCACCTCGTCGACCGCGTCGACCGCGTCGACCGCGTCGACCGCGTCGGCGTCGTCGGCGAGCGGCTGCGGATCCTGCTGGGCCGGCAGATGAAACGCTTCGGCCTCGGTGAAGAGACCGGCATCCTGCCCCTGGCGGTGCTGGTCGGCGTCGTGACCGCCGCCGCTGCCGTCGGGTTTCACGAATTGATCCTCTTCGTCCGCGACAACATCTACCGCCGCGCTGGCGAAGAATACCTCTACGGCAGCGGCTGGTGGCTGCTGCTGCTCGTCCCGGCCCTCGGCGGGCTCATCGTCGGCATCATCAGTCGCGTCGTCTCCGGCGAGAAGGAAGGGCACGGCGTCGTCGATGTCATCGAAAGCGTCGCAAAAACGAAGGGATTCGTCCGCCCACGCACCGCCCTGGAGAAGATCGTGACCAGTGCCGTCACCATTGGCACCGGCGGCAGCGCGGGGGCGGAAGGGCCGATCGTCCAGATCGGTGCCGCCATCAGCTCCGCCGTCGCCGCCTTCTTCCGGCTGCCGCGACACCAGATGCCGATCCTCGTCGCCTGCGGCGTCGCAGCGGGCATCAGCGCAATCTTCAACGCCCCGATCGGCGGCCTGCTTTTCACCCTCGAGGTCGTCCTCCACGACTTCCGCGCCCGCGCCATCACACCCGTCGTCGTCTCTGCCGTCATCGCCAACGTCACGATGCGCGGCCTCGTCCAGTGGCTCTACGAACACGGCCACAGCGACGCCGCCTACATCACCGTCTTCGCGGACCCGTCGCTCGAATTCGCCGGCGGCTTGCTCAACTGGCCCCAGGTGCCGGCTTACCTCCTACTCGGCCTCGCATGCGGCGTCCTCGCCGCCGTCTTCACGAAGCTGATGCAACGCGGCGACGACTTGTTCCACCGCACCATGCGCGGCCCGACGTGGATCAAGGTCCTGCGGCCAGCCGTCGGCGGATTCCTCCTCGGCATCTGCGGCGTCACCGCCGTCGCCCTTGCACCCGAAGCCCTCGGCGGCACTGGCGGGCCCTTCGACTTCGACGAATACCCGATGCCCGCCTTCTACGGCGACGGCTACGGCGTCATCGAAACCCTGCTCCGACCCGCCGCCGGATTCTACGAACGACTTGATGCCGGCCCGCTGCTTCTGCTCCTCGTCGGCCTGGCCGCGATGAAAATGGTCGCCACCATCCTCACCCTCGCCAGCGGCGGATCGGGCGGCGTCATCGCACCGTCGCTCTTCCTCGGCGGCACCATCGGCGGCGCGGTCGGCGTCCTCGTCCGCGAGATGAGCGTCTTCGGGAATACCGAGCCCGTCGCCTACACCCTCGTCGGCATGAGCGCCTTCCTCGCCGCCGTCGTGCACGCACCGCTGGCGAGCATCCTGATTCTCCTCGAAATCACCGGCGAAGGCGGACGCAACAACGGCATCCTCCTGCCGGCATTGCTCACGGTCGTCGTCGCGCTGGGCGTAAGTCGCTATATCGCCCGTGATTCGATCTACACCGCTGCCCTACGCTCTCGCGGTGTCCGAACGGCCGGGGCCGACCCGACGATTCTCTCGCGGCTGACCGTCGAACAGGTCGGGCTCGACCCGGCTAGCACGATCCGCGTGGACGAGCCTTTCGAGAAAGTTGTCGAGCTGGTGGATCGCTGGAACGTCCGCGACTTCGCCGTCATCGACGCCGCGGGCGAGTACGTCGGCTTCCTCAGCGAACGTGTCGTCACCGCCGCCATGGTCGATCGCGAAGCCGTGCCGCTGGTGGTGGTGGGAGAGCTGATGCGGGTCGACGTGCCGCTGTTGTCGAGTGGCGACGACCTGCTCAAGACGTTCGACTGCTTCGTTCGCCTCGATGTCGCCCGCCTGCCGGTCGGCCTGGAGCCGGGCAACCGTGTCATCGGCATGGTCAGCCGCGCCGGCGTGCTCCGCCGTTACCAAACCTCCATCGGCAGCGACTAGAGCGCCTCCCTGTCCGTCATCCCGAGCGAAGCCGAGGGACCTCGAGCGTTGCAACCGGTCGCAACGCCTCCCCCTCTCCCGATCCCCCGAAAACGAAAACACCCCCGCCACAGGCGAGGGTGCAGTCTTCAGCGAGGCGGACGGGGCTCGAACCCGCAACCTCCGGATCGACAGTCCGGGGCTCTGACCAATTGAGCTACCGCCCCAACGGGCAGAGTCGCTGACTCCCCGCAGCCGAAGCCGGCGGGTGGGCACATTAGGCCGCCCCTTGCCGTCGTCAACCGATGCCAGCCCCTCTTTCACCCGCCTGCCCATCGCCAAGCACTCGCCGCGTCAACCTGACATCCATCACCTTCGATCACGCCGCTTGCATCGCGCTAACGCGTCTCGCATACTTCGCGCCGCCGGTCGAGTGGTCCTCTCGCAGGACCTGAACATCGGCAAACCCAACCGCCCGCGGCACCGTCTGAGCCATCCGCCCAGCCGCACCCGCCGCGGCCGACCCTCGATGCACCCGCCAGCAGCCGCGGTGCACCGACAGGGGCGAAGCCCGAAGTGATCAACCGGACGGCAGAAACAGCTGAATCAGCCTCCGCCGTCCGATTTTTCGGTACTCGATACTCCGTACTCATTACTTCCGCCCCTCCTTACGGCGTCACCGCCGCCCGCGCCACCTCGCTCCACGGCCCACGCCGGTCCCGGCGGTACAGGTACGCCACCCGGTACTGCATGAGCCGGCCGTCCGACGTCGCCACCTCGTGCACCATCGGCGAACTCGACGGGTTGCCCAGCAGCTCCCACGCGGCCGATGCCCCGTCCTGCGGCACGACGGCCCCCTGCACGACGGCCCCGATCGCCTGCGACGGCAGCCCGTTGCGACTCTCGTTCCCAGGGTTCGGCCCGAAGTGGACCGACACCCGCCCACGCCGCCCGAAGTCGAGCCGCAATAACGGAGCGGCATCGGGAACGGCCAGCAGCCCTGCCCCGGCCCGAGGCTCCGGCAGCGTGATCCGCAGGTCGCCCCGCAGCGTGTCCGTCGTGAGCGGGTTGGCCTGGATGCGACGGGCGTACGGCCGAACCAGCCCCAACAATGCCCGCCGCCGAGCCCGCTTGATCGCCGTCGCCCCCTTGGCCGCCTCGAGCTTCGCCCGAGAGTCGTTGAAGGCGTCGTGCCAATCGTCCACCGCGTTCTGCAACGCGGTTCCCTCCTCCGGCGTGAAGCCGAGCGTCTCGGAGACGCCGAGGAACTCGTCGACGAAGTTTTCGACCCAAACGTCCAGTTCGGCGTCCTGGGTCGGCACAAAATCACGGGGCATGACAAACCTCCTGAGAATTGAAGAAAAGCGAAGATAAACCACTCCACGCCGGGTACACACCTGCCCGACGCCGAAGATAGGTTAGGGCGATGTACGGATCACGTCAAGCCCGTCTCCGCCGCAGTTGGTATGGAGCCGCCGCCAGTGAGCCTCGGGAGCTACCGGCCTCCGCCGAACTATCGAGGGTGGACGGCCAGATACCCCTCGGCCCCCTCGCTAATCGGACCGTCAGTTCCGCTCCCTTGCCGGGCATCAGGAGCCCCAAGGGCTCAAATTTGGTAGGCGAAACTCGGTACTCAGTGCCCAGTACTCGCTTCTTCGTCCCGCCGACGCACCGCCACTCTCGGCAGACACCCGCCGCCACCGCCCTGACCGTCGCCGACCCGCCCCAACCCTCTGCCGCACCGCCGCGACCGCCCGCCGCCCGTCGGCAGAAGCCCGCCGCCCGTCGGCAGAAGCCCGCCGCCTCTCGGCAGAAGCCCGCCGCCTCTCGGCAGAAGCCCGCCGCCTCCCCGCGATCGATCGCCTGCCTTCGGCAGGCCACCGCCCCAACGCGGCGACAGCCCGCCGTCCTTGCCAAGCAAGCAGAAGTCGTTCTGAGTCAACAGGATGCACGCGAACTGCTCCACCCAGGCAGCCCTGAAACGTCCGCACGCCCATCCGCCCCTGTAGTCGCCTCGACCGCGTGACCACCGCCATCGACCATCAAGCCGTCCCCGCCGCTGCCGACGTCACCGCGTCGCCGCAGGACGACCTGCCGACCACCTTCATCCGCCCGCCCAAGGGGTGGCAGGCGCTCAACCTGCCCGAACTCTGGCGGTACCGCGAGCTGTTCCTCATCTTCGCGCTGCGGGACATCAAGGTCCGCTACAAGCAGACGGTCCTCGGCGGCCTGTGGGCCCTCATCCAGCCGATCGCCTTCACCGTCGTCGGCACGGTCATCTTCGGCAAGGTCGCCGGGGCCAGCACCGACGGCGTTGCGCCGGCGTTCCTGTTCTACCTCGCCAGCCAGCTGCCGTGGATGCTGTTCAACACGGGTTTGCAAACCAGCGCGATGTCGCTGGTGGGGGCCCAGAACATGCTCAAGAAGGTGTACTTCCCGCGGCTGGTGCTGCCGACGAGTGCGGTGATGGTGACGCTGGTCGATGCGGCCGTGCAGTTTGCGTTGCTGGTGCTGGTGATCGCGGCGTTGCCGCTGTTGCCGGGGATTCCGAACTTTTTGCCGCCGGTGCAGGTGTTGTTGTTGCCGGTGGCGGTGGTGTGGGCGTTCCTGGCGGCGCTGGCGATCGGGCTGCCGCTGGCAGCGCTCAACGTGCAGTACCGGGACGTGCGGTACGTGATTCCGTTCGTGACACAGTTCATGATTTTCGCGGCCCCGGTCTTCTGGCCGGCCAGCGCGATCCCCGACGGCTGGCGTGCGGTGTACGGTCTGCTGCCGGTGGCCGGCCCGATCGAGTTCTTCCGCTGGTGCGTCCTGGGCACCCCCGCCCACCCGGCCATGTGGGCCGTCGGCGCGGTGAGCACGCTGGTGTGCCTGATTGCAGGGCTGGCGTACTTCTGCCGCATGGAGGACGGGTTTGCCGATGTCGTCTGATACGCAGACACCGATGAACGTAGGTCTCGTGACCGTCGCGATACCGACGCGGAACCGGCCCGACTACCTCGAGAAGACGCTGGTGTCTGTCACATCGCAGTCCTATCGGCCGCTCGAGATCCTGATCTCCGACGACTCAACCGATGGGCGCACGGAGGGGGAAATGGACCGGCTTCGTGCTGGGCTCCCTGAGGGTATCGTGCTCCGTTACCAGCGCAACTGCCCACCGCTCGGGCAGGCAGCGAATATCAATTCGCTGTTCGATGGCGCGGCCGGGCGGTGGGTCATGCTGCTCCACGACGATGACTTGCTGCTCCCTCACGCGATCGAACGACTGATGCAGGCTCTAGCGCACCATCCGATGGCCGTCGCGGCTTATGGCCGTCAGCGAATCTGCCACGATGACGGAACCGACGCGGGCGACGCCGCGGCCGACCGTCTCAATCGCACATATGTCCGCACCGTCGCCGAATACGGCCTGCAGCACCTCCCCGTCGTGGCTGGCATACTTAGGCAGTTTCCCAATGACGGCTATATCGTTGACGCTGAACTCGCCAGACGCGTCCGCTATCGCGAGGACCCGGAGGTGGGAAACGGATGCGAATCTGACTTCGGCGTTCGGGTGGGGTTGGCCGCACCTGAAGATGGATTCGTGCTCGTGCCCGAGTTCACATGCGTTTATCGGCGGACGGGAAACTCGATGTCGACGGGCAGCACCGACTTCAGCGCCCGCTACTACGGAGCCCTCGAAAGCACGAAGCTACCCGAGGCGGCAGAGTGGGCCCGGCAACGGGCGCTATTCGAGCTCGCCCCATCCGCGGTAGCGCACTGGGCGGCGACCGGCCAACGGGGCCGCGCCATTCGCGTGTGGTTCGGTCCACACTTCGGGCGGCAACGCTTTACGCCGCGGGGCGCCTGGACACTGCTTCGTATAGCCTTCCCCACGATCGACCGGCTCCGCCGCCGACCGCAACCAGCATGACCGACACCGCCATCAAAATCGAAGGGATCGGCAAACAATACCGCATCGGACTTAATGAGTCCGGCGGTATGTACCGCTATAAGTCGCTCGGCGAGACGCTGTCCCAGACTGCCCGCCGGCCGTGGAAACTCGTCACCGACCGCCTCGGCAACCGTCTCAACGACGACAACAGTTTTTGGGCGCTCAAGGACGTGAGCTTTGAGGTCAAGAAGGGGGAGTGCGTCGGCATCATCGGCCGCAACGGCGCGGGCAAGAGCACGTTGTTGAAAATCCTCAGCCGCATCACCAAGCCCACGACCGGCCAGATCGAACTGCACGGCCGCGTCGGCAGCCTGCTCGAAGTCGGCACCGGCTTTCACCCCGAGCTCACCGGCCGGGAGAACATCTACCTCAACGGCGCGGTGTTGGGCATGACGCGGGCGGAGGTAAAGAGCAAGTTCGACGAGATCGTCGCCTTCAGCGAGATCGAGCGTTTCCTTGACACGCCGGTGAAGCAGTACAGCAGCGGCATGTACACGCGGCTGGCCTTCGCCGTCGCGGCCCACCTGGAGCCGGAGATTCTGGTGGTCGACGAGGTGCTGGCCGTGGGCGACGCAGCGTTCCAGAAAAAATGCCTTGGCAAGATGAGAGACGTGGCAGGGGAGGGGAGGACGGTACTGTTCGTCAGCCACAACATGCCGGCCATCACAACGCTTTGCGATCGCGGCGTCGTGCTAAACGAGGGGCAGGTGGCCTTCGACGGAAATGCTCGCGCTGCAGCTCAGGCCTACCTCGATCGTTCGTCGCGGACAAACAAGAACCACGCACACCACGAGTTCGATCGGCCTGCTGGCAAGCCGGCGTGGGTAACAGGAGTCACCACCACCCAGATCAACGGCCGGCCTTCGACAACCTTCGACAGCGGCGACGACCTGACAATCGTCATCAACTACGTTGGCGACGTCCCTTTTGTCCCGAATGTTGGCATCATCGTTGCCTCTACGGATGGAATACCGGTCGTGCATGCGAGCACCCGTATCATGGGTGGAACCCGGATCGAACGTCCGGCCACTCATGGGACACTGAAGGTAACGCTTCCCGCGCTAACCCTGACGCCAGGCGAATATTGTCTGACGATGTTCTTCGGCGATCGCGGTGCCGACCACCAGCAGCTCGTCGATATCGCACCGTTCAGCGTCGAGCCGGCCGATCGTTACGGCAGCGGCATGGCTTACCAGCGACAGCACTCGTACACGTGGTGGCCTGCAATCATCGAGGGCTCGCCCGAGTGCTCAGTAGCGGATCCTATTGGGCTGCACGCGACCTTCGCATCTGGTGTCTGAAGAATAATCACCATGCCCGTGATCCGAGATGTAGCTTTCTGTTTTGACAGCGGCTTTGTACGACCCGCCGTTGTCGCGATTCACACGCTGTGCAAGCACTGGAACAAGTCGCTCGGGCTCCGATTGACAGTTCTTTCGCGTGATTCAATCGAGACGTTCCGTCCGCCGCTTGAGCGGTTGCTAACAAGTCACGCCAGTGTCATGTCGGAACTGCGGTTATGCCAGCTTACGTCTGGATGCCTTGACAGCCTGCCTTTTGGAGGGCACTACACCATTGACAACTACCTTCGGCTCCTGCTGCCGGAGCGGATGGAAGGGCGGTGCTTCCTGTACATGGACGCGGACATCGTTGTGTTACGCGACGTATCAGACTTTCCAGATCCAGGCCATCACGTCATGGCCGCAGCGCCCGATCACGGGCAAAGCATCGAGGAGTCGCTACCCCACTTCGGAGGCGTGCTGGACGCTGCGACCAAGTCGATGCGGATGCTCAACAGCGGGGTCATGATTGTGGATAGCGACGAGTGGCAGCGCCGCAGCTATACGCGCCGGATGCTGGAGTTAGCTAGCGAGTACGGGCATCGGCTTCGCTGGGCTGATCAGGACCTTATCAACGCCGTGGGACGACCGGATGCGCTGGAGTTGCCCGGCGAATGGAACGTACAGACGCCTCATCGTCTGGTGCCGTTGCCCGCCGACCGCGTACTGCATTATGTCGGCGGTCTGAAACCTTGGAATTCCGGGTTTGTGCTGCCGCACATAACGCTTTGGCTGAGCGAAGCGCGCGAAGCGTTTGCTGCAGCAGGGCTGTCATGGCACGGGTGGTCCATAGTCCGTTCGGCCCGTGCCGCTCGCACCGGTGCGCAAGGGCGATGGCATGGGCTGACGCAGCGAATGACGAGGCGGGCACATGTGACAAAAGGAACCGCTTGAGCATCTCCCTCTCGCTCTGTATCTGCACGAGCGGAAGACCAGCGGAGCTGAAGCGATGCTTGGCATCGGTTGCCGCTGGCACGCGACGGCCGGAAAGCGTGGTCGTGTCCAATGACAGTCGTGACCCCAAGTTTGCGGCGGCGGTGCAGGCTAAGTGCGGGCGATTCGACTTCGTTCGCTACGTCGAGGGTCCGCGGCGGGGCCTGTGCGCTAACCGCAATCACGTAATCCGTAACGCCGACACCAGTCACGTTTCGCTCATTGACGATGACGGCGTGGTCGGACGAGACTTCGTGGACCGAGCGACGAGATTGATCGACCGATACCCCGACAGGATTATCACCGGCGATGTGCTTGAGGACGGCGTGCGGCGGACGCCGCCGACGAACCCGACGTTCCTCGGCCACTTCGGCAAGGCTGTCAGGCCAGGGGAGAGGCTGGAGAACATCAACCTCAACTGCAATGTCCTGCCGCGGCGCGCGTTCAATGTGGCGTTGTTCGATGAGTCGATCGCGTACGGTTACGAGGACATGGACCTGTGTGCGCAACTCTTGACCGCGGGATTTGAGATCGTGCACATACCAGAGCTAGTAAACCAGCACCTTCCACCGGCAGTCGATCCCGCGGTTCTTGCTTTCCGAGCTTCACAAGCCGAGCGTGCCAGGCTCAAGGTGTTATGGCGTCGGTGGTTCCGACATGACCGCCGTCCGTTGATCGGGAGTATCGTATATTCGGCAGCGGTTGCCCATCTATTGGCGCACCGGTGGATTCGGGGGGCTCGCGTTTGAAGGTCAGCGTCGTTGTTGCCACCTACAAGGCCACGGAACAGCTGCGCCGGGCCCTCGCGTTGGCATTGTCGCAGACTTGGGCAGACATTGAGGTGATTGTCAGCGACGATGCGCGGGATCCGGCGGTTCAAAATCTGGTGATGTCGTTCTCCGACCAACGGTTGCGCTATCGGTGCAACGACGATCGGCTCGGGCCAGCGGGCAACCACTGGGCTGCATTCGCCGAAGCGAAGGGAGAACTGATTGGAATTCTCAATCACGATGATGTCTGGAAGGCCGGGTTTGTCGATGAACTGCGCCCGGCTTTCGATGATCCTGAGGTGATACTCGCCTTCTGTGACCACGACATCATCGATGCCGACGATTCGCTGCTGGAGCGTCAGACGGAGCTCAACTCCGCACGGTGGCATCGGGACACGCTTGCGGCCGGATATCATCAGCCACTTGCACATCTTGCCGCTCGCGGCGTGATCCCGATTGCGATGGGTGGCCTCTGGCGTCGCTCCGCTCTTCCGCCGCTTACCGACTTCGATCCGGGTGGTGCTTATGACCTGTTCTTGTCCCTGAAGCTTGCGGCCAGCGGCGGGGCCGCAGTGTATGCGCCGGAACGCCTGACGTCGTGGCGTGTACACCCGGAACAGCTTACATCGAACCCGGACCTTGCTTGGCTCGATGGGTCGCGGCAGTGTTTTCGATGGGCAATAAGTGACGAGCGGTATGGGTACTGCAGGTCTGACGTAGCCGCCGGCCTCGCTTCGGCGGAGTATGTACTTGCTCGTCGTCATCTATCGCAGCGTGAGTTTCAGAAGGCGGCGATTCACGCAGCAGCGGCATTGCGCCTGCGGCCATGGCGATGGCGCGCGTGGTGCGTGATGGTGCTGGCCGCTCTTGGGCGAGCGGTACCAAACAATCGACTCAAGTCGGTGTGAGCGATCAACCTATGCACCGAGTAAGCGTCATCATTCCTTGCAATTAAAGTGCGCGGCACGTCGCGCAGGCGGCAGCCTCGGGGATCAGGCAGACGGTGAGGCCGCCCGATGTGATTATGGTCGACGATACCCACCGACAACCCGCCGGCGGCGGTGGCGGAGCTAATGAACAGCATCTTCCACGAAGCCGTTAGTGGGTCAGGTTGTTAAGGCGCCGGCGGGCGGAAGCCGCAAGGATGCACGTGCTGCGGCGACTATGCTTCGTGCACAAGCGCCGGCCGCGCTATGGAGCGGCGGTGCTGTAGAGTGCAACAGCGTACGCTGTTCCGCTTCACCCCAAATCGCGGTATTCGACTAAGTCGGCACCGCATCATCCTCTCGATTGAATCACATGATCGCATTCCTGAAGTCGGCAATGTGCAAGCGCAACGTCTACGTCTATCGGAACAGCCTGCCGTGGGGTACTTGTCTGGTTGCTGACATTCGGCGGCTGCGCTTGCGTGAACAAGCGCTGACGGTGCTAGATGTCGGAGCCAATGTCGGCGGGATGTTGTCGATGCTCCGTGCTGTGGCGCCACGTGCCACGATTCATGCTTTCGAGCCGGTGCCCAGTACATTTGGCAAACTTCAGCAGAACGCAGCCGAGTTTGGCGACGTTCGGTGTCACAACCTCGCCGTGGGCTCCGAGGCGGGCGAAGTCACGATGTTGGTGCCGCAGTTGCACACGATGAGTCGGATTTGCGAGGTGGGGGAAGAGGGCGTCGACGGCGAGCGAGTGGAGAAAGCGGAGCGGGTCGTACTTGACACGTGGGTGGAACGGGCGGGCGTTGATCGCGTCGACTTCCTGAAGATCGATACCGAAGGCTTCGATCTCGATGTGCTTGCCGGATCTGCAAAACTGCTTCAAGTCAGGAGAGTCACGATGATTCTGGTCGAATGTGGTTTCGGATATAGTGACCGGCACGTCCCTCTGAATGAATACTTGGATTACCTTGAGCCCTTTGGCTTTCGCTTGCTCGGCATCTACGACCAGTCGCCGTCCCCGCGCAACATGCAGACGAAACTTCATCTGCACTACGGCAATGCCCTTTTTTCGCAAGCAGATTTGCTTGAACGAAAACAATGAGCGTCGCTGTGGTCATTCCGTGTTTCAATAGCGCCAACTTCGTTGCCAACGCAGCGAGGTCGGCGATCGGGCAATCGCTGCGACCCGAGGACGTGGTGGTTGTAGATGATGCGTCGTCCGACGATCCTGCGGCAGCGTTGACCGGCATCGACTGGATCAGGGTGGTGCGTCAGCCGGAGAATCGGGGGGTGTCAGCGGCCCGAAACCGGGGCGCGGCCGAGACACGGGCGGAGTTACTGGCATTCCTCGACGCCGACGATTGGTGGCCGGACGATCTGCTAGAGCGGCTAGGGCCGCGGGTGCGACCAGGGCGCGCCGTCGTGTATGACAGCGACGTGGTGTATGAGAGCGGCCCGGCGCCGGACGGACGGGCAACGCTGCTGGCCGATTGGTTCGCCAAGGACGGGCCGCAGCTGATCGACCGGGAAAACCTGCACGAGTTGTTCACTCGACCGAGTCTCTTCAAGCTGATCGTCCACCGCGAAGACTTCGAGCGGAGCGATGGATATGACCCACGGTTCCGTCCGGGCCAAGACTTCCATTTTCTCGTGAAGCTCGTTACGGGCGGAACTAGCTTAGAGGTGGTGAAAGAGCCTCGTGGTTTCTACCGTCATCACGGCGAGTCGGCCCTGCGGACGATCGGAACCCAGCGGGCGCATCGACTTCGGGCGGCGGCAAACTGGCGGTCGTTGTTCGACGACCTCGCCTCGCTTAGCCTGCCGTCTCCGGCGCGGCGGGAGGTGGCGCGGCTACAACGTTACTACCGCGGTCGACACGTTCTGGAACAACTGCGGGACGCCCGGCTACCACGGCCATCACTACTACCTGAAGTCGCGCTGGCTGCGCCGATGTTGGCGCGAATGGCGGCTTCGGGAGCGTTGAGGCGAATGCGGAGGGCGGCGACTTGAGAGTTTCGGTGCTCGTCACAAACTACAACTACGCCCGCTACATCGGACCGGCGATTGAATCGGCGTTAGCGCAGTCGTGGCCCGTGGCGGAGGTGGTATCGGTGGACGACGGGTCGACGGACGACAGCCGGCAGGTGATCGAGGCGGTAGCGGGCAGGCACCCAGGACGGGTGGTGACGGTCTTTCAGGCGAACGCTGGGCAGGCGGCGGCGATCAACGCCGGGTTTGAGCGGTGCACGGGGTCTATAGTTTGCATGCTCGACGGGGACGACGTGTGGGACCCGATGAAAGTGGAGCGGGTGGCGGCGGCATTCGAGGCGGAGCCAGAGGCTGCGATGGTGATGCACCGGCTTCGGCACATCGACGGTGCGGGAGGCGTGACGCGAGATACGGGGTGTGGATGGCGGCCGGGGGGAGACCTTGGCCGGCTGATGATCGCCACTGGCGGGACGTGGGTGTTTGGGGCGACGAGCAGCCTGTCCTTCAGCCGGGGAGCGTTGGAGGAGATATTGCCCATTCCGGCGGAGAAGTGGCGCTTATGTACGGACGGAGCATTGGCATACGCCGCCGCTTTTCTAGGGCCGACGGTTTCGCTGGACGATGTGCTGGGCGGGTATCGAATCCATGGCGCAAATAATTTCACAGGGGTACGCCCTGACGCCGCGAAGGTTCAGGCTGACGTCGAGATGACCAACGGGTACATCAACGACTTCCTCACACGCATTGGCCGGCCGGAGCGAGTGGATCTACTACGGAACTTGCACTACCGCCGCGATCGCTTCTACCGCAACGGCGGCGGGCCGCGGGAAGCGCTAGCAATCGCGCGGCTGATCATCGGATGGCCGCTATACGGGCCTGTCGAGCGGGCGAAATACCTCGCACGGTTCGTGGCGAAGGCGGCGTTGACACGTCCACGGCAGGCGGCGAAGTCGCCGGTGGCTGGGAAAGCGCATGTCTGACAAGCCGGGCGTTTCCGTTCTGATTCCAACGTGGCGGCGTCCGGCGGAACTGGGGCGGTGCCTGCGGGCGGTTTGCGGTCAGACTCGACGACCGGGGCAGGTTGTCGTCACCGTTCGGCGAGATGATCTTGCGACATGGGAGGCCCTGGAATCGCTCGGCCGGGAGGGGGCGTTTTGCGGGGTCACGGTGGACACGGTCGCAGTGGAGCCGTGCCCGCTGACGGCCGCAATGAACGCGGGGCTGGCGCGGACAACCGGGGACTGGGTGGCGTTAACGGACGACGACAGTGAGCCGCGCACGGACTGGCTCGAGCGTATGTCAGGTTACTTCGATGTTGCGGCAATCGGCGGGGTCGGCGGGCGCGACTGGCAGCCGCGGGACCGGGGCGACGTTCACGGGGCGCGGCGGGTGGGCTGCGTGAGCTGGTTCGGCCGGACGAGTGCGAACCACCACCTTGGGGCCGGACCGGCACGGGATGTAGACGTGCTCAAGGGCGTCAACTGCTGCTTCCGCGGCGACTTGCTCCGCAAGATCGGTTTCGACACCCGGCTTCGCGGCAAGGGCAACGTCAGTCACTGGGAAATGTCGCTCTGTTTTAAGCTACGTCGTCGTGGCTACCGACTTGTCTACGACCCGGCGATCGCCACCGATCATCACGTCGCCGCGCGGCACGACGGCGACAGCAACGCCCGTGGAACATTCACCGAGGCGCCGTTCGTCGACGGCGTCCACAACGAGACGCTCGCGTTGCTGGAGCACCTGTCGCCCGCCGGCCGCGCCGCCTTCCGGGCTTGGGCGGCGGCCGTCGGCACTCGGGCGGCACCGGGGCTGTTGCAGGTGCTGCGGCTCGGCCTGCAACGCAGCGACCTCGCCGGCGAGTGGCGACGGTTCCAAGCGACGATGGCCGGCCGCCGGGCCGGGCGGGAGACGTGGCGGGCAAGTCGGCGGCAAGACGCCGCCTCCCCTGCCGAAGCCGTCGCTTCGCCGCCGGAGCCTGCATGTTGACGCGACACGTCCGGACGATGAGCGGCCGTCTAAGTGGCTTCGCGCCCAATGTCGTTGCCTCCCGCGTCGTGTTCGGATGTTTTGGACGGGCGTCGGAACCTGCAGCACCACGCTTTGAACCTGCACGTTCAGAGGCTAAACCTCACGCAACGAGCCAATGCGTTCGGCAACGGCTTCAAACCTGCACGCGATGCGGCGAAACCTGCACGCAACAGGTCATTGCGTGCACGCAACGACTCAATGCGTCACGCGATGCCTCTAAACCTGCACGCATCGTCTTTAAACCTGCACGCATCGACCCGTTGCGTGCAGGTTTGAAGACGATGCGTGCACATTCAGGCCCGATCGCAGACGTTCTCGGACATCGAACGATCCGGCATGTGCTCATAGCCTTCACTAAAACAACAGATTGCGCCGATTCAGCGCCCGGCAGGTACTGGCTGCCTGTTATCGGCGGACCAAGAGCTTCCGCCTCGCCTGAGTGAGACACACGACGCCCACCTTCGCCCGCTCGCCGCTGCGGCCGATGGAGTCGCGACACGCCTCGTTTGGTCCGCGGCCGGTTCCCATCGCACCCGCCCCGCGGCGCAGGCGGCAGGGCGACCCGCAGGCGGCGGTGCTCGTCGGGCTGATGGTCGGCGTCGCCTTCGCCGGGGCAGCCACGCTCGGCGGGTTGCGGCCGGTCGGGCTGCTGGCCGGGGCCATCGTCCTCTCGACCGCCTTCGTCCTCGCCTGGCGGGACAGCCGGTGGCTCGGGCCGTACGTCGCGGGCGTCTGGATCTTCGCCCCGCTCCTCCGCCGACTCGTCGATTGGCAGGCCGGCGGGTACACCTCGCTGACGGTGCTGAGCCTCCTGCCGATGCTGGCGACGCTCACGCTGCTCGTCCCGACGCTTCCCCGGCTGAGATACCTGCCACGCCGCCTGCGGCTGCCGCTGGCGCTGATGGTCGTGCCGATCGTTGTGGCGGGCGTGATCGGGTTCGTCCGCTATGGCGTGGCCGCGGCCCCGGAGACGGCCGGCTGGCTGACGCCGATGCTCTTCGTCCCGTACTTCGCCACCCGGGCGATGACCGAGGCCGAGCGGTGGTGGGTGCTGCGGTGGGTCGTCGGCCTGGCAACCGTCTCGGCCGCATACGCGTGGTACCAGTTCCTATTCCTGCCGCCGTGGGACGCGTTGTGGCTGGTCGAGAGCGGCATGACCAGCAGCATGGGCCAGCCCGAGCCGCTGAAGATCCGAGCCTGGGGCACGATCAACTCCGTCGGCCCGGCCGCGAGCGTCTGGGCCCTGGCCCTCATCGCGGCCTTCGCCGACCGGCGGTGGATGTCGTGGCTGCGGGCGGCGTGCTTAATTGTGCTATGCGGTGCGCTGCTCATCAGCATCGTCCGCATCGGCTGGATCATGGCCGTCGCCGGCATGGTGACCTACGTCCTGCTCGCCGGCGGCAAGCATCGCTGGCGAACGGCGGCGTTGTTCATCTTCATGGGGGTGGCGACGTTGCTCATCGTGCCGCTGCTCCCTGGGGGCGACCGTGTTGTTGACCGTGCCGCCACCTTCGGCAATCTCGCTGAAGACAACAGCGCGCGGGCTCGGCTTTCGATCACAGGCGAACTCGTATCATCAATCACGCAGAATCCACTCGGTGCGGGGCTGGGTGCCGCTGCATCGGATAAAGTCGCTGGTGATGGCCGGTCGGTGACTGGTATCGACAACGGGTACCTCGGGTTGTTCGTGACCCTTAGCGTTCCCGGTGCGTTGTGCTGGTTCTTGGGCAACGCGCTATTCGCGTTGCTGCTTTGCCGCGGCAAGCCAATGCCTCTGCCGGCCAGTAACGAGGAACCAAGCATTCATCGTGTCGCGGTCGCCGTGTGGGCTGCGCTGGCGACTCACATGCTCGCCTTCTTCGCTTTCGCTGGCATCATCGTGATCCCGTTCTGGATCGTTGCGGGAATGGCATCAGCCGCACGGCCGGGCAGATAAGTCGTTCCCACGCGCTGCTGCGTGGTGACGTCGAGCATTGTGCTCAGAGACACTCGTGAGAACGAATCGAATGAGTTTGCCGATGATCGTCAAGCAGGCAGTCCGCCGCATCTTGTTCAAGCGGGGTCTGCTGCCTCGAACAGTGCGTGGCGGAGCCTTGCGTGGCCGCCGCTTGTATCTTGATCTGCACCAGGACACGCAGGTCTGGCGGGGCATTTACGAGGCGGATCTCCAGAAGTGGCTGAAGGAGCGAATCAGCCGTGGCAGCCACTGCGTCGACGTCGGTGCGGCAGAAGGACACTTCACGCTGCTCATGGCGATGCTCGCCGGTTCGACCGGCCGGGTACTGGCGTTCGAGCCGAGCGAACGGGGTGAGCAGATTCAACGGAACATCGACCTGAACAACGACATTCCGGTTGCCAACGTCGACATCGTGCGGAAGCTCGCCACCGATGTTTCGATTCCGACGTCGGAGGACGAAGAGAGCGTGAATGAGGCCCTGGCCGCGCTCGATTACGGGAAGGTCGACGTCGTAAAAATTGATGTCGATGGTGGCGAAGTGCAGGTGCTTGACGGCATGATGAACGCGTTGCGGACGAACCACCCGCACATCGCCGTCGAGGTTCACAGTCCTGACTTGCGTGACGCGGTGGTCGAAAAGCTGGCGGAGCTTGGCTACACGATGCGTGAGGTCGCCCCGCCAGCCCATGAGCATCGGCCCATCGGTTTCAATCCGACCTTGTTCTCGGATTGAGGAGAGAGCAACTAGACGTTCCGGTGGTCAAACTAGAATCGCTCACCCCGCGTTCCAACTACTCGTCATGATGCGGCTGGGTCCGGCACAACTTTGGCTGCTCTCCCGCTACCTTCACCAACGCGGCCATCTACGGGTCGCGCGAGTCGTTAAATTTGCCAACTACGTCCTGTTTCGGTGCCTGCTGCCCGCCGAGGCGACCGTCCGCGGACCTGTCAACCTTCGCCACCACGCTCTTGCGGTTGTGATGCATCCGAACGTCAGCATTGGCAAAAACGTGACGATCTTTCACAACGTGACCATCGCCGGCGAGACGTGGGTCGGCTCACCGCACCGCGTTGTTGTGGAAGACGATGTAACGCTAGGTGTTGGATCTATTATCATGCCGAGGCCTGACACCGGTCTAACTGTTGGCAAGGGTAGCGTGGTCGGCGCTGGTGCCGTCGTCACGCGCGATGTTCCAGCAAATTGTGTGGCGGCAGGTGTCCCCGCGGTGGCTAGACCACGACGGGACGGCGGCCTCAGTGACTAATGCGTGTCCTGATCGTCAACCACACCTTCCGCGATACGGACGGGCAGGGGCTGGTGAACCTGCGGGTCGCGCAGCACCTGGCCGGGCGGGGGCATGCGGTGACGCTCGTCGGGGAGGGGGTGTCCGAGGCGTTTGCGGCGGAGGCGAACGTGGCGTGGGTGCCGGTGCGGCCGCCAGCGGTGCCGACGGCGGCGGCGCGGGGGCTCATCTTCTCGCGGCAGGTCTCGCGGGCGGTGGCGCGGCTGCGGGGACAATACGACGTGCTGCACCTCAACGGGGGGCAGGCGCCCGGCGTGCCGGCGGACGTCAACGCTTGCCACTTCGCCCACGCCCCGTGGCTCCGCAGCCCGCACCACCCGCGCCACGCGATCGGCGGGGGCCGCGGGCTCTACCAGCACCTCTGGACGCGGGCCAACGTCCGGCGGGAGCGGCGGGCGTATCGGGATGCGGGAACGGTCGTCGCCGTCTCCGACCTCGTCCGCGACCAGCTCGTCGACGGCGTCGGCATCGACCCGGCGAAGATCGTCGTCATCCCCAACGCCAGCGACCCGCCGCCGGCCGTCGACCAGGCCGAGGCGCGGCGACGGCTGCTCGGGCTCTGCGGGTGGGGGGACGACGCCTTCGTCGTGATGTTCGCCGGCGAGGTCAAAGGGCGGCGGAAGAACCTTGACGTGAATCTGCGGACCCTCACCCGGCTGCCGGGGCAATTCCGCCTGGCGGTGGCCGGCTCGCACGAGGGCGGGCCCTACCCGGCGGAGGTGAAGCGGGCCGGGCTCGAAGAACGCGTGGCATTCCTCGGGCACCGCGGGGACGTCCGCGAGCTGTATGCCGGGGCGGACGCGTTCGCCTTCTGCTCGCACTACGACCCGTTCGCGCTCGTGATCGTCGAGGCGATGGCGGCCGGCCTGCCGACGGCGACGGCCCGAACGGTCGGGGCGGCGTCCCTTGTAGAACGGGCGGGCGGGCTGGTGCTCGACGACGCCGCGGACGACGCGACGCTCGCCGACTGGCTGCTGAAGGTGGCGGCCGAGCCGGCGATGCGTGAGGCGCTGTGCCGCCGCGGGCGGGAGGTCGCCGCGGGCCAGACGTGGGCCGCGGCCGGGGCGGCGTACGAGCGGGTCTATCTCGAGGCGGCCGAGCGGCGGAAGCGGGCATCGTGAGCCGGCGCGTCCTCCTGCTCCAAAACCTCGCCGGCTTTCCATCGCGGAGCAGCGTGCGGTATGCCGAGTCGCTCGTCGCGGCGTTGCGGGAGGTCGACGGCGTCGCGTTGGACGTGCCGGAGGTCTGGCCGCCGACAATGTTGCGGAAGGTCGCGGGGGCGGCGAACGCATCGCGGTGGGGGCGGCTGGTGCGGTATCCGCGGGTGGTTCGCCGGCTGCGGCGGGAGCATGACTTCGGCGTCGTGCACGTCCTCGATCACTCGCACGCCAACCTGCTCCGCGCCTGCGACCCGCGGCGGAGCGTCGTCACACTCCACGACGTCATCCCGATGCTCTCCGCCCTCGGCGAACTCGACTTCAACCGCGGCCGGTTCATCCGCTACACCTTTGCTCGCAAGCTCCGCCTCATCGAGCAATGCGCCCGCGTCATCGTTCCCAGCGAAGCGACGAAGCAGCAGGCGTTGCGGTTCCTCAAGATGCCCGCTGATCGCGTCCTTGTCGTGCCGCACGGGGTTGAGCGCCGGCAGGATGGGCTGTGGCACGAGGGTTCCGAGGGCGAACGTGAGCGTGTGCTTGGGCTGTACGGCATCAACCCGGCTAAACGGGTCGTCCTGCATGTCTGCACCCGAAATCGCTACAAAAACTCGCCGGCGGTGCTGCAAACGCTCGCCCGGCTGCCGGAAGACGTCGTGCTCCTGCGGGTCGGGGGGCCGCTCTTCGACGACGAGGCCGAGCTGGCGCGGACGCTGGGCGTGTCTGGGCGCGTGGTCGAGGCCGGGCGGGTGCCGGGGGACGACGGGCTCGCGGCCCACTACCGCGCGGCCGATGTGTTCGTGTTCCCGAGCACGTTCGAAGGTTTCGGCTGGCCGCCGCTGGAGGCGATGGCGTGCGGGACACCCGTGGTCAGCAGTAACGCAGCCAGTCTGCCGGAGGTCGTCGGAGACGCTGGTGTGAAGGTCGATCCGCATGATGACGCGGCACTGTCCGTGGCGGTGCGGCGGCTGCTCGATAATCCCGACGAGCACAGGCTGCGTCGTCAGGCGGGGCTGGTTCGGGCGGCGGCCTTCTCGTGGGAGGCGTCAGCCGGCAAGACGCTCGACGTCTACGAGCAGGTCGTCGCCGAGAACGCCGATCGGTCGGCGGCATGATGCAAGGTGGCACGGGTAACGTCGGTTTATGATGAAGCCACAGAAGGTGTTGGTCTCCGGCGTGGCCGGGTTCATCGGCGGGCACGTGGCCGAGCGCTACCTGCGCGAGGGAGCGGCTGTGGTCGGGTTCGACAACCTCAGCCGACGCGGCAACGTCGAGAACCTCGTCACTCTCGAACGACTCGCAGTGGAAGCGGCGGGAACGTTCGAGTTCGCCCACACCGACATCCGAAACGAAACCGACTGCCTCGGCCTGCTCGAGCAGCACAAGGATGCCGACGCGATCATCCACCTCGCGGGGCAGGTCGCCGTCACGACGTCGTTCCTCAACCCGCGGATGGACTTCGAGGCCAACGCGCTGGGGACCCTCAATCTGCTCGAAGCCTGTCGGCTACACGCCCCCGACGCCGCCTTCGTCTTCGCCAGCACCAACAAGGTCTACGGCGGCATGGAGCAGGTGAAGGTCGAGCTCGACCCGGAGAACGACCGCTACCGCTACGCCGACTATCCGCACGGCATCCCCGAGACGGCACCGCTCGACTTCCACTCGCCGTACGGCTGCTCCAAGGGCACCGCTGACCAGTACGTCCGCGACTACGCCCGCATGTACGGGCTCAACACCGTTGTTTTCCGCCAATCCTGCATCTACGGCACCCGACAGTTCGGCGTGGAGGATCAGGGCTGGATCGCCTGGTTCACGATCGCGAGGCTGCTCGGCCGGCCGATCACGGTCTACGGCGACGGCAGGCAGGTGCGCGACGTGCTGTGGGTCGACGACCTCGTCGACCTTTATCAGGCGGCGATCGCGAACATGAAGCAAGCCCGCGGCAAGGTCTACAACGCCGGCGGCGGCAGTGAGAACGTCATGAGCCTTCGCGAGCTCATCGGCTACCTCGGCGGGACGCCGGAGGAAGTCAGGTTCGACGACTGGCGGCCTGGGGATCAGCGGTGCTTCATCGCCGACACGGCCAAGGCGAAGCGCGACCTCAGCTGGTCGCCCAAGACGTCGCCGCGAGAGGGCGTCGCGATGCTGCAGGCGTGGGCGGAGCAGAACGAGGCGACGCTCGCCAGCGTGCTCGGCGGCCCGTCGCGGGACACGCAGAAGAAGGCGGTCGAGCAGAAGCGGCTGCAGGACGCCAAACGAGCAGAGTGATCACGGGAAGGGGTTCAACGCTGCAACTCCGTGGCACGATGTTCACATCGTGTCTGAATCGAAACTCGGTCGGGCCACGATGTGAACATCGTGGCACGGGAAAGAGCCGACGCTCTTGAGCATCCGCGTCCTGTTCCTCGACCACACCGCGCGGCTCGGCGGCGGAGAGATCGCCCTCATCAACCTCCTCGGCGAGTTCGCCCGTGGCTCAGACGTCGAGCCGCGGGTGGTCGTGTTTGAGGACGGGCCGATGGTCGGGCGGCTGCGGGAGCGGGGTGTCGCGTGCGACGTCTTTCCGCTGAGTGATCGGCTGCGAACGGCGAAGAAGGACGGGGTGGGGGTCGGGCCCGGGTCGCTGATGAAGGTGCCGGCGGCGGTGGGGTTCGTGCGTCGGCTGGCTAGGTTCATCCGGGAGGCGGAGGTCGACCTCGTCTACTGCAACTCGCTCAAGGCGGATGTGCTCGGCGGAATGGCGGCGAGGCTGGCGAAGGGTGGGGGGGTGCCGTGTGTGTGGCACGTGCGCGATCGGGTGATGCCGGACTATCTGCCGGCGAAGGTGGTGCCGGTCTTTCGGCGGCTGTGCCGGTGGGTGCCGCAGGGCATCGCGGCCAACAGCGAGCACACGCTGGAGACGCTCAAGCTGCCCGTAGGGTGGGCTTCAGCCCACCACCCCCACCAATCGACGGGCGATCAGAGGTGGGCTGAAGCCCACCCTACGAAGAGCAAGCCGGCACGCGTGGTTTACAGCGGCGTGGTGCCGCCGGTTAATGTGATGGCGACGCCGGAAGGTTCGCCCGTCGTGGGCTTGGTGGGTCGGCTGGCTCCTTGGAAGGGGCAGCACGTCTTCCTCGATGCCGCGGCCGTCGTGCGTCAGCAGATGCCAGGCGTCCGGTTCCGCCTGATCGGGTCCGCCCTCTTTGGCGAAGATGATTACGAGCGGCGACTGCGGAAACGGGTCGCTGAGCCGGACCTGTCCGGCAGCGTCGAATTCTGCGGCTTCGAGGACGACATCTGGTCCGCCTTGGCGAAGCTGACAATCGTCGCCCACGCCTCCACCACGCCCGAGCCATTCGGGCAGGTCGTTGTCGAGGCCATGGCGGCCGGGCGGGCCGTCGTCGCCACCGATGCCGGCGGCGTACGAGAGACCATCGTCGACAACACCACGGGCTTGCTCGTGCCAATGAACGATTCACCGGCCATGGCGGCGGCCCTGCTGCGGCTGATTCGTGATCCCGCGGAGCGTCAACGACTCGCCCAAGCCGGCCGTGAGCGAGCGTTGTCGCACTTCCACATCACCCAGACGGCCCAGAGCTGCCTGTCTCTCATCCGACAAGTCGCCGCTGGCGATGGATCCGGCGAACCACTGGCGGCCGAGCGTCGCATGAGTCATGATCCCGACCGACGATGACGCAGTCCATCGCTCCCAACTTTCTCGACAGCGAGCCGGACCGTCCGCGTAGGCAGTGGCTGTTGCGGCTGCTGATGATGGCGTTGCTCGTCGGCGGCGTAATCTTTGTCGCCTTCGATGCCTGGTCGCTTTTGTTCAACCGGGCGATTGGGGACTCGGAATCGAGCCACCTGACGCTCGTGCCGATCATCGCCGCTTGGCTGGTCTTCGTGCGACGTGAGCGGCTCCGCTCGCTGGTCGTGCGGGATCCGTGGATCGGCTGCGTGCTGATGCTGGTCGGCTTGTTCGGCTTCTTCGTCGGCAGCCAGTACACGATGTTTCTCGCGTACCACCTCGGGGCCGTCGCGATGCTGGCGGGGGCGGTGCTGACGGTGGCGGGGCGGGAGGCGTTGACGAAGTTCTTCCCGGCGTTCCTTGTGCTCGGGTTCCTCACGCCGTTGCCGCCGACAGTGGTGCAGAAGATGGCGTCGCCGCTGATGGACATTGCTGCCGTCGCGACGGAGAACGTCTTGGACATCGTCTCGATTCCGGTCGAGCGGTCGGGCAACCTCCTGAGCATCAACGGCGTCGAGGTGACGGTCGAAGAGGCCTGTGCGGGCATTCGTGGCATCTGGGCGTTGACGCTCGTGGCGGTGGCCTTCGCCTTCGCCTCGCCGTTCCGCTGGTGGGTGCGGGCGCTTGTGTTGCTGTCGAGCCCGCTACTGGCGTTGCTGTGCAACATCATCCGGCTGGTGCCGACCGTCTGGGTCTACGGCAACTACAGCGGCGAGACGGCGGACACCTTCCACGACCTCGCCGGGTGGGCGGTGCTCTTCATCGGCTACCTGCTGCTCACCGGCATGACGGCCTTGCTGGAGTTTATCGGCGTGCCGATCTACCGGCGCTCGGGAGGTTCGTCGTGAAGCTGCCGATGACGCACTGGTTGGCGATCCTGGTCACCGCCGGGCTGCTCGTCTGGGGCGGCTACCTGTCGCGGAGCAAGAGCGACATGAACGCCGAGGCAGTCGCCTACTTCGCCGACTGCCGCACGGCTGCGGACCAGATTCCGTTGGCGTTGCCCGGCGGCTGGATCGGACGCGACGTGCCCGTGCCGACGCAGGCAACCGACATGCTCCGGCCCAATGTGCTCGTGTCGCGGAGTTATCAGTCGCTCACGGGTGGTGACGCAGTCAGCCTGCTACTCGTCCAGACGACGGATGTTGCCAACCTGCTGAACCACTACCCGCCGGCGTGTTACCCTGGGCAGGGCTGGATCATCGCCGGTGACGAGCCAGCCGATTGGACCGTCGACGGCTTCGACATCAGGGGCACGATCTACCGGATGATCCCGCCCGGCGGCGACGAGGATCGGCCGGTCTACATCTACAACTTCATGGCCCACGCCGATGGTCAGACGAGCCGGGACATGGCGGGTCTCAAGAGCTTCGCCCGCCGCGGCACCGGGCGCGACTTCGGCGGCGGCCAGGTGCAGGTGCTCTTCTTCGGCAACCAGTCGAAGGCCGAACGCGACGCCATCTTCGCCACCACCATCGCCGCCTCTCGCCCGACGCTCGACGCGATTCTTAACCTCGACTAACGATCCAGAGCAACGTGGCAGGCTCCCGGTTGTGCCGGGAGCCTTCTTCATGCGCTGATCGATGCGCTGATCGGAAGCATTCTTCTTGATGTCGCCGATGCGGAAGCTACCCTGCGGCGACGGGCCGTTAGCTCAGTTGGCCAGAGCGCCTCCCTTACAAGGAGGATGTCGGGGGTTCGAGCCCCTCACGGCCCATACCCGCCGATGCATCGGATCGGAGCGACAAGTCGCTGTCGCGGAAGAGGGACGCCGCCTGGTGGCGGGTCTTGTTGAAGGCAAGGCTGTAGCGGACGAGCAGGTAGATCGACCAGATCAGTGCCCCGCCGCCAACGCCGCCGGCGATGCCGAGGAGGAGGATCGTGATGTCGCTGGACGTGCCGCGAGGGCCGATGGTGGTGATGCCCTGGATCGACAGCCCGAGCCAGAGGCCGAAGAGAATGCTGACGGTGCCTGCAACGACGCCGACGATCGGGCTGTCAGCGGCAAGCAGCGGGGCGGGTGCACGTTCGGCAAGGACGCGAAGACGGAGTGACAGAACAATCATGACGTAGCCGCTGAGCACGAAGATGGCCGGGATCAGGATCGGCATGATCGACTCGAGCATCGGCTGCGACACGCCCATGTAATGGGCAGGGTTCACGATCTTCAACGCGGGTTGAGCGACCTGCAGACCGCCAGGAACGACGAAGGCGATGGTGGCGACGACGACCAGCGACGCCGGCAACAGGAAGAGTCGTCGAAAAGGTTCCGCTTCTCCAGACGTCCGGCGTCTGCCGAGTAGCAGAACGCCCGTCGGAAAGAGGACGAGCGGCAGCGCGGCCGTAACCGCGAGCGTCGCGAAGGCGACCCACTCCAGCGGCGAGATAAGCTCGCTCAAGGCGACGTTTGCGTATCGCTGTGTTCGCCAGTCCCAGTCGTTGCGGCTCTGGATCAGGTCCATCTGCTCGAGCACGAGAACCGGCGTCAAGACGAGCATCGGCGACAGGAGAATCGCCAACGCCAAGGCCGTCGTGCCGAGCGTCAGGCGGCCCAGCCACTGCGGGTGGTTGCTGCTGAGCTGCGTCTTGCTCCGCCGACTCAGGCCGACAATGAGGCCGCATTCCGGACAGGCCTGACGATCGTCAAGACTCGTCAGGTCATAGCCGCAGCGGAGACAGTTGTGGTCTTCGTGATCAGGAATGGTCGTCTCGTCGCCCACCGCGGCAGTGTCGCGGTGCGCAGCCGATGGTGCAAGGCAAGCGACCCGTGTCTCTTCAAGCAGAGGATCGTCTGTGAGCCGCGGACCGTGAGTCCGCGGCTCAGAGCAACTTGCAGATCTCGTTCAGAAGCCGAAGTCGCGGTGCTGAGCGGGCAGATCGATCTTACCGACAGGTTCGTTGCCACTGGCGGTGGTGAGGAAGGTCACGCTGTAACCGGGCAACTCGATGTCGAGGTCGTCGTCACTCTCGACGATGCCGCCATCGGCAGTCACGGCGAGCCGGCGGATTGTGGCGTTGGTGTCGAGCAGCTTGGCCGCACTGGCGAGGCGGATCGGGCCGGCGGTCTGGTTGGCGAGGACGAGTGTCCGGGTGCCGTCATCGTGCGTCAGGGGCAGAACCGCGAGGCCCGGGTTGTCGACGTCCGTTGCGGGCTGTGTCGTCGGCGTCGACGCATCGGAAGCGAAGGCGAACGGCGACGCGGAGCCGTGGCCGTAGCGGTTGCCCCACAGGTACAGCTGTCCGGTGGCGCGGCGATTGCCTTCGGAATCCACGAGCCCGTAGGCGTTGCCCATCGCATGCCAGACGGTCGCTCCATCCACATTGTGGCGGGCGAGCTCATCAATGACGCTGGTGAGGAAGGCAGCTCCGATGCTGTTGGCGTGTCGGCGTTCGTAGGGCTGCCAGGTCCATTGAACGTTGAACTCGGTCTTATACGTCTCGACGTCTTCAAGCTCGCGCTCGGCCAGGTCCTCATTCACTTCGGCGGCGTGTTCACCCATCCGCGCGGCCCGTGCCATGACCGCGGGCGTCGGCGTGGTCGGCTGACCTGCCGCGTAACCGTGCCAGGAGAGGAAATCGAGACGCTCTCCACTGGCGTCGAGCAGGCCGTCGATCCACGTCGCCTTCGGCCAGGTGAACGCCGGTCCGCCGACCTGCGTGTCGGGCGACGCCTCACGAGCGACCTGGGCCAGCAGGTTGAAGACGGTCCACAGCTCATCGAGCTTGCCGAGCTTCTCGTACGTGTTGTCCCACTCGTTCGTCAGTTCCCAGTGCGTGATCGGCAGGTCGAGCTCGTCAGTCAGGATGGTGACCAGTTCACGGAAGTTGGCCATGCCCGCGTCATAGCGATCGGGTGGAATGTACTTGCTGTTCTGTTCCTGGCCCAGAACACTGGCCGGCCAGTCGTAGGGGGCACACATCATCAGCTTCACGTCGCCGCTGGCGAGCCAGTCGCGGTGCGGCTCGAAGCATTGGCGAATCGCCTCCCGATTCCACTCGTCTTTCTCCGCATCCCACCACTGCGTCGTCATCTCCGCGCTGTGTACACGCACGAGCGACGGACGCAGCTCCGTCAGCCAGTTGACATAAGCAGGGTCGGTCGACTGATCGGGCTTGACGATCAGGAAAAGCGACACGCCCCACAAATCCTGCGGCACGTCATGACTCGTCGCAGTCCAATCGATGCTCAACTCGGCATCGACGGCGGGAGCATCGGGATCAGGAAAAGCGGACGGCAGCTCCCGATCACCGCCCGCGGCTTCGCCTGTGATGCCGACATCGCCCGCGTCCTGCGGCGTCTCGCCGACGGCGGGGGCCTCGAGCTTGTAAGCGATTGCGTCGATGGCTACCAACCCGTCGGCTTCGCCACGAATGAAGCGAATCTTGGTGCCGAGCACCTCGGCCTCGTAAGTCCCGACCTTGTACCACTCGAAGCTGCCAGGCTTGGCCCAAACCCAATCGAGTTCGCCCTTGGTGCCGCCTTCGGTCTTGAGCTGAATCGGTCCGCCGCGGTAGCGGGCCCAAATCGTCACCTTGCCGTCTTTACCGGAGAAAGCATCGGACTCGAAGATCGGCTCCCACGTCTTGGCCGACTCGACGGCCTTACCGCCCGAGGCGGTATCGTCGTTGATAACGGTGTTGGTGCTCTTGGGCGGCGTGGCTTCGGCTTCAATGAGTTCGGTTGCGCCGTCGGGCAATGGAACGTCAACGGCAAAGGCTCCGCCGGCGAGCATCGCGAAGACGCCCGCCGCGAGGAGGCCGAGCCGGTGGGGCTTTAAGTTGCGTTTCATGGTGGTGGTGGAAGATCAGCGGCGGCGGCGAAGCGACATCAGACCAAGCAGGGCCAGCCCAGCGGCCGACCCCGGCTCAGGAATGGCGGCGGGAATGACGTCAGCGAGCGCGGTGCCAGTTCGAATCTCGTCGAAGGTGACGGTCGATTCGCCGGCGTAAAAGCGGAACAGATCGCTCACCTGTGGCCCGTCTGGGCCAAATGCCGAACCGGAACGACTCTCCGTCGCACTGACCTGGTTGTTGCCTGCAAGCGCAGAAAGAGGATCTGCCGACGCAGCTACAGCGGCATAATCGTCTTCGTCCAGCAGGTAGAGCGTCGCATCACTTGCCCACTGCTCGAATGTACCCCAATTGACACCAGAGTAGATCGCGACTGCCATCAGCGTCTCCCCTTCTTCGAACGCATAGCTGGCCGTCCCTTGACCATCCTGCTTGCCGATTGAGACGTTGACGCCTTCGGGTCCGCCGAAACCATTCGATCCATTGACCCTCGCTTGAAGCTTTCGATCGCTGTCACTGGTGGTCCCGACGGTGGTTCCGCTGAAGTCGTGACCGAATTGCGTGACCTGGCCGTTGCCGAAGGGAAGTCCCTCGTCGCGGTCGAGGCGAACGAGGTAGCTTAGCATGAAGCTCTGACGATCATTGAAGTCGCTATTGCCGACCGTATTGCCGAACGCCCGTCCGGCGAAGCCCAAGCCGCTCGAGTTGTCGCTCAAGCCTTGGGCGATCTGCAGAGCGTTGCCGCTCGTAGGGTAGAGGCCGAAGTCGAGTCCCGGTACGACTGTGGCCGATTGAGCATCTGCCTGCCACGCCCCGCCCCAGCCACTGCCGCCGCTTTGACCGGCGATGGGGGTGCCAGGGGTGTAGTTGAAGGATTCGCTCGTCAGAGGTGCTGCGGAGGCGGCAGTAGCAAGAGCGGCGGCTGCAATAGCGAGAGGTGGTGCAAGATTCATCATATAACTCTACGCCAACTTCGTGGCTTGATAGCTTAAGGTCGTGGCTTAAAGGTTAAAAGTAAGGTTGAAGCAATTGATCTCATAGGACAGCTAGATCAGTGTTCCGGTCTCTACCCTTCCCACCAGTTTGAAAGGTGATAGCCTGCATCCCATGCTCTGAAGAATGGCGTGTTGTTCGTGTTCCCCGGCCACTGAAATGTCCAGACGTCATCATCACTTGGCCGCTCCGCGCCTTCGACCTGCTCCGCGTGTCCGTCGAAGAAGGCGAAGTTGATCCGCCCATCATGTCGAGTGAATGGAAACTGCTGTTCCCAGAGGTTTGGAAGCTCAAAATTGAACGTCCCGTTGTGGTCGTCGCCGTCTCCCTTATCTCCGACTGCCCGCATCTCCACGCTGCCGGTGATGCTGCTGAGCTTGCGATGTGCGAATTCTCGATCTTTCCCTGCATTGTACATGTAGCTAAGCAGTACCTCACCAGAACGGTCCCCCGCGGGGACGCTCCACCAGAAATCGCCCGTCTTTTCGAGTGGTTCCTGGTCGGCACCACATGTCAAGACATTGCCTCCAGTCGTGTACTTTCCTAAAACCACCCATGCATACCACTTCGGGTCTCGACCTGCGTAATTATTGGGTGTGGGATCGTCGCCGAACCCGGACGGGAGCCACATTCGCTCGTCATTCGCGTACTGCACCAATCCAGTTCCTACCTGCCGCAGATTGCTTAAGCAGGCAACGCTGTTTGCCGACTGTCGGGCGCGGGTCAGGGTGGGCAGCAGGATCGAGATCAGCAGCGCGATGATGCCGATGACGACCAGAAGCTCCACAAGCGTGAAACCGAAACGACGGTGATGGGCGGGTCGAGTCATGAAGGTCCTCCAGGAAGCAAAGCCGCTCAAGGCGGCGAGAAACCGGGGCTTGTGCGGTAGCACAAGGCCCAGCGGGAACGCAGTATCAGCGGCGGCGACGGAGGCCGAGCAGGCCAATCATGCTGATTGCCAAAGCCGACGTCGGCTCGGGGATGACGGCGTTGACGTCATCGAGGTCGGTAAAAACCCGCAGCTCGTCGAAACGCGAACGATTGTTGATGCCGAAGCCCGTCACGCTGCGGAGGCGGGAAAACTCGCCGCCGAGGAAGCTCGGCGGGAAGTCTGGGCCGACGTCGGTGCGGGTTGCGGTGGCGACGGCGTTGGCGTTGAGTTCGGACTCGGTGATGCCGCCGGCTTTGATGGCGTCGTAGGCGGTTTCATCAAGGGCCCAAAGGGTCGCGCTGATGTCGAGCCCGCCGAAGACGGGAGCATTGATGTTTTCGAACTTCGAGATGATCAGGTAGGTTGTTTCCGCCTCGATGCCCGCGGTTCCGACGGTCGCTTCGTTGCCGGGGCCGACAGCGACGTTTTGGGGGTCGTCGCTGTCGAAGAGATCGACCGGGCGGCTGATCAATTTTTGCTGGCCGCCGAAGTCGGTGTCGGCAAAGGAGAACGTGCTTTCGTTCGCGAAGGAATTATCGGTCTGCAGCTGCCGAAAGAGGATGCTGGTGTAGAACGTCGTGGGCGTGCTGACGGCGCCGATGCCCGTTGCGGTCTGTCGGGCCGCGGTGGTGCCGGCGTACGTGGTGCCGGAGATCTGGCCGTTGTAGTTGGAAAGAACTTCTGCAGCGTTGCCGAGGACGGGGTAGTCGCTGAAGGTCAGGCCACCGACGACGCTCGCGCCGCTGTTGCTGCCGCCTTGGGAATCGACTTGCCAGGAGCCGTCCCAGCCGATGCCACCCGCGTTTCCGGCGAGGGCATTTCCGGCGGTGTAGTCGAAGCCGTCGTAGACGAGCACGGCCGCTTGCGAGGTTGCCGCCAAGGCAGCGGTTGCGGTGGCGGCGAACAGGGTTTGGGTCAAGGTTTGCATCGGATTCCTCCTGGGGTAGATGAAAGATTGGTCGACGTCACAGCGTCGGCCGCGGGCTCACGGCGGCTACCGAGCCGCGGAGCTTGAGTTGAGGTACGAGTTGCACGTCCGTTACCGGGTCCCTTGATCCGGCGACACGTTGCGACAGAAGCTCGACTGCCGCCCGAACCTGGCCGTCGGTGTCGCCATCGACGGTTGTCAATGGCGGCACGAGGTGGGCGGCTTCAGGCAGATTATCGTGGCCGATGACGCTTAGATCCTGCGGCACACGGATGCCGCGGGAGGCGAAGTGGCCCAGGGCGACCATCGCTGCCGAATCGTTCAGGGTCATGACCGCTGTGGGCCGGTCAGCTTCGTCGGCGGCAAGCCAGTTGTCGGTGAAGCTGCTGATCGCTTCGGCGTAATCATCGAGTCGTCCAGTGTCGCCTTGCCACGCGACCCACTGCGGGCCAGCAAAGATCCCGCTCGAATTCAGCACGCGAAGCGGTTCAAATTGATCAGGCGACGTCGGATCGACTCGACTCGGCGGGGCACAGAGGAAGCCGACTTTGCGATGCCCGTGTTCCCGCAGATGGTCTATTGCAATCAGTCGAGCGGCGTCCTCTCGCTTGCCGACCGTGTCGTAGTCGTCGCGGGGGCTGCTGAACAGGACGACCGGCATCTGGCCGCGGGTCAACGCGTTGTGCTGGTGAAGATCAAGTTCTTCGTAGATCGGGCCAACCAGAAGCCCCTCGACGGCATCGGCCTGCATCTGGCGAATCAGCTGCGCGTCACGCCGCGAGCATTCTTCGTCATCGACGCCTGCACAATCGCGGACGCTCAATTGCAGCCGCATGCCGCGTCGGCGGACTTCCCGGTCGACGCTGTCGGCGAAGCGGGCGAAATACGGGTTCGAGAAGTCGCGAAGCAGGACGAGCCCAATCAAGCCAGAGCGACCACGAGCGAGCTTTTGAGCTGTCGTGGACGGGGCGTATCCGAGGACCCGCACCGCATCTGCGACACGCTGCCGGGTCTCGTCCGCGTACAGCTCAGCGGCGTCGCCGCGGTTGAGCACGTCGCTGACGGTCGTCCGACTCACGCCTGCCTCGCGAGCGACGTCACGCAGCGTGATGCGTCGGCGGACTGCAGGTCGGGATGTTGGGGTCTTCGAATTCAGCGTTCCTCCAGATGCCGCTTATTCTGATTCGGACCGGTCCGAATGTCAAGCGAAATTCATTCAGGTGATCCACGCTCTTCTCGAACGTTGCACCTGCTGTGCCGGGTTGGACTGGCTGGCAGCGTTATCAGCCGTACAGCTTGTCACAAACCATTCGCAGCGACAGCGGCTTGGAACAGCTCACGAGTCGCCTCGTCGTAGCTGTTGCCGTGCAATGCGAGTGTGGCGGCTTCGAGGGCCTTGGCCGGTTGATCGAGGTCGAGATACAGCCGAGCCGCTCGGGCGGCGAAGCGGGGGTCGCGGGTCGTGCGTTGGGCAAGCCACATCAACTTGTTGGCAGCACTTGCAGCGTCCTTCTGGATCAGGTAGAGCCCCGCGAGTCGCTTGGCCGGACCCTCATCCAGCGGCCGAAGCTCCGCCGCCGTCTCGAACGCCTCGACCGCTGCGGGCCAATCCCGCTGACGCACCGCCGCCTCGCCCAGCTGGATCTGATCGCCGTAGGCGATGCTCGTCTCAGGGTCGTGGCCCCACGATGCGACCTTCGCCTGCATCCACTGCTTGAACTCGCCGTCGAATTCGGCGGGCGTCGTGTTGAACAACTCCGCCAACGCCTGCCGCTCCGTCAGACCGCGTCGGCAGGCGTCAAGGATCTCTGAAACGACCTCCTCCCCATGCCGCTCGACCCAGAACTCGCAGACCATCCACGACTGGAAGTAGGCCTGCGACCGATCCGTCGGCTTGCGTGGGCGAACGAAGCCCCACGTCAGATCCTCAATGCCAAAGAGTGCGTCGTCGAGCGTCACCTGGCTGAGCAGGTTGAGCTGATCCTGGCTCAGCGGTGCCCGCTCGCTGCGGACGGCGAGGCCTTCGGTAAGCCAGTGCCAGACGCGGTTGTCGGTTTTGCCGAGCGTGATGGTGTGGGCGTATTCGTGCCGCATGACGCGGGCCCAGTCGTAGGTGCCGAGGGCTTCTTCGCCGTCCCGCGGTGCGACCATGGCGATGACCGGTCCGGTGCAGGCGGCGACGGTGCCGACGTAGGGATCGCCAGCGACGCGGACGCTGAATCGGTCATGCGTCGGAAAGATTTGGATTTGCGTCGGCACGTCCGGCTCCCAGCCGTACTCGCCGGCGACATCGTCGTGCATGCCGTCGAGCCAGCCCGCCATGAGGTCGGCAACGAAGGCGTCACCCTCATGGCCTTGGTCCGAGTCGTCGTGGCGGATGATGAAGTGCTCTGTCTCCTGCGAGGCGTAGCCCGCCATTTCCTCGAGAAGTTGGAGGTAGTTCTTCGATTCGGCGTTGAACAGATCGAGCTGCCGGGCCTCGCGGAGCTCGAGAATTGCGAGTTGCTCCTGGCCCGCTTGGACATAGACATGGGCCAGCTCGTTGCGGGCGGCGGTCCACCACGGGGCTCGCTCGACCACCTGGCTCAGCGTGGCGGCAGCCGCGTCGTATTGCCGGGTGACAGCGAGCTGTTCGCCCACCTGGAAAAGAGCGACAGCGTCGCCGGGCCGGATGGACTCTGCCTCCGCGATCAGTACATCGGCAGCGTCTTGATCGAGCCGCATCGCCTTTGATGCTGCGAGCAGGCCGAGAGCGCGGACGTCGCTAGGGTCGCGATCTAGTTGACGTCGCACTACCGGCTCGGCCCGGTCGGGCTGGCGTTGCAAAAGCAGCGACCGAGCCTCGATCAAGTCCGCCTCACGCGACGCTGGGTCGGTGTGGCGAAGGGCGTGAACGACGGCTTGCGCCTCCTGGAATCCAAAGCGATCGAGGTGCAATTGGCCCAGCAGGGCCAGGCCGTTCGGGTCCGTCGGCCGAATCGCCAACGCCGCCTCAAGCTCTTCAAGTGCCGCTTTGAAGTCGCTTCGCTCGAAGAGGAAGGACGCTGCGGCAACGCGAGCCGGCACGTGGTCGCGGTCGATCGTGTCGTATGCCCAGACCAGCATGGCCAGCACCTCGTCGTGAAGGTCCGGCTCGGTGCGGTAGGCGAGCGTCAGCGTCGCGAGTCGATCGACGGCCGAGGCGATGTGGACGAGGTCATGGGCATTGTCGAACGGCTCGCTGTCCGGGGAGTTGGCGAAGCGGCGGGTAAAGCCTTGCTCCTGGAACCACCTGTAGGCGTCGATCGCCGCGCCGGTTTGGCCAAGGCCTTCAAGGGCCAGGCCGAGGTAGCGTCGCGGGGCGATGGCGTCGGGATCGCGCTCGATCGCCTGCTCAAACAGCTCGACGGCATCGGCATACTCAAGCCGGTCCAGCTCGACCCGACCCGCCAATGTCGCATCGTCGGCGAGGCGGCGGGCTTCGTCGTGATTCCCCAACGCCAGCAAGGCCTCGGCACGCAATGCGGGCGCGGCATCGGCGGGTAGTTCCCAAACCACGCGGCGGAATCGGCCGGCTTCGAGATCGAGACGGGCAACGTCAATATCATCGAAATACTCTGGAATTCGTACCGTTTCCGGCCGCGGCTCGGGAGCAAGACGCAACGCGACCTGACCCGCCACGTCGACCGGCCCGGCGATGGCGACGGACGTGCTTCCGACGATGGCGGCGGTGAGGAACGTCTTGAACATCACGTGCATCTTATCGTCTACGTCACGGCGATACCGTCGGCTCATGCAGATCGACGAGCTCATCGGCAACACCGACGCTTTTCCGGTGTTGGCCAAGAGGGACTACTTCAACCATGCAGGCGTCAGCCCGATGCCGCGCGTGGTGGGGGACGCCGTTCGGTCGTTTCTTCAGCATTTTCAGGAGGATTCGTTCGTCGGCTTCGACTTCATGAAGCCGCTCGACACGCTCCGACAAGCCGCCGCCGATGTGATCAACGCCTCAACGGACGACATCGCCATCGTCTCCAACACGAGCGAAGCCGTCAGCATGATCGCCCTCGGCCTCGATCTGCAGCCGGGGGATCGCGTCGTCATCAACGACGGCGAGTATCCGGCGAACGTCTATCCGTGGACCGAGGCCTGCCGCCGCAGCGGGGCCGAACTCGTTAGTGTGAATGAAGTTACTACCGACGAAGGCCATGTCCTCGTCCGCGAAGACGACCTCATCGCCGCCTGCGAGCATCCGAAGACCAAGCTTCTGGCCGTCTCGCACGTCCAGTGGGGCACCGGCCAGCGGACCGACATCAACCGCCTCGGCAGCTTCTGCCGGGAGCGGGGCATCCGATTCAGTGTCGACGCCATCCAGTCGCTGGGCGTCGTGCCGATCGACGTCGAGGAGGCGAATGTCGACTTTCTACAGGCCGGCGGGCATAAATGGATGCTCGGCACGATGGGCGCGGGCGTCCTCTACATCCGCCGCGAGCGACTCGACGAGCTGCGTCCCGCGACCGTCGGCTGGGGCAGCGTCGTCGAGCCGTTCAAGTGGGAATCCATCGACTACACGCTCCGCCCGAACGCTCACCGCTACGAATACGGGTCGCCCGCCTTCGCGCCGATCATCGCGGTCGGCACGGGGCTGTCGATGCTCCGCGACATCGGAATCGATGCAGTTTCTGAACGCGTAACCACCCTCGGCGATCAGTTTGCGCGTGGCATAGGTGACCTCGGCGGACAATCGGCGACCCCTAGAAGTTCAATCGGCGTCAGATCGGGTGCCGTCTGCTTCACGCCCCCCGGCGGCGACGCAAAATTGCTCTACGAGACGCTCGCGAAGGAGCACCACATCGAACTCGCCTCCCGCTGCGGGCGGGTTCGCTTCGCCCCGCATTTTTACAATACGGAGGAGCAGGTCGACCGGCTGCTCGATCGGATCGAGTCGGTGCTGCGAGCTTGAACATCCATCAGGATCATCAACCGCCGAGTCGCTCGACCTCTTGTCGGGCGAAGCTCGCGTGCTCGGCGTCGCCGACGTCGTCGAGCTCCGCTGCCGCCTCCGCGAGGTGCCGCTTCGCAGGAATCGGCTGGCCGAGATACCGCCCCAGCAGCAGCCCGAGCATGAGCTTCGCACGGGCCGCTTCCGAATCGCCAGACCGTCGATACTGCTCGAGATATCGCTGAAACGCCTTCGCCGCCGAGGCATGTCGACCGTCTCGGTACAGCGCCTCCGCCACCACCAGCTGCTCCGCCGGCGGCAAGACCTGTCGTTCGTCCACGCCCAGCAACGCCTCATAAGACGCCGCCGCGCTGCTCGTGTCGCCGCGGTCGAGTTGGTCACGGAGCGACGCCTTCATGTCCTGCACCTGCAGCGACTTTTGATCCGCCGCCGCTAAGGGCACGACGTCCATCGCCGAACCGTGCACCTGCCCGCTCGCCAGCATCTCCGCCCGGCTTCGCCGCCGCTGCCGCGACTTGTCCCGCATCGTCAGGACATTCACCTGACTCTTGGGCACCAGGCCCAGTTTCAATAGGATGACGCCGACTGCGAAACCATAGGTCGCTCCCCCAAAGTGCGCCCAACGGGCGACACCTTCATCGCTGCCGAGCAGAAGCGAGTCCAAACCTTGAATGAGGTCGATGGCGAAGTAGATGCCCAAAAACCAGATCGCCGGCACCGAAACCGTCGTGATGATAAAGAAGAAGAACAGCAAAAGAATCCGAGTCTTCGGGAACAAGGCGAGGTAAATTCCCGTCACCGCGAAGACGCCGCCCGAAGCGCCGAGTGCCGGATTCGTCTCGACGATCGAGTGCATCAAAGCCGCAAAGGCAACACCGCCGATGAAGAAGGCGAGATAGGAAGCGTGTCCCAGTGCATCGTTGATCGTGTTGCCGAAGATGTAGAGAAACAGCATGTTCCCCAACAGGTGCAGAACACCGCCGTGCAGAAAGCCACTGCCGATGAAGCCGATTAGGGACGGTTCATAAGGTCGAAGCAGCAGCGCTTCGCGGACGCCCTCGAAGGCCGTCTGCACCACGAACATCAGGGAAATCGTGACGATCAGACCGAGGTTCGCCCGAGGCGTCTGCATCAGCGGCCGGTCGGTCTTGAGCGGAATCAACATGGTGCCGCCGCACGATAGGGAAGTGCAGCGGCGACACCGCGTGCGTGGCGTGAGACTCGTAGCCTGCACCATGCTTCCCGGCCTCGTCGGCGGTCTCGCGTTCGCCGCTCTTCTCGCCTACGCCGGCTACCGCTTCCTCCGCGGCGACTGGGCGGCCCAGACGTTGGAAGACCAACCCGAAGACTTTGCCGAGGAAGACTCCGGCGATTGGGACGACGATGATCCGGACCGTCCATAGAACGATGACCCTTCCCTCGGCCTGCCTGGGGTTGAGGCGGCTCAAGGACCGATAACGTCAAGGTGCGGATCCTTACGCTGCTGCTCGGTGTCGTCTTGATATCGCTGTCGCCCTTGCGGGCGGAGTGGGAGATGTTGGACGAAATCAAGGACAAGAGCGACAGGCGTGTGCTGCGTGTCTTCGACTTCGAGGAGCGCGACGACGGCAACTTCGAAGAAACGCCGATGTTCTTTAACCGCGTCACCGGCATCGGCATGCCGCACTGGGTCGGCGGGCGACTGACGCGGACGCGGGCCAGGACGGGCGACTTCTCGTTCCAACTCGACCTCAACGGCGGCAGTGCGTTGTACCGCCTGGAGCACCGCGTCCTGCCGGCGGTGGCAGGGGCGCATTACCGCATCGACGGCTACGTCAAGACAACGACTCTGAAGTACGCGCGGGCTCGCATGTCGCTCATGATCACCGACGCCGACGGCCGCGTCATTCCGGGTAGCGTGCGGCACAGCGGACCCTTCGTCACGCCCGACGATGCCGCCGAAGCGTGGCAGTCGCTGAGCGTCGCGACGCATACCGACGATGCCGATGCGCGGTGGCTCGTTCTGGAACTCGGCCTCTTACAACCCGCCGCCGGTGGGCAGGATGACGTGCCGGAACCGGGTGCTGCCGGGCCATCACTCGGCGGTGCGGCGGGGGATGAACTGCTCAAATATCAGCAGGATGTCCGCGGATCAGCCTGGTTTGATGATCTCGTCGTCAGTCGCGTGCCGCAGTTGCAGGTCAAGCGCCTCAAGCCGTCGGGCGTCTTTCTGGCAAGCGACCGGGTTCGGATCCAGGCGACGGCTTTGGATCCGATGGTCGAGGACCTCGATGCGACTGCCCGCGTCTTCGATGCGACGGGCCGAGTCGTCTGGGCAGGCGAAGCTATAAGGCACCAGAGCGTGCAACATGCCGATGGCGACGGAAGTGAGGCCGGAGGGGTAGCGAGCCTGAACTTCGACTTCGACTTCGGCCCGATGCCGCCCGGCTGGTACGAGGCGGTGCTGGACGTCTCGGCCGACACTGGTCATTTGCGGGCGGGCAGTTCGACGCGGCGGTCGCCTTTCGTGGTGCTGGCGAGTGGGCCGGTGCTGGATCGCGACGAGAGATTCTCGATCGATGCGACGCACCTCGCTGCCGCGAATTGGTCGCTGCTGCAGCCGCTGATCGGTCCATTGGGAGCGGGTCGCGTGGAGCTGGCGTTGTGGGGCGGTGCGTCGGGCAATGACGCAGGTCGAAGCGTGGAGGAGCTTGACGAGGCAGCGACGTCATTGGAGGCGATGGATGTTTCCATTACGGGCGTCTTCGCCGGCTCGACACCGACGCTGGCGGCCGTCGCTGGTGATGCGTCGCTGCAGAAACTTTATGATTTGCTGGCTATCGACAAGACCAGTCATTCGGCGTGGCGGTCGTCGCTGGGCTACCTCGTGAGCCGGCACGCGCACCAGATCGACCGCTGGCAGGTCGGCTTGGCAACGGATGCCGAAGCCTTTGCGAGCGAGGAGCGGCTTCGATTGCTCTACGCGAAATTCGGCGGCGTGATCGCATCGCTGACGCCCGAGCCGCGACTGTCGATGCCGTGGCCGACGCGGCGGTCGGTGGCCGGCGTCGAGCCGGCGCCGGCGGTGTTGGCGATGAGCTTGCCGACGGACGTGCCGGCGTCGCAGATGCCGTTGTTCGTCGCCGAAGCGACCCGCAGCGGCGGCGATGCGGAGGTGGCGGTGCGGCTGGAGCTGTTGGACCCGGAGATCTACGGGCGTCGCGTCATGCTCAGCGACCTCATCCGTCGCGTGACGCTGGCGTTGGCGGGTGGAGCCGACCGGCTGACGCTGCCGTTGCCGGTGGCATCTGCAAGAGGCGAGCGAACCGATGCTCCGCCGGAGCCGACGGAGGCGTTCGTCGTGCTGCAGACGTTGCTGGCGAGCTTGTCGAACAAGACGTATCAAGGCCGGGTTCTGGCGGGCGATGTGGACGACCGGGTGGAGGCGTATCTGTTTGCCGATGCGGACGATCGCGACGCACCGGGAACGCTCGTCGTCTGGTCGGATGCGGCTGACCCCAGCCGGGCGAGCAACGTGAGCTTGGCGATCAACCTGGGTCCCGATGCCGAGCAGGTGGATGCCTGGGGCAACCGTCGTCAGCTTCGGCAGTCGAAGATCGGTCGCGAGCAGGGTCTGGCGCAGGCGGCAATAACGGCGATGCCGAGTTTCGTTGTCGGCGTCGACACGCCGCTGACGCGGCTGCGGCAGACGGTTCGTCTCGACGATCCGCTCATCGAGAGCAGCTTCCGCCCGCACCCGCGGCTGCTGCTGATGACGAACACCTTTGGCCAGTCGATCAGCGGGACGATTCGCGTGAACGAGCCCGATGGCTGGGACGTGCAGCTGTCGTCAGCGACGTTCAGCTTGAACCCCGGTGAGACGATGGCCCGGCCTGTGGAGCTGCAGATTCCGTATAATTCAGACGCTGGTCTGCATCGCATCGATGTCGAGATCACGTTGACGGGTGGTCGAACCGGCGGAGCGCTGACGATGATCCGCGTGCCGCTGGAGGTGCGGCTCGGTCTGGCGGACGTGGGCCTGCGGACGACGTGCCGACGCGACGGGGCAGACCTCGTCGTCATGCAGACGGTGACCAATTACGGCGACGAGACGATCGACTTCGAAGCCTTCGTCCTCGTACCGGGCCAGGCTCGGCAGGAGCGGCTCGTCGTGAATCTTGGTGCCGGGCGTGAGACGGAGCGGCGGTACCGTTTCGAAGGTGCCGGCGATGTTCCGGCGGGTTCGGAGATTCTCAGCGGTCTTCGGGAACTCGAGGGCACGCGAATACTCAACGACCGCGTCGAGTTGTGAGCACGTCGATCGCACGACGCAATGCCTCAGCCGCGTCGGCAGCCGACCCGTCGAGCTGTGCGTCGTAGGCGACACGCAACGCCTCCTTGAACTTCGGGTTCGGCACGAACCCCGCGGCTTTGAGGTCGTCGCCCGTCACCCAAGGATCGGGAGCCGCAGACGAATGCTCGCGACGGGTGACGTTCAGCTCGGCCACGACTGCGGCAGAGGCCTGTCCGAGATCGTGGTCCTGCCGCAAAGCCCGCAGAACCGGCATCGCAACCGACGCATAAGGCGACGCAAGAAATCTTCGGGTCAGCGACAGTCCCGGCCGCATGCCCTCCGTCGCCGGCCCGACGAGCGGCCACAACGACAACGCTTCACGAACCGCCTCCGTCTCGTGGTTGCTCAGCTTCAGCGACCGACGGGCCGCCGTCGCCAGTTGCTTGGCGGCGGACGGCTGAAGCGTCTGATCCGTCGGCACGTTCGCCATCGTCGCCAAGTCGAGCAACGTCACCGCCACGACTGACGCAAACGGCAACTCGCCCGGCTCCTCGGCAGCCGCTCGCGTGAAGGGCCGATGTCGTTGCGGCGCATCAGGCGGCACGGGCAAATCGCGAAAGACCGGACCGATCAGCCCCGACTCCCACAGCAGCCGCCACGCCTCGCCACGCGTCGCCGGCACGAGCATCCGCCGCAACTCGTCGCCCACCCGCTCCGCGGCGACGCTCGCGATCCGGTGGGCGTTGTCCTTGAGCGCGACCCAAGTCGCATCGTGAATCGCAAAGCCGAACCTCGCGGCAAATCGCACCGCCCGCAGCAGCCGCAGGTAGTCCTCGCCGAACCGTCGCCGTGGCTCGCCGATGCACCGCAGCACCCTTGCCGCCAAGTCGCGTTGCCCGCCGACGTGGTCGATGATGCCGTTGTCGCTCGGATCGACTTCATGAGCGAACGGATCGCGGAACAGGCCGTTGATGGTGAAATCGCGACGTGCCGCATCCTCGGCGGCGTTCGTAAACCGCACGCTGTCCGGCCTTCGTCCGTCGCGGTAATCGCCGTCGGCCCGGAAGGTCGCGACCTCGATCTGACTCTTGCCGTGGCGCACGAGGATGACTCCGAACGCCGCCCCAACCGCCTGCGTGTTGCGTCGGCCGAAGACCTCCACCACCCGCTCCGGCACCGCATCGGTGGCGATGTCATAATCCGTCGGCTCGATGCCGAGCAACTCGTCGCGCACGCAGCCGCCCGCGAGCAAGGCCTCGTGACCGGCGTCACGCAGTCGGCGGATGACGGCGAGGGCGTCGGTGCGTTGAGCTCCTGAATTCATGACGAAGCAAGCACCCGCTTCATCGCCTCCAGATTGGCTTCAGCGTCGAAGAGCGCACGCAGTGGGAACCGAAGGTCCGGTAAACAGTCTGGTCCGACGAGGCTCTCTTGATCCGTTCCGGCTCCAACAGCTTCGTACTTGCCGTTCGTCAGGATAAACGGCTCGAGACACCGGACATTCGCGTCGAGCAGCCAGTACTCGCGGACGCCCGCATCCTGGTAGGCGAGGAACTTTTCAGTTCGATCGCGTCGAACGCTAGACGGGCTGAGGATCTCCACCGCCCACGTCGGTGGCGGGAACATGTACTGCTCCGCCTTGAAACCGGCTGAAGCATTGGTGTCCCAGTAGCACATGTCCGGCTCGACGTCATCGCGTTGTAGCTTGACCAGCGCCTTTTCGAAGAGCACCACTCCAGCGCGCTTCACCTGGACATGCAGCCGAGCGAGTGCGAGAAGATTCCCCAGCGTGTCCGTATGATCAAGCCGTGCGGGTGAATCCATAATGATCTGGCCGTTGATAAACTCTGCCTTGATGTGCGGTTCGAGCGTGTCACGAAAGCGTTGCCGGAACGTGGCCTCGGTTTGACGCATCTCCTCCTGCAAGTCGAGCATCTTCTGCAGCGCCGGGTCGTCGTTCCTCTCTGCGATGGTGCGCGACGTGGACAGGGGTTGGCTGACAGCGGACATCTTGCGACTATACCACACACCATGCCACGTCCTGTCACCCTCTTCACCGGCCAGTGGGCCGATCTGCCGCTTGAAACGCTTTGCGAGAAGGCCGAGTCCTTCGGCTACGACGGTCTCGAACTCGCCTGCTGGGGCGACCACTTCGAGGTCGACAAGGCCCTGTCCGACGACGGCTACGTCCAGAGCCGCTGGGACGTCCTGCAGAAGCACGGCCTGACCAGCTACGCCGTCAGTGCCCACCTCGTCGGTCAAGCCGTGTGCGACCTCATCGACGAGCGGCACAAGGCCATCCTGCCGCCGGAGATTTACGGCGACGGCGATCCCGAAGCCGTTCGTCAGCGTGCTGCCGAGCGAATAAAGGAGACCGCCAAAGCCGCCAAGCTCTTCTTCGATGCTCGGCCCGACGCGTCGCCGCTGGAGCCTGTCGTCAACGGCTTCACCGGCAGCAGCGTGTGGCACTCCATCTACGCCTTTCCGCCAACGGATCAGGCGTATTGGCAAAAGGGCTTCGACGACTTCGCAAACCGGTGGAAGCCGATCCTCGACGTCTTCGACGAGCAGGGCGTCAACTTCGCCCTCGAGGTCCACCCGACCGAGATCGCCTTCGACATTGCGACCGCCGAACGTGCTGTCGAAGCCGTCGGCGGGCACAAACGATTCGGCTTCAACTACGACCCGTCGCACCTGGGCTACCAGGGCGTCGACTACGTGAAGTTCATCCGCACCTTCGGCGACCGCATCTACCACGCTCACATGAAGGATGCCTGGTGGGGCCACGGGGATGGCACCGTCGGCGTCTTCGGCGGGCACACCGACTTCGCCGATCCGCGTCGTTTCTGGGACTTCCGCAGCGTCGGCCGCGGCGATGTCGACTTCGAGGAGATCATCGTCGCGCTCAACGATGTGGGCTACCAGGGCCCGCTGTCGGTCGAGTGGGAGGACAGCCGCATGGACCGCGAGCACGGCGCCACCGAATCGGCGGCGTTCGTCAAGCAACTCGACTTCAAGCGGAGCGACATCGCCTTCGACGGTCAGTTCGACCGCTAGCGCGTCGCCCCGGTTTCTCCGCGTGATGCCCGATCAGCACGGCTTGCGTTTTGTCATCCCGAGCGAGCGAAGCGAGTCGAGGGACCGCGTCTGGGGACAAAGTTCCCGAGCGAGGTCCCTCGGCTTCGCTCGGGATAACGGGGAGGGCGATTTAGGGTTAGTCCGCCGGTCGCTGCACCCGATGGAGGACAGCATTACCCCCGCAGGTTCCGCACCGCCCGCAGCGCCGGCATCAGCCAGAAGAGCGACACCACGACGCCGCTGACGAAGAAGCTGGCCAGGTCGCCGTTCATCTGCTCGCCCACCAACAAGCCGGCACCGGCGCTGAGGGCGATCAGGCCGGTCCAGCGGAGGTCGCCGGACTCCGCCACCAGCGGCACCGGCAGCCGACGAGCCCCAACCACGCTCGCCACGTAACGCCCCAAATCCGCCAACGCCACCGCGACCACCGCCAGGAAGATGCCGCCGCCGCCGAGCTGCGCCAGCAGCGGCACGAGCAGGAAGAGCAGCACGACCTTCGTGCCGGTGCTCAAGGCCGTGTACCGGGGCTTACCCTGGGCCAGCATCGCACTACCCGTCGCCGCCTCCATCAGGTGAAACCAGCTAGCGATCGCCAGCACCTGCACCAACGGCCCGGCCAACTCGAACTCCGGCGGGTAGGCGACGCGGATGAGCCAGTCCCCCGTCCCCACCATTCCCGCCACCGCGTAGCCGCCCAACACCAGGACCGCTCCGCGGACCCGATCAAACGCCGACTGGAAGCGAAGCCGATGTTCCTCCGTCGGCCGATCCAGATCGATCTCCGACGCCACCCGACTTAACGCCGGAAACACGATCCGAGAACCCAGCGACAGCAACGCCAACGCCGGCAGTGACGCGAGCATGAGGGCGATTTGATAGATGCCGACGATTTCCAGCGAAAAGAGCTTGGGCAGCACCAGGCGGTCGAGGCTCGTCGCGCCAAAGGTCAGGGCCGTGCTGATGAAGACCCATCGGCCGAAGCTGAAGAGCTCACGGGCCGAGTCGTTCGACCAGCCGAAGCGGTCGATGCGATCGCGCATGAGAAAGTGCGAAACGACCGTATCGAACAGGACGCCGACGATGTAGGGGGCGATGAGGGCGTAGACGCTTGGGTGGACGTAGGCCCAGATGACCATGGTGGCCGCTGACACGATGCCGCGGCCGGTTTCGAGGAGGGAGAGCGTGCCGACCCGCATGTGCCGCATCAGGCGAAAGAAGGCGGTGGAGCGCAGGCCCTCGATAAAGCCGGTCGTCGCCACGAGCGGCACGAGCGTCAGCAGTCGCGGCTCGTCATAGAACACGCTCGCCGGCCAAGCGATCGCGCAGCCGCCGAGGAACAGGAAGACACCGCGACCGGCCTGGAGCGTGAAGGCCGTCCGCAGAAATGATTCTTCCTCACCTCGCTTGTTCTGGATGAGAGCCGGCCCGATGCCGACGTCGCTGAAGAGGTGCAGGCCCGCCATCAGCACGTTGAGCAACGCCGCGAGGCCGAAGTCCTCGGGCACGAGCAGGCGGGCGACGATCAGGTTGACCGCGAACCGCTGGATGTTGAGCAGGACGTAGGTGCCGAGCGTGAAGGCACTGCCGCGAACCGCCTTCTTCTTGAGGCCTTCTTCCTGAGGTTCGGCGGCAACAGCGTCGGACAATGGTGGCAGGTCAGGCGGGCGAAGGCTGCAGCGGCGTGGTGCCGAATGCGTCGGCCTGCTCCTGCATCGGCTTGCGGTGCCTGACGCTCTTCAACACCGACCGTAGCGGCAGGGCCCAGAAGGCGAAGACGAAGAGGCCCGACGTCGCGACGCCGACGAGCTGGGCCTGCGTCGAGGCCATGCCGTTGGCGATGAGCTTCATCGGCACCGCCTGCCCCACGTAGTAGCCGACAATCGCGAGCAGGGCGACGAGTGTCGAGACTTCGATGTCGCTGGCAACCGTCCGCACGCCCGCCTTGCTGACGCCGCGGGCACTGATGAGGTAGCTGGCGATCTCGGAACATGCGACGCCGATGACCGCTCCTGCGAACCCGCCCAGCCGGAAGCCGACCAACACGAGAGTGACGAGGACGATGACCTTCACGAACTGCGCCGCCGCCATATCCCGCGTCAGGTTCCGGCTTAACAGAATCGAGCCGTTGGCCCCGCTGAGCACTTCCAGCCAGATCCCGATGCACAGCAGCGGCAGCACCCAACTCGCGTCGGCATAACGATGGTCGTACACCGCCAGCACCAACGGCGGACCAGCGGCGATGAGGCAGCAAATGAGAAAGCCGCTGAACGTCATCAGCGGCCGACGGGCACGGTCGACGGCTTCGGAAAAGGCGATGGGATCGCGATCCACCCGAGACAGAACGGGAAAGAGGATCGCGCTGCCGAGCTTCTGCACCAGTTGCCGCGGCAGCGAGGCGAGCATGAGGGCGATGCCGTAGACGCCGAGCAGGTCGAGTGGAATGAGCTTGCCGAGGATGAGGCGGTCGGCCTGCAAGGTGGCGAAGGCGAGCAGCGTGCTGATGAAGATCCAGCGGCTGAAGTTGATGAGTTCGACGGCGGCACGGCGGTCCCAGCCGAAGCGGTCGAAGCGATCGCGGACGAGGAAGTGGCTGACGATGGCCGAAAGGATCGAGGCGATCGTCGGCGGCACGACAAGTGCGAGCACGCCCGGCGAGTAGCTGGCCCAGACGATCATGCCGACGATGGTCAGCGTCTGCATGACGAGTTCGAGCCCGACGACGCGTCCAACGACAAGGTGCCGTGACAGGCGATGCAGGCCGGTGGACGTGAAGCCACGGGCAACGAGGCCGATGCTGGCGATCGGCACCAGCCACGCCAGTCGCGGCTCGCCGTAGAAGCTCGCCAGCGGCCAGGCCAGAAGGCTTGCCGCCGCCGCCAACACGATGCCGCGGCCTGCTTGAAGGCTGAAGCTGGTTCTGAGAAACGATTCGCTTTCGGCGTGCTTCTTCTGGATGATGGCTTGCGCGATGCCCAGGTCGCTGAGCATCTGCAGGCCCTGGAGCAGAATGTTGATGAGCGCCATCAGCCCGAAGAGTTCCGGGGCGAGGAGTCGGGTGACGAAGAGGTTGCCGCCGAGGCGGAGGACGTTCTGGAAGAAGAACGCGCCGCCGGTGATGGCGGTGCCGCGAAGGGATTTGCTCTGCAAGCTTTGGTGGACGGGCGGCTCGACGTCGATGGAGGACTCGAGCTGCGACTCGCCTGGGACGTCCGGCCCTTGCTGGTAAGGCGGGATCGCTGTCTCGGACGCTTCGGCTCGAGATGGTCGAAGGGCGACAGTCACGCTGAAGCGTGTATCGACCGGTCGCGGAGGCGGCTGAGGCTCGTCCTAGCGGAGAAGCATCGGCGTCGAGGGCGACGGATTGACCATAGACGGGCAGGATTGACCGTCGACCGCCAGCCGCTAGAGTCGCCGCCCCTGTGACGGGGAGGCGACGCTCGCGTAGCTCAGTGGCAGAGCGCATCCTTGGTAAGGATGAGGTCGAGGGTTCAAATCCCTCCGCGAGCTTTGGTAGCCGGTGGCGGTCGTAAGCGTCGGCTGTGGAAGGTGCAGACTTTCCCCGGCGACGCGGCGGCTTGACCGGCCTACTGTAGCGGCCCGCCTGAGCCCCGAGGGGTTGCAGGCGGACCTGGACCCGGCGTGTCGTCGGGACGGCATGAGCCCCTGCTCGTGTCGCAAAACCTTACTGGACTACAAGTTTCGCCGGCTGACCGGCATCCAAAGACCTTACTGGAGGTTCCCGGCCATGGCCAAGGGAGTTTTCGAGCGCAACAAGCCTCACGTTAACGTCGGCACGA
>CAYMAS010000020.1:8958-58340 GCA_964388485.1 uncultured Tepidisphaerales bacterium | reverse complement strand
TGAGGTCCGGGTTCTTGATCTCGATGACCTTGATCGGGCCGATCTTGCGGTGGATTGTGTCTTCGAGCTCCTCACGCAGCTTGTCGACCTCGGCACCCTTGGGGCCGATGACCAGGCCAGGACGAGCGGTCTTGATCGAAATCGTGACCTCTTCCCTCGTCCGCTCGATGATGACTTCGCTGACCGCGGCGAAAGGGGGGCGACGGTTAAGCTTGTTGTCGATGTACTCGCGGACCTTGTAGTCCTCGACGAGGAACTCGCCGTAAGCCTTTTTAGGCGCGTACCACTTGGACTTGTGGTCTTCGGTGATGCCGATGCGGAAGCCGACCGGATGTGTCTTTTGTCCCATGGTGGTGGTTCGTGAGAGGTCGGTCGGGTTCAGGCGCGTTCTTCGACGCTGACGACGAGGTGGCTGGTCCGCTTCATGATCGGATGAGCCTTGCCACGATCCTTCGGCTGAAAACGCTTGATGGTCGGACCTTCGTCGGCACGGGCTTCGGTGATAAAGAGAGCACCTTGGGTGCCGGCGTTCTCCGGGTTCTCGTTGAAGTTGGCGACGGCAGTCTTGAGCACGTTGCCGACGAGGAAGCTGGCCCGACGCTTGTTGAACTGCAGCATGTTTAGGGCGTCGTCGACGTCCTTGCCGCGGATCATGTCCATGACGAGCCGTGCCTTTCGGGGGCTGGTGCGGGCGAATCGGTGAACAGCGCGGTGCGACATCGTGAGGTGCGTGAGGGGCTGGAGCAAACGGATCGGACGCGACGTCTACTTCTTCTTGCCGGCCGTGTGGCCGCGGAAGTTGCGGGTGGGGCTGAATTCGCCGAGCTTGTGGCCGACCATGTCCTCCTGGACGAAGACCTTCTTAAAGTCCTTGCCGTTGTGCACCTCGAACGTGTGGCCGACGAAGTCGGGGATGATGGTGCACGCGCGGGCCCAGGTCTTGATGGGCTTCTTCTGGTTCGACTCGTTGAGAGCCTCCACCTTGAAGTAGAGCTTCTCGTCGACGTACGGGCCCTTTTTGCTGCTGCGGGACATGGTTCGGGTTCCTGGGTAAGAGCCTTAAGCGTTGACGGTGACCTTGCGGGGCTGGTGCTTGCCCATCTTGCGGCGACGCAGAATGAACTTCTCGCTCGCCTTCTTCTTATCGCGGGTGACGCCGCCCTTGGAGGGAACGCCGCTGCGGCTGACGGGGTGACGTCCACCGTTGGACCGGCCTTCACCACCGCCGAGCGGGTGGTCGATCGGGTTCATCGCCTTGGCACGCGTGTGCGGACGGATGCCCATGTGCCGACTGCGGCCAGCCTTACCGATCTTGACGTTCTGGTGGTCCGTGTTGCCGACCTGACCGATAGTCGCCCGGCACTCGCTGCGGATCCGACGCTGCTCGCCCGAGGGCAGGATGATGACCACGTATTGACCTTCTTTGGCCGCGAGTCGAGCCGCGTTGCCTGCGGAGCGGACGAGCTTGCCGCCCTGGCCCGGGTTGAGCTCGATGTTGTGAATCGTCAGGCCAGTCGGAATGTTCGCCAGCGGCATGCAGTTACCGACCTCGGGAGCAGAGCCCTCACCGTTTTGCACCTTTCGCCCGACCTCGAGCCCGACCGGAGCAAGGATGTAGGCCTTCTCGCCGTCCTCGTACTGGAGCAAAGCGATGAAGCAGGTACGATTCGGGTCGTACTCGATTGACTCGACGACGGCGTCGATGCCGTCTTTCTTGTTTCGCTTGAAGTCAACCTTGCGATAGAGTTTCTTGTTGCCGCCGCCACGGTGCTTGGCGGTGATCTTGCCGTGGTGGTTGCGGCCGCCGGTCTTGATGAGACGCTCGCAGAGCGACTTCTCCGGCTTCGTCTTCGTAAGCGTTGCACGGTAGTCGATGACGCTGCCGTTGCGGCGGCCGGGGCTCGTCGGGTTGTAGACCTTGATCGGCATGGGATGCTTTCTGTCGTGGAGGGTCTAGTGCGGCGAGTGACTCAGAAAAGCTCGATGCGCTCTTCGCCCTTGAGGACGACGAGGGCACGCTTCTTGTCCGACTTCTTGGCCATGCCGAAACGGGTGCGGCGAGTCTTGCCCTTGCGGTTGATCGTGCGAACGTCCGCGACGCCCACCTTGTAGATCGATTCGACGGCCTGCTTGATCTGAATCTTGTTCGCGTCGGGATGGACCTCGAACGTGTAGAGGTTGTGCCGACCGGCTGCCCAGGTCGACTTCTCCGTCATGATCGGCTTGACCAAAATGCTCGTAGCTTCCATCGGTGGTCTCAGTTGGCGAAGAGTTGGTCGAAGCCGGCGCGGGTCATGAGAACAACCCGGTTGCGGAGGACGTCCCACGCGTTGAGCTGGGAGATGCTGGTGAAACGTGTCTCGCCGAGGTTGCGGCCGGCGCGGAAGAGCTGTTCGTTCTTCTGCTTGTGGTCGTCGGCGTTGGGCAACGCGAAAAGGACCGTGCGGTCGAGGCCCAGGGCCTTCCAGTAGCTGGCCATGATCTTCGTCTTGACTTCCGGCAGGTCGATGTCGTCAACGACCTTGACGCTGCCGTCCTGGAACTTGGCGAGCAAGGCGTTGCGGGTGGCGAGCCGACGCTGCTTTTTCGGCATGTCGAGCGACCAGTCCTTGGGAAGCTTCTGCTTCGCATGGCCGCCGCCGCGACGGATCGGGTTGTTCTTCTTGCCCATGCGGGCGTTGCCGGTGCCCTTCTGGCGGTACATCTTCTTCCCTGAGCCCTGCACCTCGCCGCGGCCCTTCGTCTTGTGCGTGCCCTGCCGTTGGTTGGCGTGGTACATGACGATGGCTTGCTTGATGAGGGCCGGACGGACTTCGCCGCCGAGCTGCTGCTCGTCGACGTTGAGCGTGTCGACCTGCTCGCCCTTCGTGTTGTAAAGCGGAACCTCGATCATATCAGGCGGCCTCCGTCTTCTTCGTGCGGCTAGAGAGGGACTGGCGAATCTCGAGGAGGCCACCGTTGGCACCGGGAAGCGGGCCCTTGATGAGCAACAGGTTGTTGTCCGCGTCGACCTTGACGACCTTGTGGTTCTTAGTCGTGACCCGCTCGTTGCCCATGCGGCCAGCCATGCGGAGGCCTTTCTTCGGCCGGCCGTTGAAGCCGCGGTTGGTCGCCCGGCCGCCGATGGAGCCTGGGGAACGGTGCTTCCGCTCCGTGCCGTGAGTCGCCGGCTGGCCACCGAAGTTGTAACGCTTCATGACGCCTTGCGTGCCCTTGCCCTTGCTGGTGCCGCTGACGTCGACGTCGGTCACACCATCGAAGATGCTGACGTCAATCGAGTCGCCGACGCTCTTGTCGCTGGCGTCTTTGAGGCGAATCTCCTTGTGGATCCGCTTGGGAGCAACGCCTGCCTTAGCGTCGTGGCCGATCATCGGGATCGTGCTGTGCTTGGCTTTGGCCTCTTCGAAGCCGAGCTGCACTGCGAAGTAGCCGTCGACTCCGTCTTGCGTCTTGACCTGCGTGATCTCACACGGGCCGGCCTGGATGACGGTGACGGGTACTTGACGACCTTCATCGTCGTAGACCCTCGTCATCCCGATTTTTCTGCCAAGTAGTGCTGGGTACATTCAGTCGCGGGTCAGAGCAGCCGATGCGGGATCGGTCTGGTGCCCGTCCTTCGAGGCGGAGCGTGAAGCCGACACACGTTGTGGCGGCGGACCTGCAGGGTCAATCGCGTCCCCCGCCTGAGCGGGTTGACGAGGTCTTGGATGACCTCAGCGATGGACCTGCGGGGCGTCCCGGAGGGTGGGACAAGGTTGTCTCGGACAGGCTTCGTTAGAAGCGGGTCGGCAGCGTAGGCTGCTACCGGACGCTCGTCGTGGATGACGAGCGATTTTGTGCCATCAGTGCGTCTTAATCTTGACGAAGACACCGGCCGGTACGACGAGGCGGTTGAGGCTCTCGATCGTGCGGGCGGTCGGTTCGGTGATGTCGACGATCCGCTTGTGCGTCCGCATCTCGAACTGCTCACGCGACTTCTTGTCAACGTGCGGGCCACGGAGAACCGTGTACTTCTCGATGCGGGTGGGCAGCGGGACGGGACCGCAGACGTTGGCGTTGGTCCGCTTGGCCTGCTCAACGATCTCCCGGGCGCTGCTGTCGAGCGCCCGGTGGTCGTAGGCTTCCATGCGGATACGAATGCGACTGCCGGTCATTGGAGGAGGGTCCTGTGCGTTGCCTGATCGGCCACGATTGGCCGGGCGGGCACGGTAGGCGGCCGCCGTGGCAAGTCAATGATCCGAGTAACGTTCCGCCTACTGCTGGCCGTACCTTTTCAGTGCCGCCTCGACTTGTCGCTGGGACGGATCCAGCTCCAGCGACCGCTGCCACGCGTCCAGGCCCTTTTGCTTGAGGGTCGGATCGAGCTTGCCGCCGAGGAGCCAGAGCTGGATGCGGATCGATCCGAGGGTCGTCAGGAGCCGGGCGTCGCCGGGGTCGAGCAAGACGGCTTCTTCCAGCAGACGCGCGGCATCTTCATATCGACGGACGGCCTCGGCCTCATCGCCCCGCTGCCGGGCCTCGATGGCGCGGGTGTTCTGCAGTGTCGCCATCAGCCGGACGGGTTCTGCGGAATCGGGTCGTAGCTGTCGAGCCTGATTCAGCCGGTCGCGGGCGGAGCCGTTGTCGCCGATCATTGCAGCGGCTCGACCGGCGGCAAGAAGCAGGTCGTACCGGCCGGCGTCTTGCACCGAAACCAGCTCGATCGCCCGATCAAAAGCAGCGGCGGCATCCTGCGATTCGTCCGTCTCCTGATATGCAACGGCCAGCGTCGACCAAGCTTCGCCTGACGCGGGCTCGACCTCTGTCGCAACCTGCAAGTGCTCGACGGCTTCTGCGGGTCGATCCAGCTGCACCAGAACGCGACCTGCGCCTAGCCGGCCGCCGAAGGTGCGGCTGTCGAGGGAAACGGAGGTGAGGTAGCTCGACAAGGCATCCGCGAGACGATTCAGGGCCTCCAGTGCCTGGCCCAGCCGCACATGCGACACGGCAGTCTGGCTGTCCCGTTGGACGAGCGTGCGAAACCGCTGCTCCGCCCGCTGCGGCTGTTGCTGGTCTAGATAGAGCTCGCCGAGGAGCTTGTGGGCGAGGATCAACTCTTCGTCGGCAACGATGGCTTGCTCCAGCAGCTGAGTAGCGCGTCGCATGTCACCTCGTCGGCGGGCCATGGAGGCTTCGACGAACAGGCCCATGCCGCCGTCGGGAAGTGCCGACGCGACGTAGCGGCTTTGGAGGAATTGAGGCGTCGAAGTCGGCGTGCGTTGCGACTCGCATCCGACGACACTGCCGGCGAGAGCGAGCAGAACAACGAGGCGAGCTTGGCGGAGGCGATGCGGCAAAGTTGTCAGAGTCTGGACGCGCGGCGGCGGAAAGCCACTAAGGAGGCACTATCGGGCCAAGCTCCTTCGTGGGCAAGGCGCGGCTTCGGGTGTCACGGTGGTTGACGAAGGTCGCGACGGCCGTAGCTTGTGACGACCACCACGCGCTCCATCAGCCGTTCCTATGCCGAGCATCATCTACACCAAGACCGACGAAGCCCCCGCCCTTGCCACGTACTCGCTGCTGCCGATCCTGCGGCGGTTCACGAAGGCGGCAGGCGTGGACGTGGAGCTGAAGGACATCAGCGTCGCGGGTCGCATCTTGGCCGCCTTCGCGGATCGGCTGCCGGCAGATCAGAAGGTCGATGACGCCCTGGCCGAGCTGGGCGAGATGGCCAAAACGCCGCAGGCGAACATCGTCAAGCTGCCCAACATCTCGGCGTCGATCCCGCAGCTCGTCGCCGCGATTCAGGAGCTGCAGGCCCGCGGCTACGACCTGCCCGACTTCCCCGCCGAGCCTGCGACGGATGAGGAACGCGAGATCCGCGAACGCTACGCCGGCGTGCTCGGCAGCGCGGTCAACCCCGTTCTGCGCGAGGGCAACAGCGACCGCCGCGTTGCTGCGCCCGTCAAGGCGTTCGCCAAAGAGCACCCGCATTCGATGGGCGCGTGGTCGAGCGACTCCAAGACCGACGTCGCCTCGATGCCCGGCGACGACTTCTTCGGCAGCGAGCGGTCGCACACCTGCGACGCCGCGACGACCGTCCGCATTGTTCACGTCGCGAGCGACGGCAGCGAGACGGTGCTGAAAGACGGCCTGAAGCTCGAAGCCGGAGAAGTCATCGACGCCTCTCGCCTGCGCGTTGCCGCCCTCCGCACGTTCCTCGCCGAAGCGATGGATGAAGCCAAGGCCAAGGGCATCCTCTTTTCGCTGCATCTCAAGGCGACGATGATGAAGGTCAGCGACCCGATCCTGTTCGGCCACTGCGTCGAGGTCTACTTCGCCGACGCCTTCGAGAAGCACGCAGACGCGCTCAAGCAGGCCGGTGCTAACGCGAACAACGGCCTCGGCGATGTCCTAGCCAAGCTCGACCGGCTCGACCCGGCCACGAAGTCGCAGATCGAGACCGACATCGCCGACTGCTACGCCAAGCGGCCGGATTTAGCGATGGTCGACAGCGACCGCGGCATCACGAATCTGCACGTCCCGAGCGACATCATCATCGACGCCTCGATGCCCGCGATGATCCGCTCGTCGGGCAAGATGTGGGACAAGGAGGGCATCATCCAGGACACGCTCGCGGTCATTCCCGACCGTTCGTACGCCAGCGTCTATCAGGCCGTCATCGACGACTGTCGCGAGCACGGCGCTTTCGATCCGAAGACAATGGGCAGCGTCGCCAACGTCGGCCTGATGGCGAAGAAGGCCGAGGAATACGGCAGCCACGACAAGACCTTCGAAGCGCCGGGCGACGGTCACATCCGCGTCATCGACGCCGACGGCAACCAGATCTTCGAGCACGACGTCGCGGCCGGCGACGTCTGGCGGATGTGCCAGACAAAGGACGTGGCGATCCGCGACTGGGTCAAGCTCGCCGTCTCGCGGGCCAAGGCGAGCAACACGCCGGTCGTCTTTTGGCTGAACGAGGAGCGGGCCCACGACCGCGAGCTGATCGCGAAGGTGAAGCAGTACCTGCCGGATCACGACACGAGCGGGCTCGACATTCAGATCCTGCCGCCGCTGGAGGCGACGCAGCACGCGCTGGCCCGCTGCCGCCAGAGCCAGGACACCATCAGCGCGACCGGCAACGTCCTGCGCGACTACCTGACCGATTTGTTCCCGATCCTCGAGCTCGGCACGAGCGCCAAGATGCTCAGCATCGTCCCGCTCCTCGCCGGCGGCGGCCTGTACGAGACGGGCGCCGGCGGCAGCGCGCCCAAGCACGTGCAGCAGCTCGTCCGCGAAGGCCACTTCCGCTGGGACTCGCTCGGCGAGTTCCTCGCGTCGGCCGTCTCCATGCGCGACCTCGGCGAGAAGGAAAACCTGCCGCAGCTCATCGTCATCGCAGACGCGCTCGACGAGGCGACGACGAAGCTGCTCAACGAAGGCAAAAGCCCGCTTCGCCGCGTCGGCGAGATCGGCACGCGCGTCAGCCACTTCTACCTTGCCCTCTACTGGGCCCAGGCCCTTGCCGCCCAGTCGAAGGACGCCGACCTGCAGGAGCACTTCGAGCCGCTGGCGAAGAAGCTCAAAGAGGCCGAGAAGCAGGCGATGGCCGACATCGACGCCGTGCAGGGCAAGCCGTCGGACCTGGGCGGTTACTACCTGTTCGATGAGGCCAAAGCCGAGGCGACCATGCGGCCGAGTTCGGCGTTCAACGAGGCGTTGGCCACCTGATGGCGGAGCTGCTGAGCGCACCAGTTCTCTTCTTCGTCCTGGGCGTCGTCGCCTGCTTCGTGCGGTCGGATCTCGACGTTCCGCAGCCGATCCCGAAGCTCCTGTCGCTCTACCTTCTGGCCGCGATCGGCCTCAAGGGCGGCGTGGAGATTCGCCAGGCAGAGCCGACGCTGGAAGTCGTCGCCGGGCTCGGCATCGGCATCGTGCTCTCAGCCCTCGTGCCGATCTGGACGTTCTTCCTGCTCCGCAAACGGCTGGGCGTCATGGACGCGGCGGGCATTGCCGCGACGTACGGCTCGATCTCGGCCGTGACCTTCATCATCGCCGGCAGCTTCCTTGACAGTCAGGGCGTCGACTATGGCGGGCACATGATCGCCGCGATGGCCCTGATGGAATCGCCGGCGATCATCGTCGGCATCCTGCTGGCCCACCGCTTCGGCGAGCCGCAATCCGGCGGCATCCGCTGGCGGCCGCTGCTGCACGAAGCGACCTTCAACAGCGCGGTCCTGCTCCTGCTCGGCTCGCTGACCATCGGCGTGCTCATCGGGGCCAGGGGCTTTGCCAGTCTCGAGCCGTTCTTCTCCAAGCCATTCAAAGGCGTCTTGTGCCTGTTCCTGCTCGACATGGGTCTCGTGGCGGCACGGCGGGCGGTCGACTTGAAGCGGGCAGGCATCGTGCCGATCCTCTTCGCGGTCGCCAGTCCGCCGGTGCACGCGGGCATTGGCATCACGCTGGCATACCTGGCGGGCCTGGGCCCGGGCGACACGCTCATGCTCGCCGTGCTCGTCGGCAGTGCTAGCTACATCGCCGTGCCCGCGGCGATGCGGCTGAGCTTGCCCAAGGCGAATCCGAGCATCTTCGTGCCAATGTCGCTCGGCGTGACGTTTCCGTTCAACGTGCTGCTGGGCATTCCACTCTACTGGCTCGTGATCAAGCTGCTTTGGGAGATCTAATGGAACCGATCCGCCGCATCGAACTTGTCATCGACGCCGTCCAGGAGTCCGCGGTCGAGCGGCTGCTGACCCAATGCGGCATCTCCGGCTACACGCTGCTCCGGAACGTCGCCGGACGCGGCCACCGCGGCAAGCGGGACGCCGACGGCCTGACCGCTGCTTTCACGAACGTCCTTTTCATCATCGCCGCACCGCCCGAGGCGGCGGAGCGGTTCGCAAACGCCATCGAGCCGCTGCTGCAGCAAGCGGGCGGGATGTGCCTGATCAGCGAGGCGTCGTGGGTCAACCACTAGGTGGATGACAAACGTGATCAAGTCTGTGATGCAGGAATCCTGCTGTGCACGTCTCGGCTTGAATGTCTCTAAGCCTGAACAGCCGACACAAGAACAACGGTGCGGATCGCCTACCTCGTCAACCAGTCTCCGCAGCCGAGTCACTCGTTCATCCGACGGGAGATCGCGGCCTTGGAGTCGCTGGGTCACACGATCAGTCGCTTCACGCTGCGACGCTTCGACGGTTCATTGGCAGACCCACGGGACGAGCGGGAGCGGGATCTGACGCAGGTCGTGCTCGACCGTGGAGCGGTAGGCCTGGCGACCGACAGCCTTCGGAGCGGAACGCGTTTGCTCTCCGGGGTCGCGACGGCGTGGCGGTCCTCGCGGCGGATGGCGAACCGACGGGCGGTCTACGGCATCTACCTTGCCGAGGCCGCGGCGTTGAAGCGGATGCTCGAGGCTCAGAACGTCGAGCACGTCCACGCCCACTTCGGCACCAACTCCGCGGAAGTCGCCCGGCTATGTCATCGCCTCGGCGGACCGCCATTCAGCTTCACCGTTCACGGCCCGGAGGAGTTTGACCAGCCGATCGCCCTCAACCTTAATGGCAAGGTGCGGGACAGCCGATTTGCCATCGCGATCAGCTCCTTCGGCCGAAGCCAGCTGTGGCGGTGGTGTGACCTGGCCGACTGGGACAAGGTGCACATCGTTCATTGCGGCGTCGACGAGACGTTCCTCGATGACCTGACGAACGTTCCGCCGGCTGGCGGGCACCGATTTACGTGCGTCGGCCGACTCGCGGAGCAGAAGGGACAGATGGTACTCGTCCGAGCAGCCAGGTTGCTGCGGGACATGGGTCGGACGTTCCACATCGACCTGCTCGGCGAAGGCCCGCTGCGGCGGGCTTTGGAGGCTGAGATCTTGAGGCTCGACCTCAGCCGACACATCACGCTGCACGGCCTGGCTTCGGGCGATCAGGTTCGCCAGCGGATGCTCGAAAGCCGAGCGACGCTGCTGCCTAGCTTCGCCGAAGGGCTGCCGGTGGTGTTGATGGAGTCGCTCGCCCTGCGTCGACCTTGCATCGCGACGACGGTCGCCGGCATCCCGGAATTGCTGACGCTCGACTGCGGCAAGTTAGTGCCCGCTGGGGACCCGCAGCGGCTGTGCGACGCGATGATGCAGTTGCTCGATGCCTCGCCAGATCAGCTCGCTGCCATGGGTGATGAAGGACGACGACGCGTGCTGGAGCGGCATGACGCGCGATCAGAGGCGAAGAAGCTTGCCGACCTCTTAGCGACGGCCGATAACGCGGCCTCGCCCTCTTGAGAATCGCGGGGGAGGCAACTTGACCGAATGCATTGAGAGTGTGTGGCTTTTGCAACCTGCATTGTCTGCGTCGGCGACAGGCGATGTCGGGCCCTTAGGATGCTTCGACCTTCCTTGCGATTGAACATGTCTCTGCCCCATTGACCGGGTAGATTGACCTCGGCCGCCACCTGACGTGATTGTTCTGGACTTCATCCTCCTCCTGATCGCAACGGTGCTGGCGGTGCCGGTGGTGGTGTTGCTCGTGGAGGTCCTGGCGTCGCTGCTGGCTAGGGGCAAGCGGTCCAAGGCGGTCGATGTGGCCCAGCGGCCGACGGTGGCGGTCATCGTACCGGCCCACGATGAAGCTCAGATTCTGCCGCAGACGATTGAAGCACTGAAATGCCAACTGATCGAGGGCGATCAGCTCATTGTCGTCGCCGACAACTGCTCCGACGAAACCGCTGCCGTCGCACGCGAGACGGGAGCCGCCGTCATCGAGCGGCAACACGAAACCCGGGTCGGCAAAGGCTTCGCCCTCGACGCCGGCATGCGACATCTCGAAGCGAGCGACACAACGCCGGCCGTTGTCATCTTCAACGATGCCGACGTCATTGCCGCTCCCGGGTCCATCGACCGGCTCGCCAAGCAGGTCATCGCCACCGGAAAGCCGGCGCAGGGGTGCTACCTGATGCACGCCCCGACGGGTGCCGCTGCCAGCGATCTGATCAGCCGGTTCGCGTTGGCGGTCAAGAATCGCGTCAGGCCGCTGGGACTGTGGCAGCTCGGGCTCGATTGTCCGCTCTTCGGCAGCGGCATGGCGTTTCCGGCGAAGCTCGCTCGCGAGATGCCCCTGGCCAGCGGCGACCTCGTTGAGGACATGCGGCTCGGCCTGCACTTGTGCCTCTCCGGCCAGGGGGCTCGCTTCTGTCCCGGTGCTCGCTTCGATGGCGAGCTGCCGACGAACGAACACGACGCCGCCCAGCAGCGGCGACGCTGGGAGCACGGGCACCTTCGCGTCCTCTTCGCCACACCCCGCCTCATCGGCCGCGGCATTCTGACGGCGAATCCACGCATGATCGCCTCGGGCCTTGACCACGCGGTCCAGCCGCTGACCATCCTGACCGGCCTGGTCCTCCTGGTGGTCGCCGCCACCTCGCTGCGGCAGCTTGTCTGGACGAGCAGTCCGCTGACCGTCACGACGCTCCTCATTGCCACCGGCTCCGCGGTGGTTCTGGTCCTGTCGATGGGCCTCGCGTGGCTGGCACACCTGCGGCGGGAGATTCCGCTGTCTGCCCTGCTGGGGCTTCCGGCCTATCTGCTGCGGCGTATCTCGAATCAGGTCGGCTTCCTGTTCCGCCGACAGCACAATTGGGTTCGCACGCCTCGGGCTCACGAGCGGGACGGACGCTTGTTGCCCATCGATCCGGCTGCTCCGCCGACCGAGTGATCCCGCGAGCCATTGGCGGCGTACCAGGTGGCCGTGCACGCTGCTTCGCCCGCTCCTGCCCTGTCGCTCCTGGCGGCGTTGCGAGATGTTCCCGTTGCCGTCGTCGATGTCGAGACCACCGGCAGTTCGCCACGCTTCGGTGAACGCGTGACGGAAGTCGGCATCCGCCGATACGAGCCCGGCTGCGGCGAATTTGATCGGGCCTGGCTGGTCGATCCGCAGCGACGGATTCCGTCGAGCATCGTCCGGCTGACCGGTATCACCGAGGAGATGGTCGTCGGGCAGCCGACGTTTGCGAATCGCGTCGACGAGATCGCGACGATGCTGCGTGGAGCGGTGGTGGTCGGACACAACGTCCGGTTCGACCTCGGCTTCATCGGCAGCGAGTTCCGCCGCGCCGGATCGTCGCTGCGGACGGAGCTGGGCAATCCGCACGTCTTAGACACGGTGAAGATCGCCCGTCGCCGCTTCGGCCGCGGGGGCAACGGGTTGCAGAAGCTGTCCCGCCGACTCGGTGTGATGCCGACAGACGCGCACCGGGCACTGGCTGACGCCGTGACGACGGGGCAAGTCCTCGAGAAGCTGCTCGAGCCGTACGGCGGCTTCGCCTGCACGCTGCTCGACGCGATCCAGGCTCAAGGCGGCCCGATGGCACTGGAGCCGGAGGAGACGTACGACACCGACCTGCCGCCGGAGCTGGTGACGGCGATTGAAACGCGTGGCCGGGTCCGGATGACCTACCTCGACGCCCGCCGCAAAGAGAGCGTCCGCGAGATCGAGCCGCTGGAGATCCGCCAGTTTCGCGGCACCGGGACGCTTATCGCCTACTGCTGCCTTCGGGAAGATCGTCGCACGTTCAAGCTCGATCGGATCGTCCGCGTTGAGCTTCTGAACGTTGTTTGAGCCGAGGCGACTAGATTACGTTGCATGACCTCCACCATGAAGGAACTGGGCCAGCCCGCTCGGGCACTGACGCCGGAGCAACTCGAGGAGCCGCGGACGATTCTCGATACGTTTGACAATCCTCGACCCGGTCGGGATTTCGAGATCAAGTTCGTTTTCCCAGAGTTCACGAGCATCTGCCCGGTGACGGGGCAGCCGGACTTTGCGACGTTCACGATCACCTACACGCCGGGCGACGTCTGCGTCGAGATGAAGTCGCTCAAGCTCTACTTTTTGGCGTTCCGGGACAAGGGCATGTTCTACGAGGCCGTGACGAACCAGATCTTCGATGACCTGAAGGCGTCGCTGTCGCCACAGAAACTGGTGGTCGAAGGTGATTTTGCCGTGCGTGGGGGAACCAAGGGCGTCGTGACGGTGCGACACGGTTGAGCGTCCGGGCGTCGCACGACTGTGTCCACTGGTCCGAACCAGACGAAGCCACCGCGCTACCCTGCCCGCGATGTCCCCCACCGACCGGCACCTCATCGCGATCGACTTCGACGGGACGCTCCTCAACCCGGACGGCGTCGTCAGCGAGCGGACCCGCGACGCAGTCCATCGGGTGGTCGAGGCCGGGCACGAGGTGGTGTTCGCGACCGGAAGAAGTCGTTGGGAATCACTGCCTGTGCTGGAGCAGGTGGAGCATCACGCGACGGCCGTGTTCGTCGGCGGTGCAATTACGCTGGACCTCGAGACGGGGCGGACGCTAGATCGCCGCCTGATGCCCGCGGAGCCGGCGCGGGAGGCACTGTCGATGATGACCGACATCGGGCTGATGCCGATGGTCTTGCAGGACCGCGACCTCAGCGGCGTCGACTTCATCCACGGCCCGGGCGAAGTCGATCCGCGAGTCAGACTTTGGCACGAGATGCACGGTGTGCTCGTCCGGCCGGTCGACGATCTGGCGAACGTCGACCACGACGCGACGCTTCGCATCACCACCCTCGGGCCCAATGACCTGACCATGGAGGCCGAGCGTCGGCTTAACGAGCACGATGAGCTGTTTGCATATCAAATCGACCTGGCGAACCTCGGAGCGCGGCTGCTCGAGTCGTTCGCCAAAGGCGTGACGAAGTGGACGGCCATTGCCCGCGTCGCGGAGATGAAGGGAATCAATCCGTCGAAGACCATTGCCATCGGCGACGACATGAACGACGTTCACATGATCCAGCACGCCGGCCTCGGCGTGGCGATGGGCAACGCCCGGCAACCGGTAAAAGAGCTAGCCGACCGCATCATTGCCAGCCACGTGGACGACGGTTTGGCCGAGTTCCTAGAGGAACTAGCCGGCTGATCACATTCGCGTGCCGATGATCGTCGCTTCGAAGACAATGTTGCCGTTGACGAGGCCTTGAACACCGGCACGGATGCGGCGATGTCGTTTTTCCCAGAGCGAGCAGAGGATGTAGAGCGTCTGCCCCGGCTCGACGGCGGCGCGGAACTTGACGTTCTCCAAGCCGCCGAAACCGATGAAGCCGTCCCAGCCGACGTAGGTGGCAGTCAGGAAGCTGCTGGCTTGTGCCGCGGCTTCGAGCATGATGACGCCCGGCAGAATCGGCCGACCCGGAATGTGGCCTTCGACCCAAAATTCGTCAGCCGTCACGTGCTTTCGACCGATGATGTTGCCCTCGTCGGACCAGACGATCGCGTCGAGGTGTTCCATGTCACCCCGCTGCGGGTTGTACCTGCGAATGGCTTCGATGTCGTGAAGCGTCGCGTCGAGGTCGACGCCGGAGATGTCGAAGAGCAGGGCCGGGGGCATTCAGAAAGTCGTTTCGGCAGAGGGTGAGCGAAGAGGGGCGGCGAATATAGACCAACGCCCGCCGGTTCGTGGCAGAATAAGCCACGAACTGGCGGGCGACAGATCGCTGACGAACCCGAGTTACTCGTCGGTCCGCGCTTCGAGCACTTCGGCTCGCATCGCGTGCGCCTGGTTCTTGATCTCCTGCAGACGCTTACGGACGCGTGTGCCCGCCGCCTTGTTGCCGCCGACCGTCTTCTTGACGTCGTCTTCGGCTTCGGTGACGAGTTCGCGCAGCTTGTCGTACGAATCGCTCAGGCTCATGGTGTGTTCTTTCTGCTGTGGTACGTGATGACGTCGCCTCGACCTTCCCCGGATGGGCTCGGGCGACCGGACAAGCCCCCGTTCTAGTGCGTCAGGGGGGATTGTCAACTACTCGACCGCCGCGCGTAGGCGTGGAACGCCTCTTTGAGCCGCCGCGTCACCGGCCCCGGCTCGCCCGTGCCGATCGTCCGGCCGTCGATGCTCGTCACACCGATCACCTCGGCAGCGGTGCCCGTCAGGAAGCACTCGTCGGCGACATAGAGGTCGTGCCGGACCAGGTTCGCCTCCCTCACCGGAACGTCGTGCTCGCCGCACAGCCGCATGACGACGTCGCGAGTCACGCCCTTCAGAATCCCCGCCTCCGTCGGCGGCGTCAGGACGGTGCCGTCCTTGACGAGAAACACGTTGTCTGCCGTGCACTCGGCGACGAAACCGAGGTGATTGAGCATGATCGCCTCCGGGCAGCCCGCGTCATTCGCCTCGATCTTGCCCAGGACGCTGTTGAGGTAATTGAGGCTCTTGACGCGTGGCGGCGTGGCGTTGGGGTGATTCTTGCAGTGGCTGGCCACGATGACCTTCATGCCCTTCTCGTACATCTCCTGCGGATAGAGCGTGATCGTGCTGGCGATGCAGAAGACGCTGGGCTTGGGGCACTTCCTCGGATCAAGCCCTAGGTCGCCGACGCCGCGGGTGACGACGAGTCGGAGGTACGCATCTGAAAGGCCGTTGGTCTTCATCAGGTCGACCATGACCTTCGACAACTCCTCGGCCGAGTAAGGCACGTCCAGCCGGAGACTCCGTGCCGACTCGAAAAGCCGGGCAAGGTGCGCTTCTTCCTCGAAGATCTTTCCGCCGTAGGCCCGGATGCCTTCAAACACACCATCGCCGTAGAGCAGGCCGTGATCGAAGACGCTGATCTTCGCCTCACCTTGATCGACTACGTTGCCGTCGATCCAGATCTTCTCGTCGCGGGCCATGAGCAAAGCCTACGTCGACAACGTCGTTCATCTCCTGTCAGCACCGGCTACAGCCAGGTGAAGAAGTCTCGCTAAGACCGGTTTTGAGGTCGGTTTCGGTCGCTCGCCGGCACCAGCCGACCTTCGCGAAGAAGCAAGGCCCGATCTGCGGTCTCGGCGAGCCGGTGGTCGTGCGTGACCATGACGATCGTCTGCCCGTCGTCACGATGCAGCGCCGCGATGACGTCCATGATCTGCCGGCCGGTGGTGGCGTCGAGGTTGCCAGTCGGCTCGTCGGCGAACAGGATCTTGGGTCGATTCATCAGGGCACGAGCGATGGCGACGCGTTGACGCTCGCCGCCGGACAGCTGGTTGGGGCGATGGCGGAGGCGGTCGCTCATGCCGAAGGCATCGAGCAGCTCACGAGCCCGCTCCTTCATCTCACGACGATGCGTTCCGAACATCGACCGCCCGACGCTTGCTGCCAAAAGCGTGTTCTCCAACACGTTCAGCTCCGGCAGGAGGTGGTAGAACTGAAAAACGAAGCCGAAGTCAGCGTTGCGAACCTTCGCCCGCTCCGTCTCGCCGATCGCCTGCAGATCACGATCGGCGTAAACGATGTGGCCCTCATCCGGCGTATCGAGCGCTCCCAGCAAGTGCAGCAACGTCGACTTACCTTCGCCACTTCGGCCTTCGATCGCCACGAACTCGCCGGTGTCGACAGTAAGATTGGTGTCGTCGAGCACGGTCACCGTCTCCGCACCCATCTTGAACGACTTTCTCAGGTTAATGGACTGAAGGATCATTCAAACCTCAATGACTCGACAGGCCGCTGCCACGCGGCGAGCAACGCCGGCACCGTCGCGCCGATGACGCTGCTGACGACCGCCGCCAGGAAGATGCTGCCCGCCTCGATCGGCCGGAGCGTGTTAGGAATCTTGTCAAACATGTACGTCTCCGCGTTCCAAACCTCGACCGCCAGATACTTGCCCAGCAGGTCGTGGATCTCATTGATGTTCCACACGATCAGTCCCCCTGCCAGCACGCCCAATGCTCCGCCGACGATGCCGATGACCAAGCCATACCCGAGAAAGATGCTCGCGATGCCCGTACTGGTGGCACCGACGCTCTTGAGAATGCCGATGTCCCGCGTCTTCTCCTTCACGATCATGTAGAAGATGCACAGAATCAGGAAGACCGCCACGATGCTGATGAAGCCGAACAGCGTCACAATGAGCACCCGCTCCCGCTCCACCGCCGCCAGGAACCGCGCCACGGACGGCTGACGGTCCCACGTGTCGATGCTCATCATCGCAAACTCGCGCTGCCCGCCTTCGTATCGCGCCAGCACCTCGTAAATCGTCTGCTCCACCGCATCCCGCACTGCCAGCAGGTCCGCTTCGTCGTCAACCGCGACTTGCAGCTTCGTCGCCCGTGCCGGCGTCGCGACGGGCTCGCCCAGAGGCTCGCCGGTCGTCTCGTCGATGCCGTCCGGATAGACCACGCCCTCCCCCAGCCGCAGCTGTTCCTGGAGCGTGTGGAAGTCTGCATAAATCGTCCCTTCGTCCGCTTCGAAGACACCGGTGCGGGAATTGTCGACGATCCACGCGCTGAACTCCGCCTTCTGCCGCTCGATGTCGACGCTGCCGCCGTCGGCATCGGGGGCGAGCAGGAGAAACTTGATCAGGATTGGTGCGTTCATCGGGCTCAAGCCCCGCCACCGGTCGCCGTTCCTCGCGATGCCGACGACCCGCGTGCCGACGATGACGCCGGGATACATCGCCGCATCCGGCCCACGCCCGCCCCGTCGCGTCGATACCGCCTCGCGATACAGCTGCTCAGGCCACGGCAAATCGAATGACGGCACCTTCGCCCCCTCCTCCACCCACGCCGCGACCGGGTCCATCAGGTTCGCGATGGCTGCCTCGCGCTCGCTTGGCTCGAGCAGTCCCGTCTCGATGTCGGCGTCCACGAGCTCCTCGACCCGCGTCCGCCAAGCCGCCATCGGCTCGTCCGGCGACGTCTCGGGATCCTGCAGATACAGCGACTCGGGCCACTCATTCACCAGCCCGATCCGCTCCGCCGGCAGCCCGATCACCCGTACCGCCTCCTGGAACTGGTTGTTGACGCTCACCAACCCAAACGCCTCCAACGTCGGCACCGCCGCCTCCACCTCCGGCATCGCCTCCAGCTCGTCGATCATCTCCTCGTAGTACGGAAATCCCGCCAGCCCCTGTGTCCGCACCACCACGTCGCCGCTGAGCCCTTTGAAGGTGCCGCGGAACATGTCGATCCATCCGCTCATGACGCTGATGACCACGAGCACGAGGGCCGTACAGAGCATGACCGCGATGAGGCTCACCCAAGCGATCCGCCGCTTGGCGAGGTATTTCGAGATGAGCAGCGGAATGTACACGGTTGTGTAGGGTGGGCTTGTGCCCACCATGGGCGCGGAAGAGGTGCCGGATGGTGGGCTGAAGCCCACCCTACGACTGCGGTTTCATGAGCGGGAACGCCAGCACGTCCCGGATCGACGGCTGCCCCAGCAACAGCATCACCAGCCGATCGACGCCGAGCCCCATGCCGCCAGCCGGGGGCATGCCGACCTTGAGGGCGTGGAGGAAGTCGTGGTCGACCTTCTGCCGCTCGCCCTCGTCTTCAACGGCTTGATCGGCAAAGAGTTGGGCCTGCACGTCGGGGTCGTTGAGCTCCGTGTACCCCGGCGAAATCTCCTGCCCGCCGATGACCAGCTCGTAGACGTCGGCGAAGTACGGATCGTCCTCGCACGGGCGGGCGAGGGGGATGATGGATGATGGAACGCGAGTCACGAATGTCGGTTCGATCAACGTCGGCTCTACAACCTTCTCGTAAATCTGGACAAGTTGCCCGGCGAGAGAAGGGGCCGTGACACTCGTTACAATCTCTCGCGCGGCCTGTAGGTGTTTGCTGAACTCGCCCAGCTCGCTTTCAAAACGGACTAGATCAGAATGTGCCTGTCGCGCAAGTGCTCGGACTTCGGTCTGCTCCTCCTGAACCGAATCCCGTGCCTGCTCCCAATCCTTGACCTCGAAAGTACCGAGCGTTTCCTCGACCACTTGATGGACCTGCTGCATGGCTCTGAGTGCAGCCGCTTCAACCCAAGAGCGTAGCTCAAGGCACGTTTGCCAATAAGCTGACGCCTCATAAAACTCCGCCAAGCAATTCCGGATCTCGCTGCGCCGCTCATCTGACTCTACATGTTGGGTTACATCATCCCATCGCGGCTCACGTCCTGAACGCTTTGCAAGGTGCAGGATCATTTGATCCCGCTCCCAGTCCTGCAAAAGTGATCGCTCCTCCACCGTGTGGTCGTAGTCCCAGCCAGACGCTTCTTCGACGAGTTCCACAAGAGAAACCCGACGCCACGGTCGCTTGCCGAGGTCGACTTCCTTCTCGCCGATGGTGATGACCGTCGTCCCCAGCACCTCCATCGCCACCGTGCAGATCATGTCCTCCACCAGCTGGGCCATCGTTTCCCAGTTGCCGTAGGCCTCGTAGGCCTCGAGCATGGTGAACTCGGGGTTGTGCCGCGGGCTGACGCCCTCGTTGCGGAAGTTGCGGTTGATCTCGAAGACCTTCGGCATGCCGCCGACCAGCAGCCGCTTGAGATACAGCTCCGGGGCGATCCGCAAGTAGAGCGGGATGTCGTAGGCGTTGTGGTGCGTCTCGAACGGCCTGGCTGCGGCGCCGCCGTGAATCGGCTGGAGCATCGGCGTCTCGACCTCCATGAACCCCTTGTCCCGCAAATACTTCCGCATCGCGTCAATGATCGCGAAACGCTTCTGCATCACCTCCATCGACTCCGGATTGGCCCAAAGATCGACGTAGCGCTGGCGGTACCGAAGCTCCTGGTCCTCGAGCCCCTTGTGCTTGTCCGGCGGGACGACGAGGCTCTTGGCCGCCATGCTGACCGACTCGGCCCAAACCGTTGGCTGGCCGGTCTTTGTCACGCCCAGCTTGCCCTCGGCGACGATCAGGTCGCCGAGGTCGAGGGCGTTGCGGACAAGCCAGCCGTCTTCGGAAAGGCGGTTTTTCTGCAAACCGATCTGCACGTCGCCGGTGCTGTCGCGAATCGTAAGAAAGGAGAGCTTGCCCATGTCGCGCTTGAGCACGATCCGGCCGGCAACCTTAACCTCCGGGCCTTCATCGCCTTCGCCGGCGGAAGGTAACGCGTTAACAGGCAAGATGTCTTCCGTCCGCCGTCCATACACGTACAAGCCCGCCTCGCGCAGCTCGTCCCGCTTCTTACGACGCTCGGCCTCGTACTCGCTCATGGAAACTTCAGCGGCGGCCGGTTCGTCAGGCATGGTCTCGGGATCAAGCGGGCTCGGGACGGGGACCGATAAGGAACAGGTGGAAGTGGCGGCACTCGACGGGTCGAAGTGGGCGGCGACAGTAGCGGCCTTCGCGACCGTGGCACGCTACGCCTGGGGACGATTCGGGCAGTGCCTCTTCGCCACCGCCATCCTCGGCTTCGCCCTCGCCACCAGGCCGGCTCAGGCCGAAGCCCCTAGCACCGATCCGACCGACCTCCGCCCGCCGGTCGTCAGTGAGCACTACCGCATCTACAGCGACCTTAACCCCCGCTTCATCAAGGAGCTGGCAGACGAGCTGGAATGGCTCAGCGCGGCCTACCGGACGCGGATGAACGCCCTGGTCGTCTCCCACCGCAAGCCCCGGCAGTACGACGTCCGCCTCTACCGACACCGCGACGACTACATCCGCTTCAACGGTCACCTCGGCCACCACACGGCCGGCCTCTACGACAGCCGGCGTAAGTTGTTGACAGCCTTCTACTCCGAAGCAGGTCGCGACGCCCTCAAGCGGACGATCCGCCACGAAGCCTTTCACCAGTGGGCCTACGAATCAATCGGCCCGGGGCTGCCGGTCTGGGTCAACGAAGGTATCGCCCAGCTCTTCGAATTTGCGGTGCGGGTCGATCAGCAGATGCTGATGGGCGAAGTCCCCGAAGTTCCCTTGAAACTCGTGCAAACCGCCGCCCGCACCAACGGGCTGGTGCCGTTCGAGCGGGTAATCGAGATGCAGAGCCGCGAGTGGTTCCGCTCCCTCGAGAACGAGACGATGGGCAGAACGCTCTACGTCCAGACGTGGGCCATGACGCACTTTCTCGTCTACGCACAGGGCCGAGACGGCACGCCGCTGTATCGCGAGCGGTTCAATGCGTTCCTCCGCGACGTCGCCACCGGCCGCCCGAGCGGGCCGGCGTGGCGGGCTCGCTTCGGGTCGAACTACGAGGGCTTCCAGAAGCACTTTACCAGCTTCATCTTACAGCTGGAGCCCACCAGCGTCAGCGACCAGCTCGACAAGCAGGACATCATCAGCCGGATGATCATCCACCTCGCCGAGCGAGGCCAGCGGTTCGAGTCAATTGACCACCTGCGGCGGGTCATTCAGTTCAACCAGCTCCAGCTCTTCCGCGAACAGGCCGGCGTGGCTCGTCAGAGCAGCCCGGACCCGATGGTCTACTTCCGCGACGGCCGAGGCCGCTTGATGGGGTCGGATCGGATGCGGCTACAGGTCGATATTCGTGGCGAGCTGCCGCAACTCGTTGTCCGGCCTGGAGATGGCTACAGCTACCGAACCCGCTTCTACCGCCGCGACGGCGTCCTGCTGCACGAGACCCGCGTCTCTCGAAGCCGCTAAACTCCCGCGTGGCCGTCGCTTATGTCAGCCTCGGCTCCAACCTCGGCGACCGACGGACCAGCCTCGCTTCGGCCGCGAAATTGATGCACCAGATGCCGAGCACCCGCGTCGTCCGCTTGAGTCACCTCTACGCCTCCGCCGCCGCCCAGTCGCCTCCGGACTCGCCGCCGTATCTCAATGCGGCAGCAGAACTTACAACGACGTTACCGCCGCGACGGTTGCTCGATCAGCTGCTCAATCTTGAACGCCGACTAGGTCGCCGACGCCCAGCCGGGGTCGTCAATGCCCCACGCGTCATCGACCTCGATCTGCTTGGCGTGGAGCAGGAGGTCGTTGCTGACGAATGCTTTACGCTGCCACACCCGAGGCTCGCTGATCGCCCCTTCGTCCTCTGGCCACTCGCCGAGATTGCGCCTGCGTGGCAGGTGCCGGACCTTCGGCGAACGGTCGAGGATCTGAAAAAAGAGCTTGAAAAGCGTGGCCGCGGCCGCGAGATCACGGCAGTAGGGTCTCTAGATGCAGGTGCTCCGCCAGATTAACCCAATGCGGTCGCTCCGCCACTCGTTGACGGGTTCAATCGGGCTCGTGCCGACCATGGGAGCGTTGCACGAAGGCCACCTGTCGCTCGTCCGGCTGGCGAAAGAACGGGCGCAACACGTTGTCGCTACGATCTTTATCAACCCTGCCCAGTTCGATGATCCGGCAGATCTGGCGGCTTATCCGAAGACGGTGGAGCAGGATCTGGAGCTGCTCGACGCCGCGGGAGCAGATATCGTGTGGCTGCCGGAGGCGGAAGAGCTTTATCCCGTTGATGAGTTACCAGTTACAGTCGACGTGCCAACGCTGACGAGTCTCCTGGAGGGCGCAGAACGGCCGGGCCACTTTATCGGCGTTTGTCGAGTTGTGATGAAGCTCTTCAACGTGATACAGCCGCACCTAAGTGTCTTTGGTGAAAAGGATTACCAGCAGCTACGAATCATCGAGGAGATGGTGCGGGGACTGGATCTGCCAATCGAAATTGTCCGCGGCCCGATCGTGCGGGAGCCGGACGGTTTGGCAATGAGCAGCCGGAATCGGCGGCTCTCGGCTGAAGATCGCGACACAGCCGCTCGGCTGTCGGAGATCCTGCTCAGCGCAGCGACCGACACGAAGACGACTGCTGATCGTGTCACGGAGCGACTTGCAAGCCATTTCCCGGCAATTGATTACGTTACCGTGGTCGATCCGCAGACCCTCCGGCCGTCGGACCAAAGGCCGGCGCGGCTGCTCGCAGCGGTTCGCGTCGGCGGAGTCCGGCTGATCGACAACGTCGAGCTGTCGTAGCATCCAGTCGTGCTCCGCGAGCTGTTCCGCATCCCGATCCTCGACCTGCCGGTCTTCGGGTACGGCCTGATGCTCGTCCTTGGCGTCTGGACCGCTGTTGAGCTCGCACGCTATCTTGCTAACCGATTTGAACTTAAGGGCGACGACTTCGTCACCCTCGGCATCATCGCCATGGTCAGCGGCGTGGTCGGAGCTCGCATCAGCCACGTCTTGGAGAACCTCGACGTCTATACGAGCGACCAGCGTTCGGCCTGGGACAACTTCATTGCAGCGATCAACATAAGCTCCGGCGGGCTAACCTTTTACGGTGGGTTCATCGTCGCGACGGCCTTCGCGATCGCCTTCGGCAAGCTGAAGAAAATCCCGATCCGCCGGGGCATGGACATTGTTGCTCCGTGCCTGATGCTCGGGCTCGCTTTCGGGCGGGTCGGGTGTTTGCTCAACGGATGCTGCTGGGGCCAAACCTGTGAGCCACAACAGGTTGCGTGGTCCATCACGTTTCCGTACGACAGCCCGCCTTACGATTATCATGTCGATGAGGGTCTGGTGCAGGTTCCGGACGAACTCGTGCAACTCGTTCCCGGGCAAGAACCTGGAGAGCTGATCCGGCGGCCGATGAGCACCGATACATTGCGGGAGCAGCCAGAGGCGATTCAAGATCTGGCGGCGGCTCAGCAATCGCTGCCGGTCCACCCGACGCAACTTTACAGCGTCCTCAACGCGTTGCTAATTATGGGCTTGTGTCTTGCGTTCCTGGCAATGCTTCCCGCTCCAGGGAAGGTCTTCGCGCTGATGCTGCTCTGCTACGGCCCCGGTCGCTTCGCTTTGGAGATGCTCCGCGTCAACACACGATTAGCAGGCGACCTGACCTACAGCATGTGGGTGTCGATCGGCGTAACCACCTGCGGCCTCCTGCTTTACATCGTGTTCGGCAGACTCGCGGCGCGGGAAACGAGATCGAGCAGATTGTCCGCTTCCTGAATCTCAAGTCGTTGGCCGGCAACGACGATCGGCACGTCGCTCGGCCAGAGCGACCTCAGCTTGACCCAGTCTTTGCCCGTCACGATGACAACGCCGTGCTCCGGCCTGTTGGTCGCTATTGACTTAGCATCGTCGACATCAAACGCGTGGTGGTCCGGAAACGCCATCACCTCCTCCAGCAGAACCCCGCTCGAAGCCAGGTTGGCGGCGAAAGCGCTCGGGTTGCCGATCCCGCAAGCTACAACTGCTTTGCGGCCAACAGCTTCGGCGGCCTGAACGCGGAACCAGCTGCGGAAGACCGGCACGTCCGCCCACCGCCGCACTTCATGCTCCACCGCTTGACAGTCGCCTAAGTCGCTTCGTGTCAACAAAATAGCATCCGCACGCCGAAGCGACGCCTGGGGTTCCCGCAGCAGCCCTCGCGGCAGCAAGTGGTTGTAGCCGAATGGGTTGCTGACATCGACGAGCACCAGATCGAAGTTCCGCGCCACCTTCCGGTGCTGGAAGCCGTCATCGAGAAGGAAGAGGTCCGTAGCCGGTTCCTGGGCAAGCATTTGGGCCGCCCCGGCGACGCGGTCAGGGTCGGCTGCAACGGGCACATCGGGACCCAGCAGCTCCGTCAGGAGCGTCAGCTCGTCGCCGAGTTCCCCGGGTCGGCTGCCGTGGCCGCGGCTGAGGATCGCCGGACGCCGGCCGCGGGTCCGCAACGCATCGGCGAGCCAAGCAACGGTGGGCGTTTTTCCGGTCCCGCCGGCGGTCAAATTCCCGACGGAAACAGTCGGTCTCGTCAGCTTTTGCCCTCCGCGGCGGTCATAACGGTGATTGATTTGGTCGATGGCGATGCGATAACCGACGCTTCCGGCCCGCAGCACGCCGCGAACGCCCGCGGCACCCGGGCCTTTGGCCTCGCCGCTGATAATGCGTTGATGCCACGTCTCAATCGACCGCACGAGCGAGACTACGACAACTCGACCGCTGCCGGATTGAAGATGATGCTGCTCCTCGGCACGCGGTCGAGGCGGAAGCGATCAAGCCAATCGTCGGCAGACAGCTCATCGCCGTCATGCTCGATGCCGCTCCACTGGCCGACGAGCGACCGCACCCGCCCCGCCGACCACCCCTGCTGCCGACACGTCGCCACCCGCGTGTCGCCGTGTCGCTTCGCCAGCTTCCGATTATCGGTGCCGACCACGAGCGGCAAGTGCAGATGCCGAATCGGCTCCGCCTCCGCCGCGAGCAGTTGTCGCAGATAGGTCTGGCGGACTGAGCTTTCGAACAGATCCTCGCCGCGAACGATGTGCGTCACGCGATGAGAAAGATCATCGACGGCTGAAGCGAGTTGATAAGAGACGCCGGTCGACACCTGATGGATCGGAAAGGCACCGAGCCGATGAACGGGTTGCTTAGATTCGTCGCCGGACCAGTGATACAGCTGAACATCGCCGCCGACACGAAGACGCGTAGATCGCTTGACCGCTGTCAGCGGCTGCCTCTCGCAGGGCCCGCCATAGATCCAGGCTCCGTCGTCGGACTGGCCCGACGAATTCTCGATGACTTGGCTTCTGGAGCAAGCACAGTCAAAGCAGTAGCCGCCGTCGCAAAGCCGTTGCAACGCCGCTTCATAGTAATCGACGCGTGCCGTTTGGGGCGAAACTTCCTCGTCCCATTCGATGCCGAGCCAGTGCAAGTCTCGTCTCACCGCGTCGCTCGCGCCGGGCTTGATGCGAGGCCCGTCGAGATCATCAATTCGCAGCAGCAATCGTAGATGCATCTGTCGCGCGACGGCCCAGTTGATCAGGAACGTCCGGGCGTTCCCCAGGTGCAGAGCGCCGGTCGGAGAGGGAGCAAGTCGCGTAACGCCTGGCACTACGATCACCTTATGGAGGGACTGTTGCGAGCGAGTGCTTTTGTATACCAAGTGGAGAAAGGCTGCCTACACTGCGGCCGCCGGGGTGGGCGTTGTTCGGCCGGATTGTCAAAAGAACGACTTCATCATCCGGTTTCGGCTCACCTTCCCCCTACCTCATCATCCCACTATGCCTCGCGGACGTCCCAAATCTCAGCCTTCGATCGCCGATCTTCAAGCCATGATCCGCGAACAAAAAGCGGAACGTGGCAAGCTCGTCAAGGAGCGAAAGAAGCTTCAAGGTCAGTTGGATCGCCTTGATCGCCAGCTGCAGGCCTTCGATGAAGGCAAAGGTGCGGGAGGCGTCGGGTCGCGGCCGCGGAACGACAAGTCGCTTCCTGAAGCCATCGCAGAGGTTTTGAAGAAGAACGGCAAAGCTATGAAGATCGGCGAAATCGCTGAGGCCGTCGAAGAGAGCGGCTACCAGAGCTCCAGCGCCAACTTCCGCGGGATCGTCAACCAGACGCTGATCAAGGAGCCGCGCTTCAAGCAGGAGAGCCGCGGCAAGTACAAGCTCGGCCGGTAGAGGAGCTTCGACAGTTCTCGCTCGCTTGTTGTTCGACCTTCCGCCTTCTGGAGATAGCCGGGACCAGGCGACCAGAGCGCCCGTAGCTCAAGAGCGAAGGCGGCGACTGCTACTGGCAGTCGCCGCCCTATTCGTCAAAGCTCAGTTGCGCGAGGTAGCGCTATGGATCACTCGACTTCCGGATCGGCTTCCCAAAGCAGAATCCCGCCGGCCATGCTGTGGACAAAACGATGGCCCCGCGAGCGGAGAAAGTTGGCGGCTGTCAAGGAACGTCGGCCGGACCGGCAGTAAACGACAACGGGACGATCAGGGTCTTCGCCCGAAAGCTGCTCCTGGTACTTCGTGTTCAGTTCTTGTAAAGGTATGAACGTCGAGGGTTCAATAACACGCTCTTGTCGTTCTTCGACCGTGCGACAGTCGATCAGTAACGGCTCGTCCGGACCGCCTCGCGTGGCGGCATAGTCGCGGGGCGTCACCTCCATCGTCTCATCAAAGTCGTAGCCCGGCGGCAGGCCTCGGCTGTCGAGTTTGGGAGCGGGCTGTTCCGTGGATTCAGGCATGTCACCTTATAGCTCGCACTTCTTCGTGCCAGAGCTTGAACCTTCTTGATGTTGAGCCTGAACCTTTTCGGGACGCTGCGGCGGTCGCGGTTCTAGCGTCTGGTCTTGGCGGACTTCGTGGACAACCTCGTCGACGCCGTCGAAGAGTCGGCCAAGCAGACGGCCAAAGGTCAGGCCGGTCGGCCGACTGCTGAGGCACTGTTGGCCGCTCTGGCCAACAAGCGTCGCATCCTGATCACCGGCCATGCGAATCCGGATCCTGACGCCCTCGGGGCCGCGGCGGCGTTGCGGCACCTGTTGGAGCAGCGGCTGCCTTACAGCGACGCACCGCCACAGATCACGGTGGCCATGGCCGGCAACGCGGCGGACGGGCTCAACGCGTCGTTCGCCGCCCACGCAGATCTGCAGCTTTCGCCCTGGGATTCCGATTCAGCGTTCGATGCCATCGTCCTCGTCGACGTCCAGCCGTCGTTTCCGGGGTGCCCCTTGTCGGCCAGCCAGTCGGCGGACGTCATTGTCGACCACCACCGGGCCCGTGGTCGCAAGCCGCGGGCACCGTTCGTCGACATTCGTACCGACGTCGGGTCGACCACCAGCATCGTCTTCGGCTACTTCATGGAACTCGACGTCGACCCGAGCCCGGCGTTGGCGGCAACGATGCTGTACGCGATCGAGAGCGACCTTGCCGGTGCCGCGGGGCAGCCGAGTGATTTGGACAATTCGGCTCTCTCCACATTGACGGTCGCTGCAGACACTCGGCTGCTTTACAAGATGCGGCACGTCGAGTTGCCGAGGCACTACTTCGTCAGCTACGCCCGCGCGTTGTCGGCGGCGAAGGTGTACGACCGCGTGCTCTTTGCTCACCTCGGCGAGATTCGCTACCTCGAGAAGCCGGCGGTCATGGCGGACTTCTTGCTGCGGTTCGACGGAGCCGACTACGCCTGCGTTACCGGCCTGTACGGCGACGACGGCAAGGGTCATCACGAACGACTCGTCGTGAGCCTCCGCGCCGGCAGCTTGGATCTCTCGGCGGGCGAAGTGCTCCGCAAGGCCATGGCTGATTTTGGCGAAGGCGGCGGCCATCGGACCAAGGCCGGCGGCTATGTGACGCTCGACAACGGCTCCAAGACGGAGATCACCCGCACGCGTCGCAAGCTTCGGCGGCGGATCCTGCGGGCGTTGCGACTGCCGCCGGAGTCGCGGGGGCAAAAGCTCTTGTCGATGGACTGCCACGACATCGCCGGGCCCCCGCCGTTGCCGTCGACGGGCGACGCGTAGCGTTGACGATGAGGCGAATCATCGCGAACGGGCCGACGTTGCTGCTGGCCGGAGCATTGGGTGCAGCGTTGACGTACATCGCGATGCGGCCTGCGCCGTTCCTGCCGGCGGCGTCGGCGCAGTTTCCCGCGGTGGCCGGAGGGGGCGGCGTTTATCTGATGCCGGGGCAGTTGGCGACGAATGCCTGGGGCGTCTACCTGCTCGATACGGACCGCGGCACGATGATGGTCTATCGCTATGACGCGGGCGGCAACCGGCTGCAGTTCCTGGCGGCGCGGGACGTTGGGGCGGATCGATCGATCACCGATTTCAACACGTTCCCGCCGCCCGCGGAGATCGAGCGGCTCGTGGAGCTCGAACGCGAAGCCCGTCAGGAGCGTCAGCGACGCCGCGGCATGCCGGTGCCGGACGAACTCGACGGCGAATGACCATCCCGACGGCCAATAAGGTGGTCACGCATCGCCCGAGCCGTCTGAGGCTTTGACAGTCATGAACGATTCTGCGACCATTTGGAACCCCACCTAGGCCATTCAGGCCACCTTCGGCTGCCTATCAGCCACCTGCGGCTGCCTATAGCCGCCTGCCGAGCGACGCCGTCGCCGGCCATCAACCCGACGCAACCTTCGACCCGCTCCACTATGGCCAAGGCGTTCTACACCCACGAAGAAGCCCAGGAAGCTCTGCAGACCGACGACGACGGCATCAAGGGCCTCGTCGATGACGGCCGGCTCACCGAGTACCGCGACGGGCCGAACCTGATGTACAAGGGCTCGCAGATCGAAAAGCTCCAAGGCGAAGGCGCCGGCGGGTTGTCCGCGGCCGACAGCGGCGGACCGATCGGCCTGGCCGACTCCAGCACCGACTCCGTCGGCGCGGGCGACTCGATGGGCATCTCGCTGGACGACTCGACCTCCAGCGACGTCTCCGTCGGCGAGTCGATGGGCGGCCTCGGATTGGCCGATTCCAGCACCGACAGTGCCGCCGGCAGTTCGTCGTCGGGCCAGAGCCGCGTCCCCGGCAGCAGCGGGGCTCCGCTCATGGCGGGCGATGAGACGGGCGAGTTCGCCGTCATCGACACCGGCGTGGGCATGGACGCCATGGGCGGCACGGCCGCCGGCGCGAGCCAGAGCGGCATCACGATCTTCGAGGACGACGAAGTCGATCCCAGTGCCCAGACCGACATCGGCGGCAGCGGCGATCAGGTTGCCCTCGAAGGCATCGGCAGCGGCTCGGGCCTGCTCGATTTGACGCAGGAGCCGGACGACACCAGCTTCGGTGCCGAAACGTTCGACGAGATTATGCCCGAATCCTCCGTCGCCGGCGGCACGGTGGCGGGTACGGAAGAGGTCGGCATCGACACCTCCGCCGCTCCGATCGGCACGCGTCCGGTCGGCACCACCTACGAAGTCGCCGACCCGACCGCCCCCATCTTCGGCGGCCTCGCCGGCGGTGCGGCCGCGGCCGTGCTGATCGGCCTGATGGCCTTGACGCTCAGCGTCCTCGGTGCCGATCCCGGTCCGCTGGCGTTCCTCACGACGCCCGAAGGCATCAACCTCGGCACGACCATGGGCGTCCTCGTGGGTCTGCCGATCATCGGCCTGATCGTCGGCTTCGTGGGCGGCAAGATGGCTTCCAACGCCTGACCTGACGGCCTACGACGCCGGATCTGTTCCTCCATCCTGCTGCGGAGACTTCATGCGACTGACGCGACCGGTGACGCTGTTACTGAGCCTGAGTCTGGCCGCGACGATCGTCGGCTGGGGCTGCCAGCGTCGCGTCGACGCCCCGCTGCCCGAGGCGCGGTACGACGTCATGCCCCCGGCCGAGTTGCCGGAGCACTTGCAGGGCACGCTGCTCGAATACGTCACCGTCTTCGGCACCACGCCGCAGGTCATCAGCGGCTACGGCGTCGTCGTCAACCTCGAGAACACCGGCCGCGACGATGGCATCCCGCGGTCGATTCGTGAACGCATCCTGTCCAACGCCGCACGTTTGGGCATCGCGTCACCGCGCACCGGAGGCCAACTAGGCCAACTCACGCCGACCGCCCTCTTGAGCGATCCGCGGACGACCGTCGTCCGCGTCGAGGGCTATATCCCGCCAGCCGCTCGCAAAGGGCAACGCATCGACGTCGCCGTCACCGCACTGGAGTCCAACACAACGCCCAGCCTCGCCCGCGGCAAGCTGTGGCTGACGGAGCTTTACCAGGGCCAGATCGACGCCCGCAACCCGGGCGAGCAGGTCAACCAGGTCGGCACCGCCCGCGGGCCTTTGATGCTCAATCCGGTGCCGACGCTGCTCGGTCCCGATGAAGTCGCCGGTCAGCCGAACGCCGTCGCGGACCTGCGGCGGGCTGTGATTCCGCACGGCGGGGTTTCGCAAGTCGACCGGCCGATCATCCTGCGGCTCCGCTCGCCCGATCCGCGGATGGCCCGAGTGATCGAGGAGCGGATCAATTTTCACTTCGAGCGTGTCGGCGGCGTGGCGCGGGCACGGGACGAGGCCCTCATCGAGCTTCGCTTGCCGCGAAGCCGCGAGTGGGCCAACCGCGGCGGCGATGCGTGGCAGCACTTTCTCGGCGTCGCGACGCACCTGTATCTCCGCAACGACGCCCCGTTCGTCGAGCGGCAGGTCGAGGTGCTGACGCAAGCCGCCCGTGATGCCGCGGGCGATCCCGAAGCGCTCGACAGCATCGGCCTCGCGTGGCAGGGTCTGGGTCCCGGCGCGTTACCATCGCTGTCGCAGTTGTTGCTGGACGAGGATCCGGGCGTTCAGTTTCAGGCCGCCCGAGCCGCGGCACAACTCAAGCACTCGGGTGCCATCCAGGTCCTGGCGCAGATTGCCGGTGATGCGACGAACCCGTTCAACGTTCAGGCCGCCCGCACGTTCGGCGAGTTGTCGTCGACCGTGGCCGTTCGTCGCACCTGCCGGAACCTCCTCAACGCCAGCCAAGCCGGCAATGATCAGGTCCGCATTGCCGCGTACAAGTCGCTCACGCAGCTCGGCTTCGGCCGGACCGGCATCGAGGAGCAATTCGTCAACGACAACTTCGTCCTCCACCTGACGCCCGGCGACGGCAGGCCGATCATCTACGCGACCCGCAGCGGCCGGCCGACCATCGCCGTCATTGGCGGCATCCGGTCGCTGCCGCGGGTGCCCCGGCTCGATGCGCCGATGCTGGCCTTCGCTTTCGATCGACGCCTGAGCATCGCCCGCCAGAGCGAAGACGACCTCGTCACCTTGTTCCAACGCGAGAACGCCCCGGCCGACAACGACTCTCGCCCCGGCGGCTTTACCGAGGCCGAAGTCATGCCGCTCTTGAGCGACGTCCTGCTCCGCCTCGGCGGCGAAAGGCCTGGTGGCAGAAAAGCCATCAATTTGAGCTACGGCGACGTCGTCGCGGTCCTCAAGATGCTCGGCGATGAGCAATTCATCGTCGCCGGACTTGAAGGCGAAGAGACGGCCGTCGTGCGACTCGAAGATCCGTGGCTTGAACGGAGACGCGACGTCGCCCCCATCGTCCCCGGCCTCGCCCGCCCGCAGACGGCACGGTCGGAGTGATCGCCTCTCCTCATCTTCGGGAGCCGCGGACCATGAATCCTCGGCTGGTGTCACATGACCCAGGTCGAGCAAATTCTCTCAGATCTACGTATGTTGGGCTCGACCGATGACGTTGGCGGAGCCGCCCATTCTCGAACGTGTCCAGACCGTCGGTCAATTGCGGCTGTCGAAGCTCAGCGTCAGCGGCTTCAAGAGCTTCGCCGACGCCACGGACTTCACCTTCGATCGCCCCGTCACCGGCATCGTCGGGCCCAACGGCTGCGGCAAGAGCAACGTCGTTGACGCGGTCAAGTGGGTCCTCGGCGAGCAATCGGCCAAGACACTGCGTGGCGGGTCGATGCAGGATGTCATCTTCAACGGCTCCGACGCCCGCCCCGCCGCCAACAGTGCCGAGGTCACGCTGACGTTCGATAACCCACGACCCGCCGACGGCGAGCGGCCGTTGGCGATCGATCTCGACACCGTCAGTGTCAGCCGCGTCCTGCTTCGCGACGGCACGAGCCACTACAAGATCGCCGGCCGACGCAGCCGACTCAAGGACGTACGCGACCTGCTGGTCGACACCGGCGTCGGCGGCGGCAGCTACTGCGTCATCGAGCAGGGCCGGGTCGCGCGAATGCTCGAAGCCGATCCGGCCGAACGTCGGCTGCTGTTCGAGGAAGCGGCGGGCGTCGGCAGGTTCCGCGGGCAGCGTCGCGAGGCGGACCGCCGTCTCGAGCGGACGATGGAGAACTTGCGTCGGCTGGACGACGTGACGGCGGAAGTCGAGCGGCAGCTGCGGGCCACACGACAGGCGGCCGGTCGGGCTCGGACCTATGCGGAGCTGACCGAACGCGTCGCCGACGTGCGGCTGCGGCTGGCGCGGCATCGATATCGGATGTTCGCCGCCTCGTCCGAAGCGGCCGAGGCGAAGCGTCGCGAGGCGACGGAGGCGCTGGAGCAGGCCGAGGCTCACGCGAGGCACGTCGCCGCCGAGGCCGAGGCCGCGACCGCGCAGGCCGAAGCGGCCGAGTCGCGTCGGCGGGATATCGAGATGGAGCAGCTGCGTCGGCATACGGAGCTGTCGCGGGCTAAGGACGCCGCCGAGTTGGCCAAGGAGCGGCACGCCGATGCCGTGGTGCGGCTCGACGCTGCGGCCGCCGAGCGCGATCGACTCGCGGAAGAACTCGCTGCCCTGCCGACGGATGACACGGTGCCCGGCGAAGACGAGGCGCGGCTTGCTGTCGAGGCGGCTGAGCGGAAACGGGCCGATGCGGCGGCCGTGGTGAGCGAGAAGCGTCAGGCGAGCGACGTGGTTCGCAAGCGTTTGAGCGAGCAATCGGCAGCACAGGCAGCGGCATCGACACGGTTGATGCGGGCCGAACGCGACGCCGACGCCGCGGCGGTGCGGCTGTCGTCGATTGAGGATCAGCTGCAGCAGGTAGAGCAAGCCGCTCGTGTCACCGAAGCCGCCGTAGCGGATCTGGGCGAACAGGCGGACGACGACGTCGAAAAGCTCCGAGCCGAGGCGACGCAAGCTCGCGAGCGGTCAGACGAAGCGGCCAGGCGTCTAGCTGAGATCGAAGCGGGGGTCGCCGACGCACGTCGCGAGGTGAATGAGCTTCGCGAGCGACGCGCCGCCCTCGGAGCCCATCGCGACGCCTTGGCCAAAGACGTCGCCGCAGAAGCTGAAGCCGGCAGCGGTTTGGCGACGACTCGGCAGCACGTCGACATCGTCGGCACCGTCTCCAGCCTGCTCGACGTGCCCGTCGAATGGTCCACCGCGGTCGAAGCCGCTTTGGCAGATCGGTTGACGGACGTGGTGGTCCAGACGCGTCCGATGGACCTGACGTGGACGACCGACCTCAAGGAAGCAGTCCGCCTTCTCCCGCGAACGTCATGTTCCTCGAGCCGCGGATGGACGACTCAATGTTCCGAAGGTGCGACCGCAGCGGTCGCGGTGGTGCGGTCGTCGACGGAAGGGCTCGTCGACGCCCTGCTCTGCGATGTTCTGCTGGTCGACGAGCTTCCCCGCGAAGCAAGTGCGACCCACTCGCTCGCCACCCGTGACGGTCGGGTGCTTTGGCCGGACGGCACGCTCCGGGTCGGCCCGACCTTGCGGACCACGCTGTCGCGTCGTGCCGAGCTCGATGGAGTCGAAGCCGACGTTCGGGCGAATCAGGCCCAACTCGATGACGCGACGCGTCGACTCGAAGCGGCCCGCGAGCAGCAGGACGAAGCCGCGACCTTACTCGCCAATGCTGGAGCCACCGCGACCGAAGCGGCCACGCACCTCCGCGATGCCGAACGCGACGCCGACACCCGACAACGGGAACGGGACCGCGTGGTGTCCGAGGCGGCCAATACAAAGCAGCGGCTCGAACGACTCCGCCACGAGCGTGACGAACTTGCGGACGGTCAAGCCATCGCGAGGGCGACGGTCGCGGAATCGACACGCGAGCAGGCCGCTGCCGACGAAGTCGTCGACGCGTTGAGTCGAAAGGTCGCCGACGCCGATCGGCAGCTGTCCGAGGCGTCGACCGCTGCCTCCGATGGCCGGCTCCAGCACGCTAGGGCCGAGGCTCATCTCCATGCCCTGCTCACCGCCGCCGAGCAGTCGCGTGAACGTCGTCTCACGACTGCCGCCCGTGCCGACGCGGCAGCTCAGGCTGTCATGGAGCTAGGCGGCCTTGTAGATCGGCTCGACAACGAAGTCGCCCAAGCCGATCAAGCCCTTGCCGCGACCGAAGCTCGTGCCGACGCATCGGGTGACCTGCAGGAAGCGACTCAACAAGCCGCCGACGCCAAGCAGCAGCGTCTGGCCGCGCATGAGCGACATCAGTCGGCCGACCGAGACGTCGCGACGAAGCGGGCCGAGTTGTCGGAGGTCGAACGCGACGCCACCGCCGCCAGCATTCGGCTCGAGACGCACGTGATGCGTTGCCGGGACGAGATGCAGCTCAATATCCCGGACCTCCAGACGCAGGGCGACGATCTGCTCGTCGACGAGAAGGCGAGCGAGGCGGAGCTGGCCGACCTGCAGGGCCGGCTTTCGCGGCTCGGCGGCGTCAATCCGAAGGCGGCCGAGGAGCTTGAAGCCCTCGAGGAGCGACGCGAAGAGATCGAGCGCGAGGCAAGGGACGTCCGCACCGCCGTCGCCGACTTGCGTCGAATGATCGAGGAGCTCGACCACGAACGCGACGAACGGTTCACGGCGACGTTCGAGAAGGTTCGCGAAGAATTCAACGGCCTGTTCCGTCGCCTCTTCGGCGGCGGCAAGGCGGAGCTGTCGTTGCGAGAGATTGAGGACAGCGCCGAGCCGCCGGGCGTGGAAGTCGTTGCGAGGCCGCCGGGCAAGAAGCCGGTGACGATGAGCCAGCTCAGCGGCGGCGAGAAGTCGATGATCAGCGTCGCGCTACTCATGAGCCTCTTCCGCAGCCGGCCGGGGCCTTTCTGCATGCTCGACGAAGTCGACGCCGCCCTCGACGAAGCGAACACGAAGCGGTTCTGCTCGCTGCTCGACGACTTCATCGGCGAGACGCAGTTCATCATCGTGACCCACTCCAAACCGACGATGAAGGCGGCGGACGTCTTGTACGGCGTCACGATGCCGCAGCCGGGCGTGAGCCGGCGCGTCGAGGTGCGATTCGATCAGGTCGGTGCCAACAGCGAGATCGCGGTCGTCAACTGACACGTCGACGGAGCAGCATCCACCCGACAAGTACACCGGGCAGGACGGCGGCGGGCTCCGGGATGACACGGCTTTGGAAGAGCCTCGCGTAGCCGCGATCGTCAGTGCCTCGGGCACCGATGAGCACCTCGTCCAAGCCGTCACCGTTGATGTCGCCGATGCCTGTCAAGGCGATGCCGAACCGGTCACCTGCCTCGTCACCTTCGAAGGTCGTGATGAGGGCTCCGTCGGCTCCGCTGTACGCGAACGCGGCGTTCGCGCCTGAAGCACCAATCAGCAGATCCGCAATGCCGTCCCCGTTCAAGTCGCCGACACTGCTGACGTTTCTGCCGAAGCGGTCATCCGGCGCTTCGCCGACCAGGGTGAGCAGCGGTGCTCCCGTTGCACCGGAGAAGACCTCTACCTGGTTGGAGCTGGAACCGACCGCTATGTCGCTCAACCCGTCGCCGTCGAGATCGCCGAAGCTCGCCACGCTTCTGCCGAACCCGCCGTCTTCAATGTCGCCGTCGAGTCGAAAGATTTCGGTCCCGGTGGCCCCGGAAAAGAGGCTGACGCTTCCGGAGTTAGAGGTGTCGGTGTCAGCATTCCAAGCCCCGACCAGAACATCAGGCACTTCGTCCTGATCGACATCGGTGATCCTCGCGATGGCTCCGCCGAAGAAGGAGGCTCCGTCCGTTCCCTCGAGGGTGTACAGCATCTCGCCCGTCGCGCCGGATCGGACGACGACCCGTCCGGATCTGGTGAAGAAGTCGCCTTCCGTTGGAGCACCGACGCCATAGTCAGTCACGCCATCGCCATCGAGGTCGCCCAGCCCGCTCACGCTGAAGCCGCGTTGCCCCAGCGATTGAACCCCGTCATCGTCGTACAGCGTCGATCCCGTTGCCCCGGAAAAGACGTACGCCCGGCCACTGTCGAACCCATTGGAGTCATCGAGGAACGCACCGACGATGATGTCGCTGCGGCCATCGCCATCGAGATCTCCCAGACCATCCACGCTGTTGCCGAAGGCATCGTCCTCTTCACCAGTTTCCAGGGTTCGAATCAGGCCGAAGTCGCTTCCGGACCGAATCTCGACGCGACCGAAGAAGCCGGTATCGGCAGTTCCTGAACGTGCGGAGATTAGAAGATCAGGCACCCCGTCGCCATCGACATCACCCGCCGGTCCGACGACACCGCCGAGCCGTTCGTTGCTCGTCGTGCCACGCGTCGTGAAGACCGGCTCGTACACGATCTGAGCCGCAGCAGATCCGGACATGAAAGAGATCGAAGCAAATCCCGTCAGGGCGAGAAGCGGAAGGCGTCGCATGGCAGGATGTTCTCAGGCGACACGAGTGCGTCAAGCCGTTTTTCCCTATGGACGACCTGCCGAGGCCGCGCTCATCCGGGCCTTGTAGATCGTGCTGAACCTACCGTCTGCCATGTCGCAGGCACCGGACACGATGCAGGCCCTGGTCAAAGCCGAAGCCGCCGAGGGGCTTTGGTTGCGGGAAGTGCCGGTGCCGACGGTCGGCATCAACGACGTCCTCATTCGCGTCGACCGCACCGGCATTTGCGGGACGGACGTGCACATCTGGAACTGGGACGACTGGGCCCAGAAGACCATCCCCGTGCCGATGGTTGTGGGGCACGAGTTCGTCGGCGAGATCGTGCAGGTCGGAAGCAACGTTGCGGACTTCTCGCCCGGCATGGTCGTCGGCGGCGAGGGACACGTGGTATGCGGGCGATGCCGAAATTGTTTGGCGGGGAGGCGTCACCTGTGTGCGTTCACGAAAGGCGTCGGCGTCAACCGGCCCGGGGCATTCGCGGAATACGTCAGCCTGCCGATGACGAACGTCTGGCACCACGCCGACGACATCGACCGGGACGTCGCCGCCATCTTCGATCCGCTCGGCAACGCAGTGCACACGGCTTTGCACTTCGACGTGCTCGGCGAGGACGTGCTCATCACCGGGGCCGGCCCCATCGGTTGCATGGCGGCGGCAGTGTGTCAGTTCGCGGGAGCCCGGCACGTGGTCGTGACCGATTTGAATCCGGAGCGACTCGCCTTGGCGAAGCAAATGGGAGCGGACCGCGTCGTCGATGTGCGGAGCGAAACTTTGACCAACGTGCAGAAGGAACTGGGCATGACCGAGGGCTTCGACGTCTGCTGCGAAATGTCCGGCAGCCCTAAGGCACTCGACGACGCCATCGCCAACATGGCCCACGGCGGCAAGATCGCCATGCTCGGCATCCCAGGCGGGAACAACGGCGTGGACTGGAACACGATCGTCTTCAACATGCTCACGCTCCAGGGCATCTACGGCCGCGAGATGTACGAGACGTGGTACAAGATGACCGCCATGCTCCAGGGCGGGCTCGACGTCTCGCCAGTCATCACCGGCAGCTACCACTACACCGAGTTCGAGCAGGGCTTCGACGTCATGCGTCGCGGCAAGGGCGGCAAGGTATTGCTCCGCTGGCACCACGACTAATCGACTGTAACGTCTTCTTATGCGCAACACCGTCAAGCCCGTTCCCCCGCCTGGCGGGTTCGATGATGGCAACGACATCCCGCTCAAGAAGGACGGAGCCGCCTTCGATGACGAAGACGCCTCGGGGGTGCGGCGGGAACGTGGCGACGCCGTCGATCCGGCCGGTCCGAAGCGGGTGACGGCTGCGGGACTGGGTGTGGCCAAGGCAGTCGTCGACGATCCCAGCGGCACCACCGGCACCGTCAGTCGCAGCAACGATCGCCTCTCCACGACCACCGGCAAGCTCGGCGATCGCGACCTGGAACGCTCCAGCCGCATGTCGGCCGAGCCGGACGTCGACGCCCTGCCAACCGTTCGCGATGCCAGCGGCTACTCAGCGCCGCTGCTGATGGCCACGCTCGCAGGCCTGCTGGCGGTCATGTCGTTGCTCTGGTTCGCCGGCTGCTTCTCGACCGATCCGGTCGAGGACGACGCCCCGACCCTGCGGAACCTGCAGAACGAGATCGAGTAGATCATGCCAACGGCATGAGCATGCCGATGCACAGGACGTCCGGCTTTATCGGACGACACTGGCATGGACGCTTCGCCCGACAACGCCCCGCCGACCATCCGCAGCGGGCGGATGACATTCGTCGTCGCCTGCGCCTGTGTCGCTCTGCTGGCGCTCGTCGGCCGCGTCGCATACCTGCAGACGACCTTCGCCCAAGCCAAGGGTGATCGCGTCGACCGACAGCACCAGAGCGTCTCCGGCCTTGCCGCTCGTCGCGGCAGCATCTTCGACCGCAACGGCCTGCTGCTGGCGGGAACGACGCTGGAGCGGAACGTCTTCGTCGATCCCAAATTTCTCCACGACGAGTTTCTCAAGACGAATCGATCGATGGTCGAACTCGATGACGCCGTCGACGCGTTGGCCGCTCGCGTCTCTGCCGATGCGGATCGCGTTGCCTTGCGTGTCACGGGTCAGCCGAACAAGCGTTACGTGCCGTTGCGTCGTCAGCTCTCCGCCGCCGAAGCGGCCGACGTCGTCGCCTACAGCCGCGACCTGGGCTTGCGGGGCGTCGCCACCGAGCCGCAGCCGCAGCGGACGTACACGATGGCCTCGCTCGCGGCGCACGTCATCGGCACCGTCGGCCGAGATGGCGACGGACTCGAAGGCATCGAACGTCGCAAGAACGCGGTGCTTTCCGGCGAGAACGGCAAGGTCGTCACTATCCGCGACAAGCGACGCCGCGCCATCGCCGCGCCTGCCGCCGGCGTCCGGGCACCTCAGCACGGCCAAGGCGTCATCCTCACGATCGATGCCCGTCTCCAGCAGATCGTCGAAGAAGAACTCGCCGCAACCGTCGAGGCCTTCGACGCCGTCGGCGGCAGTTGCGTCCTGATCGATCCGCACACGGGTGACGTCCTCGCCTGGGCGAACGTGCCGGTCTACGACCCGCAGTTTCCCGGCGACTTCCCGGTCGAGTACCGCCGCAATCGGGCGATCGTCGATCCGTACGAGCCCGGCTCCGTCGTCAAGCCGTTCCTCATGGCCCAGATGTTCGAAGCGGACGTCACGTCGCCCGGCGAGGTTCTGACGACCGGCAAGACCACGCGCCTGCCCGTCGGCCGACGCGTGACCGACGACTACGGCTACGAACAGCTCAACAGTTGGGACGTCGTCGTCAAGAGCTCCAACATCGGCATGGCCAAGACGTCGGGTCGGATGACGTACGACGCGGTGGTCGAGGCGTACGAGCGGTTCGGCTTCGGCGAAAGGACGAACGTCGGCCTCGACGGCGAGCACGGCGGGCTCCTCTACCAGAACCCGCCCGACAAGTACACGCAGAGCAGCATGGCCTTCGGCTACGCGATGATGGCGACGCCGGCGCAGCTGGCTCGGGCGATTGGTGCGCTAGCGAACGGCGGCGACCTGTTGCCGCTGCGACTCGTGGCGGGCACTGTCGGTCATGACGGCACGATCGAGCCGACGCCGCGACAGGTGGGCGAGCGGGCGTTGAGTCAGAAGAATGCCGACCTCATGCGTCGCATCATGGCGGATGTTTTCGTCCGTGGCACCGCCCGGCACGCCCGCAGCGACCTCTACAACCTCTTCGGCAAGACCGGCACGGCTCACCAATCCGAAGGTGGCCGACAGAGCGAGGAGAAGTACTTCGCCAGCTTCGTCGGCGGTGGGCCTTTTGAGAACCCGCGACTCGTCCTGGCGGTGACGGTTGACGAACCTCGTAAAGACCTCGGCTACCACGGCGGCCAAGTCGCCGGCGGTACCTCGGCCCGGATTCTCGAACGCTCGCTGCTCACGCTCGGCGTCCCGTACTGCCAGCCTCTCGCCGAACCGCCGGAGTCACTGCGGGAGTCGCTGCACAACTACGCCAAGCGGTGGTACGAACCGAAGCGGACGCTGAAGGAACATCCGTCCCTCGAAACGACGCCAGCCCTGGAAGCGGCGGAGTAGACAGACGCCAAAGGTCAGGACAGTTGTCTGATCGCTCGTGGCACCGGACACTGCTTAGCCTCCTCGCCCTCGGCTCCCTCGCCCTCAGCCGGGCACTCAAAGCGAGGGTGAGAGCAGGACCGCAAGCCACCCGATCGTGATGGGGTTCGTCTCGATCAAGAGATGATGATTCCGTTTCTAGACCGTCAGCGGGGGGTCGTCCGGCATGAATTCACGCCGCCGCTCAAGCGGTATCGCTCGACGGCCAGGCCTAAGTGGGAAGGCCGCGAAGAATGATCCGTATCGTACCAGCCCCGGAATTATCCAATTCGTATCGGCCAGCTCTGCCTCAATACAGCCGATGGCCGTCGGCGAGCGACTATCCGGCGGTCGTTTCATTCGATGCATTCATGACTAACAGGAAACCGCGGCGTCTTGTATCTGCGTGTTGCGTTATCAGCCGCCAAGGCAGGATCGCCCACCAGAACACCGCCCGCCGCAGCGGCGGGACGGCCGCGACGAGGAGCCCGGCGACGAGCGACAGGTACAGCAGCAGCCGCGTCGCGTGCAGGTTCCAGTACTCCTCCCGGACCGGGGTGAACTCGATCTCCTTCGGGTCGAGATCCTCCCGCCATCGATCGGCTTCGTTGCGATTCCACAAGCCCCACTGTTTCTCGACGGACCCAAGCTTCAGCGGCAGGTCCCGCTCCAGCGGCTCGGGATATTTAACGTGCGGAGCCTGGGAATAGACCCTGTCCGTCCGAAGGTCCGGGAGGCGCTCCACCGCTACAGCCACAGCGAAGTGAAGGCGGTACTCCAAGCGGTCCGTCGACTCGAGAAGGCGTGGCGCTCCTCCAGTACCGTAGTACTGAGAGCGCCACGCCCGCCAAGCCGAACCGCCGTCACGCACGCGATCCTTCTGCTCGATGCTGAGCATGCCCTGTATGGGATAGCCAGGGAAGAGCTGAACGTACCACGTGAAGCCCAACACCATCAGGCAAGCGACTAACAGCACCAGGATACGAAACGTCACGTTCATGATCACTAAACTCCTGACCTATTGGTACGATTGATGCTGCGATATAATTAGTATGTCAATCACGTGGTATACATGAATCAAAACGGAAGGTGGTCATCGAAGAGGCTGAGATCATCTTGATCATCAATAACTTCTTGTGCGTTGAAGACGATCCACGGAGTTGGTCCATCCGCGTCGGGCACGAAGGATTGGGTGTAGTGGGTCTTCTCGGCCGCCGTCGAGATCTGCGGGCGGGGAGGTGCAACCGTCAACAAGCCCTCGGCATCGGGGTGGTCCGGGTCGAGGATCTTCCGCTCCGACTTGTCGACCCAGGCGGGAGCCCAATTGCCGGTGTAGCCGATCTCGAAGTACGCGATCGTGTCGTGGAGCTTGACCCCGTTGATCAGCTCGGGTTCATAAATGGCCATGGTCTGCTTCTCCATGAAGGCTGCGATGTAGTACCGCGTATCTTCGGCGACCTTCTCATCCTCGACGGCCGTGGTGCCTGTGATTGATTCCTCCCAAGACTTGAACGCGTTTCCGTTGATCTCTCCACCGATGCCGAACGGTGCAATGTCGATCCCGAAGCCGATGCCTCCACCCCAGCTGGTCCCCTCCGTCTTGCTGATTGATTGACTGTACTTCGCGGGCAAGCCATAGGACCCCGACACAGCCTCGAACGGATCGCCCATCTGTTCCCAGCCCTTGATGAACCAGGCATCCTGCCCAGCTGCGACATACTTGTTGTTCGTAACCGCCTCATGCGAGGGCCCCTCCTTCACCGGCCGGTTGACCTCCTCCCAGGGCGTGTAGAACGGCTTGGTCCCGTCGGCGATGCCGACCGGGACCATCGCAAAGCCGAAGTACTGCGACGTTGTCTCGACTTCAATCTCTTTCGTTTCGATCCGCGGCGCGAACTCGCGGGTGACCCAGGTTTCGTGAACGCCGGTCGCTGGGTCGAATTCCTCATGCGAAACATACTCCTCCTCGTACTCGGGCTCCTGATCATCCACAACGTCGATTCTGAACCACGGGCTGTGCATCCAGCCCACCAGCTCCTCGTCGGTCGGGTTCGTGTCCGGATAGTCGTCCATCCACAGCGGGTGGTCCGCTCCCTTGATGGCGAGGTCGCCCTTGTCGCCGCCGTAGATGAAGCCTTGGACCCCGCCGCCGAAACCGGGATCGTCGCCGCCGGGGACGGCGGGCACGCTACCCGTAAGAAGACGACGCGGCTCGAGGCGCTCGAAGATCTGGTTCGTGTTGTTTCCCTTTGCGAGTTGAATTGGCTCGCCGGGCTCCTTACCCAGGTCCCGCGGGTAACCAGGCAGGGAGCAGCCGAGTCGCCAAAGGGAAAAACAGAGAATTATCTGAGGGTTACTACTGCTGCTGCCTGCAGTGCGGATGGTTGGCCGTGGCCCTCCCTATGTGGCGGGTTGGGTGGTCGGCCGGGTCGCGGGCATGCCGATGCCGGCGATGAGGGGCAGCGGGTCGAAGTCGCCTTGGATTACATCGCTCGGATCGGCGTTGAGCCAGTCGCGGAGCAGGCCGTTGTAGACGCGGCGGAAGTCCATCGTGTGCTTCAGGTCGCCGCGATCCAGATCCGTCAGCGACGGGTGCGGCGCGTGGAAGCCGCCTTGCACCTTCGGGCCGACGACGAACATCGGGCCGGCGGCGCCGTGGTCGGTGCCGTTGTTGGCGTTCTGCTTGACGCGACGGCCGAACTCGCTGAAGCACATGAGCGTCACCTTGTCGGCAATGCCCTTGGCCTTGAGGTCGGTGTAGAAGGCCTTGATCGATTCCGCGACGCCGCCGAGGAGACGCTCGTGCTGGCCGGTTTGGTCGGCGTGCGTGTCGTAGCCGCCGGTTTCTGCGTAGAAGACGCGGGTGCCGAAGTTGCCGCTGATGAGCTGGGCGATGAGCCGGAGGCGTTGGCCGATGCCGCCGGGGTAGTTGGCTTCGGCGTTGTAGCGACCGGCGACGCGTTTGATCTCGTCGGCCGAGATGATGGCGTCGGCAGCTTGGCGGCTGAAGTAGTCCTGCTGCGGGTTCTCGCCCTGCATCTTCTGCAGCTCGACGAGAATCTGCCGCTCCAGATCGTTGTCGTACTCGCTGCCCCGCTGGAACGAGAGGCCGAAGTCGTCGATCCGTTCGACGCTGGGCACGGTGGTCGTCGGCGAGACGAGGGCCATGGGAACCTCGCGTCCGATGTTCACGCCCAGCAGCGGGTTGTTGGCGATGGACGACTGGCGCGTCCCCTTGATGACGTGGTCGAGATAGTGCCCGATCCAACCGCTGCCTTCACCGCCCGACGGATCGGCGGCGTGCCAGATGCCCATTGATTCGAAGTGGCTGCGATTGGGCTGCGGATAGCCACAGCCGGGCACGATGGCGAGCTCGCCGTCGTCCCACAGCTCTTTGAACGCCTTCATCCCCGGGTTGAGGGCGTACTCGTCATCGAGCTTCAGAAGGTTGTCCGTCAACGCGACGGTCGGCCGGGACTTCTTGTAGACGTCGTTCTTGTATGGAACGAGCGTATTGAGCCCGTCGTTGCCGCCCGAGAGCTGGAGGACGACGAGGATGTTGTCCTTGGGAATCGGCGTGCCGGGCGTGTCGCCGTCGGCAAAGGCGAGCTTGGGAATCAGCAACGGCACGGTGCCGCCGAGGCTGATGGCAGGCAGGGCGCCGAGGCCGACCTTGAGGAAGTCGCGTCGGGAGGTGGCGGGCTTCTTGGTGCTCATGGATTCAGGGTCTGAAGTATGGTGGGCTTCAGCCCACCGGCCAGGGGGTCGGACGCAGATGGTGGGCTGAAGCCCACCCTACAGGTGTCGCTAAGCAAGCTGGTACGCCGGGGTGCTGGCGAGAATCTGGATGCCGCCTCGGACTTTGTGCGAGTAGCCACGGCCGTCGAGCTTGAAGTCGGTGGGCTTGTTTTCGCTGTCGCGGGCGAAGTAATCGAGCAGACGGCCCCGAAGCTCGGGCCGGACCTCGCCGTCGAGCATGAGGTTGCCCATCTTGTCGATGATGCCGGTGGCGGTCGTGATGTCGTTCTCCGTGAGGAACGTCCGCAGCTCACTGCCGACGAACTCGTTGAAGCCGTGCTGGCCAAGGTTCATGCCAAAGCGAAACCGCTCGATGACCGTGGTCGCGTTGATCCACGTTTGCCCGCCGTCCCAGCCGGCAACGTTGGGCGGATAGAGCAGCGACTGCCCCATTCGAGCACACGCTTCCCGCAGGTACTGAGCCCGCGGCGTCGCACCCGTCGCGTAGCAGGCGCCGACGACCAGTTCGACGGGCGACTTGATCCTCGACCGGTAGGCCCAGTCGCTGTGCATCAGGCGGGTCTTGAGCAGCTCCTTAAGGACGTTGCCGACGTGCCACTGGTGATGCCGAAGCCGGCCGGCGACGTGGTCGACGTGCTCTTGCGTCGGCTCGGGATGGACGAACGTTTGGAACAGTCGCCTGCCGATGAAGCGGGCGGACTCCGGGTGCTTGAGGATCGCATCGACGGCCGATTCGCTGTCGAGCTTGGCCTTGGTCTCGTACGGCTTGCCGGCGAAGAGCGTCTTATCGCCGTCGTCGAACCGTTCCTTGTGGAACCGGCTGCTGCTGCCGTTGATCTGCCAGCCGGTAAAGGCACGGGCCAATTCCTGGACGTCCTTTTCCGTGTAGTTGCCGACGCCGACGGCGAAAAGTTCAAGGATCTCGCGGCCGTAGTTCTCGTTCGGATTCGACTTGTGGCTGTTGTTGCCGTCGAGCCAGCGGAGCATCGCAGGCTGTCGGCCGACCTTGACGAGCAGGTCGCGGAAGCTGCCCAGGCCGTCGGTTCGGAAGAGCTCGATCTGGTCGGCCATCCAGTCGCTCCGGCCGACCTTCGACGCACTGGTGGCGAAGTGGTCGTGCCAGAAAACGGCGATCCGCTCCTGCAGCGGGAACGGCGTGTTGACCATCCGGTGGAACCACCATTCGGCGACCATCGGCGGATTGCGACGGATGTCGAAGAGGCTCTTGGCGTTGTCGAGGAACTGGTTGAGCCCGCCGACGTCCGACTTGGGGTCGAAGCCGAAGATCTCCTCGACACGCTCGGCCGGCTTGAGGGCTTTGAGCTGGTCGAGCCGCTCGGGTCTGGAGCCGAATTCGCAGCGTCGGAGCAGGTGCCCTGTTGCCCGATCGACGCGTTCTGATCGGTCGCTGCGGGAAGCCTCGCCAAACGGGTTGTCGGGCGGTGTGGGGCCGACGGCGGTGGGGGCGGTGTCGTTCATCGTGCGAATCCTCCGGAAGGCACAGTTGCCGCGTCACTTCGTGCTCCATCAGCGACCAGGGGCGGTTCCGGTAATTTACCGGACGCAAACGCCTCTGCAAGGGTTGCGGCGAGTTTCGTGGCGTTTGCCGGGTGGCGAGGCAGCGGCCAGCGGGCGTAGGCTCAGGCGACGGACTGGTAGCTCAGTTGGTTAGAGCATCCGGCTTTTAACCGGAGTGTCGTGGGTTCGAATCCCACCCGGTCCATTCTTCGTTCCCGCACCGGCCATAGACTGAACATGCCGCTGGCGCGACAGGATGCCATCTGCTTGCGGGCCTATCCGTTCGGCGAGACGTCGCAGATCGTCTCGCTCCTGTGCCGGGATCTGGGCGTCGTCCGCATGATCGCCAAAGGCGCCCGCCGACGCACGAAGGTCGGCAAGACCAAGTTCGACGGCGGCATCGACCTGCTCGACGGCGGCCACGCGCTCTTCGCCCATGTCGAGGATCGCGAGCTGTCGGTTATGACTGAGTGGAAGCTGCTCGACGACCACCGCGACTTGCGTCGAAATCTGCGCTCGCTGCAGTTGGGCCTCTACTGCGCGGACATGGTCGAAGCCCTTGTCGAGCAGCATGACCCGCATCCCAAGCTCTACGACGGCATGACCCGAATGCTCCACCGCCTGACGGTGCCCGCCGATCGGGAGGCGGTGGCGGTGGCGTTCGTGTTGAACCTCATTCGCCAGGTCGGCCTCTTGCCGGACTTCGGCAGGACAGCCGACGGCACGGCGACTCGGCTGGCGTTGGAAGAAGGTGACGTCGTGACGTTCTCCCCCGAGCAGGCCGCGTTGTACACCGGCGATGCCGTGCCCGGCGACGCGGAGGTGGTCGATGCCGAGGGCTTGCAGTTGATCCTCGCCCTGCTGCGTTTGTCACGGACGGGCGAGGCGTTGCCGGAGGTCGAGGCGCGGGTCGCGTCTGCGGCTCATCGCCTGCTCGTCGCGCACGTTCGCTACCAGACGGAGGGACGGATCAAGTCCGCGCGTGCAGTGCTGCGAGCCGCCTGACTATCCGGTGCTACCGTCGCTTCGCTCTTGGAAGACCTCAATCGCAACCAACAACCGAACCGCAAGCCTGGCGAAGAACGTGCCGTCCTCGTCGGCGTCTTGCTGCCCGACTCCAACGCTGACCCGCGCGACCCGCTAGGCGAGCTTGGCAGCCTGTGCCAGACCGCCGGCGCGACGCCCGTCAGTCGAATCATCCAGAACCGCAAGGCGATCGATCCCGGCACCTACGTCGGCAGCGGCAAGGCCCTCGAGATCGCCCAGGCCGCCAAAGCCTTTGACGCCGACTTCATCGCCTTCGACAACGAACTGACGCCGGGCCAGATCGGCCAGCTCGAAAAGATCATCAACGAGCACCTCAAGTCGCCCCGCAACGCCGGCGTGAAGGTGCTCGATCGCTCCGAGATCATTCTCGACATCTTCGCCAACCGCGCCCAGACCCACGAGGCCAAGTTGCAGGTCGAGCTGGCGCAGATGGAATACACGTACCCGCGTCTCACGAAGATGTGGGGCCACCTCGAACGCATCGCCGGCGGCGGCACCATCGGCGTCGGCACGCGTGGTCCGGGCGAAACCCAGCTCGAAATCGACCGCCGGCTCGTCCGCAACCGCATCAGCGACCTCAAGGCTGGCCTGCAAGCTCTGCAGGAACGCAAGGCGCGGGAAGTTTCCAAACGCAACGACGGCCACTTCACCACCTGCCTTGTCGGTTACACCAACGCGGGAAAGTCGACGCTCTTCAACACCCTCACCGCCGCCGGGGCGCTCGCGGAAGACAAACTCTTTGCGACACTCGACACCAAGACGCGGTCATGGCATCTGGAGCGTGGGACGGACGTGCTCCTGAGCGACACGGTCGGCTTCGTCCGTGACTTGCCGCACAACCTCGTTGCCAGCTTCAAGGCGACGCTGGAGGAGGCTGTGCATGCCGACGTGCTGCTCCACGTCCTCGACGTCGGCCACCCCAGGGCTCGGCAGCAGTACGACTCGGTCCGCCACGTCCTCGGCGAGATCGGGGCCGGCGACAACCCGGAGATCCTCTTGCTCAACAAGGTCGACACGCCCGAGGGCGAGCGGCAGGTGGACGAGTGGCTCGCCCTGCGACCCGACGCCGTCGCCATCAGCGCCAAAACCGGCCGCGGCTTGGAGGCGGTGCACGAAAAGGTCTTCCGCCTCGTCCAGGGCACCCGCAGCGACGTCCGGCTCCGCGTCGACGTCCGCAACGGCAAGCTGCTGTCGTTCCTTGAACGCTCCGCCCGTATCAACGACAAGAGCTACGACGGCGACACCGTCGACATCCACGCCACCGTCGGCCGTCGCACGCTCGGCGACCTGCGTCGCAACGACGACGCCCAAATCCTCGACGTCGCCGCCGCGAAGTGATGGGGTAAACCGTGCCACGAAGTGCTTCAATCGATCCGCGCCCGCAGCTCCGGCAGGTGCTTCTCGATCTTGGCCGGCTTCGGGATCGCGTAGCGGACGACGTACGGGTTCCGCGGGTTGTTGACCACGTAGTCCTGGTGATACGCCTCCGCCTCGTAGAACGCGTCCAGCGGCTCAAGCGTCGTGACGACGTCGTCCTCGTACAACCCGCTCTCGCGTAGGCGCTTCAGGTACCACTCTGCCGCAGTCTTCTGGGCGTCGTTCGCGTAGAAGATCGCACTGCGGTACTGCTTGCCGACGTCCGGCCCCTGGCGGTTGAGCTGCGTCGGGTCATGAATCAGGAAGAACGCCTGGAAGATCTCGCCGAGCGTCACCTTCGACGGGTCATAGGTCACGCGGATGACTTCGGCATGGTCGGTCTTGTGGTTGGCGACGAACTCGTACTTCGCATCCTCGGCCGTCCCGCCCGCGTAACCGCTGACGACATCGACCACGCCCTTGACCGCCTCCATGCCGAACTCGGTGCACCAAAAGCACCCGCCGCCGAGGACAATCTGAGCCTCCGTCTGCCCCTCGGCCGGATTGATGACCTTGCTGGGCTCCGGCGGCACGACCGTCGCCGCCTGACCCGGCAGTGTGGCGAGCCCAAAGGTCACCGCAGCAAGGACGAGCACAACGGCGGATACAGCTTTCATGCTGAACGTTACTCATCCAACCCGCAAAGGTTGCGTCTTCTGATGGTCTGCCGGAGCGGCGGAGCTTGCTCCGCGGGAGTGCCTGCCGCAACACCTGGATTGCGGAGCAAGCTCCGCCGCTCCACAGCGGCGCGTCCTCAGTGAGTCGAGATGTTTCGTCAATCCGCGGGCACGCAACGGTCGCTCGCCCATCGCCGAAGCTCGTCGACCTGCTCGCGACGCGTCACGCTCAGGGGCGGACTCGCCTCGAGGGCTTCGCGAATGCTCTTCGTCGACACGTCACGATCGTCGGCGAAGGCCTCGTGCAATGCAGACAGAATCGCTTGCTCAATCTCCGCGCCGCTGTAGCCGTTGCTGGCGGCGACGAGGTCGTGGAGCTTGAACGACTTCGGATCACGCTTTCGCTTCTTGAGGTGAATCTTGAAGATCTTCTCCCGTGCCTCTTCGCTCGGCAGGTCGACGAAGAAGATCTCGTCGAACCGCCCCTTGCGAAGCAACTCCGGCGGCAGGGCCTGGACGTCGTTGGCGGTGGCGATGAGAAAAACCGGCTCGCGGTGCTCCTGCATCCACGTGAGCAGTGCGCCGAACATGCGCCGGCTCAGGCCGCCGTCGTTGCTCTGTGATGCGGCACCGGCGAAGGCTTTTTCGATCTCGTCGATCCACAGAATGCAAGGCGACATCATCTCCGCCTGCCGCAAAGCTCCGCGAAGCCGCTTCTCGCTCTCGCCGATGTACCGGTCGTAAAGACTGCCGACATCGAGCCTGAGCAATGGCCGCTGCCATGCCGTCGCGACGGCTTTGCTGGCGAGACTTTTGCCCGCACCCTGAACCCCGAGCAGCAACAGGCCCCGTGCGGGTTCGATGCCGAAGTCGCGGGCCTTCTGTCCATCGGCATCGCGGCGGTGCCCCAGCCA
>CAYMAS010000020.1:0-8948 GCA_964388485.1 uncultured Tepidisphaerales bacterium | reverse complement strand
CCCGTGGGCTGGGCGCCGACCCGCGTTTGGCCGCCGCCGACCTGGTCGAGGTCGGTCGGCGCTTCGACGAACTCCAGCAATCCGCCGGCGGACAAGGCTCGTTTCTTGAACTGCAGAACGTCTTCGATGTCCGACGCGTCGAACTTCTGGTCGGCCGAGACGGCATCGAGAATCGCCTGCCGCGCCTGGTGCCGAGTCAGGCCTCGCAGGTTGCTGACGATCTTCCGCATGTCGCCGTGCGTGATCTCGGCGTCGACGGGTCGAACATTGCGATGGTGCTCGCGGACGGTATCGCGGACGATCTGCGTCAACTCCTCCTCGTTCGGGAAGGCCAGGTCGTACTGCGTGACGAGGTCGCCGACGAAGTCGGGCGGTGCGTCGTAGCCGAGGAGCACGAGCGACCCGCCGCCGTCGCCGAGGCGGTAGATGACGTCTCGCAGCAGGCGGCGGTTGGCGGGGTCCTTGTCGAGATGGTCGCCTAGATCTTTGAAGCAGTAGACGTCGTCGGCCTTGGGGTGCTGTTCGACGTACGCCAACGCCCCGCCGGGCTCCTTGGTGTTGTCGATGCCGAGCGAGTGCTTCATGAGGCCGTCGCGCAGGCCGTTGACGCAGTCCCACAGGTAGAAGCCGCGACGAGCGTTGAGGGCGGCGTCGCGCACGATGGCGAGGGCGTAGAGCTCCTCGGACGTCGTGATGGCGATGGCGGGATGCCGGGCCTCGATCAGCCGGACCAGGGCGTCGCGGTTCGCTAGGGGCATGCTGTCAGAATATGATCAGACCGTGGAACGCGAGACATTCGATCTTCGTCTAGACGAGTTCTACCGCCGACGCCCTTTCCAGCCGTTCAGGATCTACTTCCAAGACGGCGGCATCCTGAACGTCGATCATCCTGAATCGTTGCTGCTCCGCAAAGGCATCTCACGAGCTGCGCATATGGATCGTGCCGGTGCCATGACCTTCTTCGACGCGACGAACGTCACACGATTCCAAGAAGCGGTCGACGAACCGGAACGAGTCGGCTAACGCATGGAGCTTCAACATGGCTCGATACCTCTTTCCGATAGGGTTCGTCCTCGTCCTCTTCCTGCCGTTCGTCATGCGGCTGGCGATGGCGGAGGACCGTGTCGAGACCGACGCCGCCTCCGCTCGGCTGACGGTCCTGACGCCGCACAACCCGGACATCAAACGCGAGTTCGCCCGGGCCTTCGGTGACTGGCACGCCGAAAAGTTTGGCTATCGGGTCGACCTCGACTACCGCAACATCGGCGGCACGAACGACATCGTCAAAGCCCTCAAGAACTTCTACGGCAACGAGATCAAGAACAACGGCGGCACCTTGCCGCCGATCGAGGATGTCAGTGCCCCCTACGACGTCGTCTGGGGCGGCGGCGACTTCATCTTCAACAGCGAACTGGAAGACGGTGCCAGTGCCCTGCAGGCGATCGAGCTGGACGACGACCTGATGGCGGCCGCGTTCCCGGAGCCGAAGCTCGCGGGCGTCCGGCTGTACGATCAGGACGACGACGGCATGCACTGGGTGGGCGTCTGCCTGAGCAGCTTCGGCATCGTCTACAGCCCGCACGTCTACGGGGACCTGGGCCTGACGCCGCCCGAGACCTGGAGCGACCTGACCGACCCGGGCCTCCGCGACCGACTCGTCCTGGCCGACCCGACCAAGAGCGGCAGCGCGGCGGTGGCGTACATGATGATCGTCCAACGCGCCATGGCCGATGCCGAAGAAGCCTTCTTCGCCGCCGGCGGCACGGCAGACAGCGAGGGTTACGACGAAGCCATCGCCGCCGGGTACGATCAGGGCAACGGCGACCTGCTGCTCATCGCCGCCAACACGCGGTACTTTACCGATAGCGCGTCAGCCGTGCCCGCGGACGTGAGCCACTCCAACGCCGCCGCCGGCACCGCGATCGACTTTTACGGTCGCGTCGAGGAAGAGACCGTCGGCCCCGATCGCATCCGCTACGTCGCGCCCGTCGCTGCCACCGCCATCACGCCCGATCCCGTCGCCGTCTGCTACGGCACCACCGGCGACGACCTCAAGCACGCCACCCGCTTCATCGAGTTCCTCCTGACGCCCGAAGCTCAGCACTTGTGGCAAAAGCAACCCGGTTCCGCTGGCGGGCCCCGTGATCGGGCCCTGCGACGCACGCCGATCCGCCGAGACGTCTTCGACGACACGAGTGACTGGGCCGACCAGAACAATCCGTTCGACGACGTCGGCGGCTTCAACCAACGCGGGGCGTGGATGAGCGGCTTCAGCCAACTTCGTGCCGTTTGGCGTGCGGCGTGGATCGAGTCGAACACGGAGCTCGACAAGGCTTACGAGGCAGTGCTCGCGGTCGATGATCCCGCCCGTCGCGATGCTCTGCTGGAGGAGCTGGCAGACCTGCCGGTGAAGCACGGCGACGTCATGGCGATCCGGGCGGAGGTCAAGCGAATCGAAGACGAGAACGAGGCGGCGGTGTCGAGCTACATGGCCGAGATGTCCAGCGAACTGGCGGCAACGTTCCGCGAGCACTACCGCACGATCCGCGACAAGGCCTCTTCGTAGGGTGGGCCCCGGCCCACCATCTGCGGCGTCGGATCTTCACACGGTGGGCCGGGATGCTTCCTACAGGAGAATCGAAAGCTCCTCGCGATTCTGTCGTACCCTGCATTGTGACTGACTTGCCGGAGGACGTGCTGCCGTACCGCCGCCCGCATCGCCAGGTGCCCGACGGGCGTGAGCATGTCGTCTCGCCCAAGACGCAGCTCGTCGGCATGTGGCTCTTCCTGCTGGGCCTGGTGCTCGTCTTCGCCAGCGGCATGCTGATCTACGTCATCGCCCGCTGGCAGATGCGCGACGTCGCTCCACTAGGCGACTTCCGAAGCGACATGCTCAACATGAAACTCATCGCCAGCACCGCGATCGTGCTGCTAGCGAGCTTTGCGATCCACCAGTCGCTCAAGGCGGTCAAGCGGGAACGCATCGGCACGTTCCTCCGATGGCTGTGGATCACCAACCTTCTCGCGACCGGCTTCGTCGCCGTCCAGACGCCGGCGATGATCGACCTCTTGTCACGCGATACCGACGTCGTCTCGACCACACCTGCCGCATCACCATTCACGGGTGGCGATCCAACCGTCGCGGACGAGTTGACGCCGCGAGACCTACTTCCCGCCGAACGTGGCAGCCGGCTTTACGCGATTCTCTTCGTGTTCGTCCTCATCCACGCCCTGCACGTCCTGGGCGGCATGATTTATCTGGCGATCGTGACCCTCAAAGGCCACAAGGGCTATTACGACCACGAGCACTACGTCGGCGTCCGCCACGCGGCGCTCTACTGGCACTTCCTCGACGTCGTCTGGATCTTCATGCTCGGCACGTTCATCGCGCTCGGATGACGGTAATCCATTCGTAGGGTGGGCTTCAGCCCACCGTCTGCCGGACCGGATGGTGGGCTGAAGCCCACCCTACAAGCACCTCGACAGGTTCTACCCGCAGCAGTAGTCGATCAGCCGGGCGATCTCGCTGCGTAGGTCGTGCCGCTTGACGACGAAGTCGACAAACCCCTTCGTCTGCAGAAACTCGCTCCGCTGAAAGCCCGGCGGCAGCTTTTGCTTCGTCGTCTGCTCGATCACGCGCGGCCCGGCGAAGCCGATGAGGGCATTGGGTTCGGCGAGGATGAAGTCGCCCAACATCGCGAATGATGCCGTCACGCCGCCCGTTGTCGGGTCGGACAAGACGCTGACGAACAATCCGCCCGCATCGTCGTGCCGCGCCAGGGCCGCCGACGTTTTCGCCATCTGCATGAGCGACAAGGTCGACTCCTGCATGCGTGCCCCGCCGCTGCAACTGACGACGATGATCGGCCGCTTCTCCGCCGTCGCCCGCTCGATCGCACGAGTCAGCTTCTCGCCGACGACGCTGCCCATCGAGCCCATCATGAATGTCGGGTCCATCGCCGCCAGGATCGTCGGCCGGCCTTTGACGAACGCCCGGCCGCTTACCAGAGCATCCGTGTGTCCGCCCTTCATCCGCTCCGCCTGCAGGCGTTCGGCGTACGTCTTTCGATCCACAAACCCCAGCGGATCCGTGCTCTGCAGGTCGGCATCGGTTTCTTCGAACGTGCCGGGATCAGCCAGTTGATTCACACGATCGCGAGCCGACACGCGGTGATGGTGGTGGCACTCGTTGCAGACGAGCAGATTCTGCTCGAGCGCCTTGCGGTAGAGCATCGCCCCGCACCCCTTGCACGCGAGCCACAGGCCTTCGGGAATGCGGGTCGACTTACCCGGTGCGGCAATCGCGAGATCGGTCATGGCCGAAACTGTAGGGTCGGCTACCGAAAGTGAACGTTGCTGACTGGTGCGTCTCCCGGAGCGGCGGCACTTGTGCCGCATCGCTAGTGGAGAAGCGATGGTTGTTCCTTCCAAGTCAAGAACGCGGCACAAGTGCCGCCGCTCTAACCGATTTCTACTCGTGGCTTCCGCCTGGACGATCTGCAGTGTCCCGCAGTTTGGCGATGGCTCGAGAACGATCCGCCTCGCCGTAGATTGCACTCGCCGCGACGAACCAGTCGACGCCGGCATCGCGGGCGCTGCGGATCGTGTCCGGCCCGATGCCGCCGTCGATCTGCAAACGCTGCTCCGGCCTGAGCCGCTTCTTGATCGCTTCGCACTTGCTGAGCACCTCCGGCATGAACGACTGCCCGCTCGCTCCCGGCACGACGCTCATCACCAGCACCACCTTCACCTCGTCGAGAATCGGCACCACCGCCTCGGCCGGCGTCATCGGGTTGATCGCGACGCCGACTGTCACGTCGCCCACAGCACAAGCGTCGCGGAGATCCTTCAGCGTCCGCCGCACGTTGTCGGCGAGTTCGGCGTGGAACGTGATGCCACTGGCGCCGGCTTCGACGAGTTGCGGGGCGACTTCTTCAGGCTGAGCGACCATGAGGTGACAGTCGAGGTAAGCCTCCGGTGCCGCAGCTCTGGCGGCTTTGGCGATGACCGGGCCGAAGCTGATCGTCTCGACGAAGTGGCCGTCCATGACGTCGACGTGCAACGCGTCACCGTTGCGAACCGCGTCGATGTCTCGGCCCAAATGCCGAAAGTCGGCCGAGAGGATCGACGGCAGAATGACAGGCGTCGTGACGGCAAAGGGATCGGGCAGCATCGCAGGCGAGTGTTGCACTGCCGGGAGAACTTGTCAGCGTGCAGCCGACGCGGCACGATGAGGCGATGCGTGCTCGACTTTTGTTGCTCTTGATCGTCGGTGGTTTCACGTTCGGCTGTGCCAAGGAGCCGGCCCCGCCACGAGCGCCTAGGCCGCTGACGGTGGACCAGGCGCGGGCGAAGATGGTCGAGGCGGTGCGGGATCAAGGCGGCGGGACGTTGTTCCTCATGCCGGTGGAAGAAACGACGCCAGCCGGCGTATTCGACGAGATGGGCGTGCAGACGTTCCGGGTGCTTGACGAGCCTGACGAGCCGTTCGCCTTCGAGACGTTTGCGGTGACGGACGAAGAAGTTGTGCAGGTCGGCAGCGGCCTAGGCGGTCCCGGCATCACGTCGATGACGATGACGGACGTCGACGGCGACGGTCGGCCCGATCTGCTGTACGTGGCCGGTAGTGGCAGGCGGATCAAGAGCTTCAACGCCGGTGCGGTGGATCGGCCCGGCTTCGAGAAGTTCGACCCGACGAGGCCGGTCGTCGAGGGCGAGGTCCAGCAGCCGCGGCCTCTGCGTCGGCGGGACGTGGCCTTGGACTACCGCGACCCGATTGAGCTTCGGCAGTCACCAAGCGGACTGGAAGTCTGGGATTCAGGCCGCAATGTGAAGCTCGGCGTGCTCGAGATGCGAGATGACGGTGCCAACTTCGTCGCGGCAGACGATCTGCCGACGGCCGTGAAGCGGCGTTTCAAGTCGCCACGGATGTGACGGCGGCAGCATGTTCGGTAGACTGTCGGGATGAACGGCGTCTGGATCGCGATCGCACTGCTGGGCGGACTGGCCTTGGGCGGACTCGTCGGCTGGCTGCTCGCCAGGCAACGCGGTAACGCCGCCGAGCGCGCTGCCGCGGTGGCGAACGAGAAGGCGACGGCATTGCAGGAACGCCTGACCGCCGTCGATGCCGAGCGTCGCGACTTGGCGGAGCGTGTCTCGACATCCATGGCAGAAGTCGCCGAAGTTCGTACAAGGCTCGCAGCCGTCGACGTCGATCTGTTGGAGGAGCGTGAGCGGTTCAAGAAGAGCCAGGAGCAGCTCCGCGACGCCTTCGCCAATCTCAGCAGCGAGGCCCTCAAGAAGAACGCCGACAGCTTCCTGCAACTTGCCAAGGAACGATTCGAAGCGATTCAAGCGGAGGCCAAAGGCGATCTGGGTAAACGGCAGAAGGCGATCGACGCACAGATCAGTCCGCTCAAGGAAGCGCTCGAGCAGTACCGCAAGCACCTCGGCGAAATCGAAGAGAAGCGGACCAAGGCGTACGCCGACGTCAAGGAAGAGCTCGGCAAGGTCGGTGAGACGCAGCGCGTCCTCGGAGCTCAGACGAACCAGCTCGTCACCGCCCTGCGTCGGCCCGGCACGCGAGGACAATGGGGCGAACTAACGTTGCGACGTCTGCTCGAGCTGGCCGGCATGGCGAACAACTTCGCCTTCACCGAGCAGTCGCACGAAGCGGGCGAGGACGGTGCCCAGCGGCCTGACCTTGTGGTGAACCTTCCCGGGAATCGGAGCATCGTCGTCGACTCCAAATACGCCGCCGACGACTTCCTCAAGGCCGCCGAGTGCGAAGACCCGCAGAAGCAGCGGGAGCATTTACGCGCCTTTGCCAAGGCAGTGCGCGGCCATGCGACCAAGCTCGGGCTCAAGTCGTATTGGACCAACTTCGACAACACGCCGGAGTACGTCGTGATGTTCCTACCCGGCGAAGCTCTCATCTACGCCGCGGCCGAGGCGGATCCGTCGATCATCGAGGACGCGTTTCAGAAGAATGTCATCATCGCTACGCCGACGACGCTGGTCGCCCTGCTCAAGACCATCGCCGCCGGCTGGCGAGAGGCGGAGGTCGAGGCGAATATCGAGAAGGTCAAAACCCTCGGCACCAGCCTGCTCGACCGCATGAACGTCTTCGTCGACCATCTGTCGAACGTCGGCAAGTCGCTCGATTCGTCCGTGCAAAACTACAACAAGGCTATCGGTAGCCTCGACTCGCGACTGCTTCCGGCATGTCGTGAAATGCACGACCTCGGCACGGAGTCGAAGTCGAAGATCGCCGACGTCCCGCGGATTGATACCGCAACACGCAACGTCCCGGAGATCGTTCGCGGCGGCATCGAGTAGACCGTGCTTCAGCACGACGCTGCGGATCGTCGTCTACTTCGCCGCGTGATAGTCCTGCAACGGCGTGACGTCCCAGTCGCCCTGTTTCAATGCCGCGATGGCTTCCGCCCAGGCGTCGGCGGCGGTGAGCGTTGTTACGATCGGCACGCGCGCCCGGAAGGCGGCGGCGCGGATCTTGGCTTCGTCGGTGCCAGCCCCCTTACGCGTCGGCGTGTTGACGATGAGCTGCACCTCGCCGTTGGCGATGAAGTCGAGCAGGTTCGGCCGAACGTGGTCGGCGATCTTACTGACGAGCGTGGTTTCGATGCCGTGCGTGGCGAGGGTGTCGTGCGTGCCCTTAGTCGCGATGAGTTTGAAGCCGAGGTCGGCGAACTTCCTGGCGATGGGGGCGACGGCGTCGTGGTCGTCGGGCCGGACGCTGACAAACAGCGTCCCGCCGGCCGGCAGCTTGGAGCCTTCGCCGAGCACGGCCTTGGCGTAGGCGAGCGGGAAGGTGCGGTCGATGCCCATGACCTCGCCTGTCGACTTCATCTCCGGGCCGAGGATGATGTCGGTGCCGGGGAACTTGGCGAAGGGGAAGACGGCCTCCTTCACCGCAACGTGATCCTGCGGCGGCGTCTCTTCGACGCCCAGGTCGTCAAGCGACTGGCCCATCATCACCTTCGCCGCGATGCGTGCCCAGTTGACGCCGGTCGCCTTGCCGACGAACGGCACGGTGCGGGAGGCGCGGGGGTTGACCTCAATGACGTAGACGTCGTCGCCCTTGACCGCGTACTGCACGTTCATCAGGCCGCGAACCTGGAGCGCTTTGGCGAGCTCGTGCGTCTGACGCTTCAGCTCCGCGATGACGTCGTCCGACAACGAGTGCGGCGGCAACACGCACGCCGAGTCACCGGAGTGAATGCCAGCCTCCTCGATGTGCTCCATCACGCCGGCGATGACGCTTCTGCCTCTCTCCTCGCTTCTCGCTCCTCGCTCCTCTCGGCCGTAATCCGCCACGCAATCGACATCCACCTCCGTCGCCCCGTCAAGGAACTTGTCGACGAGGATCGGCGAGTCGGCGATGCCGGTCAGGCCTGCGGCTTTGAGGGCGTGCGTCATGTACCGGTCGAGGGCGGCTTCGTCGTAGACGATCTCCATCGCCCGGCCGCCGAGGACGAAGCTGGGGCGGACAAGCACGGGATAGCCGACGTCGGCGGCAATGGTCTTGGCTTCCTCGATGCTGCGTGCGATGCCGTTGGCTGGCTGCTTGAGGCCGAGCTGTTGGATGAGGTCGCGGAACTGCTCGCGATCGCCGGCACGATGGATGGCGTCGACGCTCGTCCCCAGGATCGGCACGCCGGCCTCTTCGAGCCCCCTGGCCAGATTCAACGGCGTCTGCCCGCCGAACTGGACGACGACGCCCTTGACGAGGCTTCTCTGTGGTAGGGTGGGCTTCAGCCCACCATCTGCCTCCGCTTCCGAATGGTGGGCTGAAGCCCACCCTACATTGGGGTCGAACGGCTCGCCGTTGAGCCGCTCGCAGATGTTGAGCACGTCCTCGTGCGTCAACGGCTCGAAGAAGAGCAGGTCGCTCGTGTCGTAGTCGGTGCTGACCGTCTCCGGATTGG
>CAYMAS010000019.1:0-61719 GCA_964388485.1 uncultured Tepidisphaerales bacterium | reverse complement strand
TCTTCCAGAACTACGCCCTGTACCCGCACATGACGGTGTACAAGAACATGGCGTTTGGCCTGAAGCTGCGTCGGTTCGCGAAGCTCGAGATCGATCGTCGCGTTCGCGATGCCGCCAAGGTGCTGGATATCGAGCACCTGCTCGACCGCAAGCCCAAAGCACTGTCCGGCGGCCAGCGCCAGCGTGTCGCAGTCGGCCGGGCCATTGTCCGTGACCCGAGCGTCTTCCTCTTCGACGAGCCGCTGTCGAACCTTGATGCCAAGCTCCGCGTGACGACGCGTGCTGAGCTCAAGCGACTCCACGCCCGCCTGGCGACGACGACGATCTACGTCACGCACGACCAGGAAGAGGCGATGACGCTGGGCGACCGAATCGTCGTCATGAAGGACGGCCTCATCCAGCAGGCCGAGTCGCCGCTGAAGATGTATCAGAACCCGGCCAATCGATTCGTCGCCGGCTTCATCGGCATGCCGCCCATGAACTTCTTCCACGGCCGGTGCGTCGAGGAAGCGGGCACCGTCTACTTTGAAGAAGGCAAGCTCGAAAATGTTCGCTCAACCGGCGACGAGGACGATCCGGATCGGCCCAACCTGCTCGATGGCGACCTGGCCATGCCGGGCGATGGCTTCCGGATAGCCGTACCGCCGCGAATCGCGGACGCCGCCGAGGGTCGGCTCGGCGAGCACCTGGTGCTGGGCGTAAGGCCTGAACACTTTGCTATCAGCAACGCCGGTCCCGATGCGATCGACAGCACGATCGGCGTGATCGAACCGCTCGGCAGCGATATGGACGTCTACTTTTCCACGAAGTACCACCCCAAGCCGGTCGCACGCGTCCCGGCCCAGTCGGGAATCGAGGGCGGCATGGCCGCGGCGCTACGTCCGGAACTCGGCAAGAGCCACCTGTTCGAGCCGGGCGAAACCGGAGCGAACCTGACGCTCAACCAGCCGACAGAAGCCGTCGCCGCGTACGAGACTCCCGCGGCCGTGTCGGTTGGCATGGTGCAGTGATGGCCATGGACGAGGATCAGCAATCTGCGACAACCCGAGGTGACACCATTCGCGTGCTCCTCTGGAGTCGCGGCGGCAGCGGGTTGCACTACGGAGGCCCCGGCTCGAGCGCCTTTCGCCTCTACACCAAGTGGCAGCGTTCCGCCGAGAAGGAGGTGCAAGTCGATCTGGCTCACGCCTCTGCAAATCAGGCCGATTTGCCGCTGTTCGACCGGCAAGTTCAGCTTGCGGCTTCAGGATCGGCCCTGGACCAATGGCGGCTGGTCCGACGTGGCCGGTCGTTCCTTCGCGAGAACGCAAGTCGCTACGACATCTTCCACGGCGTCGACGGTTTCACGTCCACCATCACACCCGCCTTCGAGGCGACCCGACTGGGCGTGCCGGCGTGCATCAAGCTTGCGGCCCACCGTACGGATCTGGCCGACAAACCCGTCCTGCGTCACAAATTGCTCCGCCTGGCCGCTTCACGACGCAGGAAGGCCAAGACGCTCGCGGCGATGATCTGCATCAGCCGCTCCATCATGGAGGAGTGCCTCGAGTACGGCTTCAACGAAGATCGCCTCGCCCTCATCCCCGACGGTGCCGATACCGACCACTTCTACCCGCTCGAGGACGTTGCACAGAAACGGCAGCTTCGCGAGCAGTTGAACCTGAAGGATTGGCCGACCGTCACGCTCTGCGGTGGCATGGTCCGGCGGAAGCGGCCTGATCTGCTAATTGAGGCCGCGGGACGACTCAAGGCTCAGGGGAAGGATCTGCAGGTTCTGCTCGTTGGTCCCGAGCACGAAGCAGACTACGTCGCGGACATGCGCAAACGTGCCAAGGAACTCGGAGTGGCAGATCGCGTCGTCTGGGCCGGTTTTCATCTGGATGTCGCGGATCACCTGCGTTGCAGCGACCTCTTCTGCCTCCCGAGTTCTCAGGAAGGGCTTCCGAACGCGATGCTCGAAGCACTCGCCAGCGGCCTTCCGACGATTGCGACGCAGATCAGCGGCGCGATTGACCTGATCCGCCCAGGTGAGTTAGGCCTCTTCGTCACGCAGACGCCGGAGTCCGTCGCGGAGGCGTTCGGGCAGTATCTCGACGACCCGGATCGCAGGCACCGCGAAGCCGTTGCGGCCCGAGAGCTGGTCCTCGAAAACTACAGCACCCTTGCCGCCATCCGTCGCCACCGAACGCTTTTTCGCAACGTCATCAGCGGCAGACCAGCCGCCGATGCCGGGATGGAGCATTGATTGCCGCGAGCCGCTAACGAGCCGATCCCCCTGCGGGTGTTCCCGCTTGACACGAAGGCCTATCGTTACCTCGACGCGGCCGCCCACTCGGGCGGCCGCTTTGACAACCCGTACAAGCAGAACAACTCGAACAACCGCATATGAACGCAGAACTCGTCCGCATCGTCGAAGGCATCGCCCGTGATCGGGGCATCGATAAGGAAGCCGTCTTCATCGACATCGAACAAGCCATCGCCAGTGGCCTGCGGCGGCAGTATCAGGTCGAAGACGTCGCCGAGTTCCAGGTGCAGGTCGATCGTGAGTCAGGCGTCATCAACATGTGGCGTAACGGCGAGCACCTGACGCAGGAGAAGATGGGCCGCATTGGGGCCCAGACGGTCAAACAAGTGATGATCCAGTTGCTCCGCCAAGACGAGCGCGGCAGCATCTACGAAGAGTACAAGGACAAGGTCGGCACGATCGTCAACGGCAGCGTCGTCCGGTTCGAGGGGCCGACGATGATCGTCAACCTCGGCCGCGTCGAGGGCATTATGCCGCGGAGCGAGCAGATTCCGGGCGAGTACCACAACGAGAACGACGCGGTGCAGGCCCTGATCGTCGAAGTCCGCGACACGCCCAGCAGCGTCAAGATCATCTTGTCACGTTCGCACCCGGAGCTCATTCGGCGTCTCTTCGAGCGCGAGGTGCCCGAAGTCGGCGAGCGGACGATTGAGATCCGCGCTCTGGCTCGCGAAGCCGGTGCCCGCACCAAGCTGGCTGTCGCGTCAGTCGATGCCAAGGTCGATGCCGTTGGTGCCTGCGTCGGCGTGCGGGGAAGCCGCATCCGCAACATCGTCGACGAGCTCGGCGGCGAGAAGATCGACATCGTCCGTTGGAACGAGTCGTCGCAGATTCTCATTGCCAACGCGCTCAAACCGGCCGAAGTCGCCGAGGTATCCCTCTGTTTCGAGCTGGGCCGGGCGACGGTCGTCGTCAACGAAGACCAACTTTCGCTCGCCATCGGCAAGCGAGGTCAGAACGTGCGTCTCGCCGCCCGTCTGACGGGCTGGGACGTCGACATCCTCACGCCGCAAGAATTCCAGAACAACATCGACCGCCTCGAGGCGATTCTTCGCGAGGTGCCGGAAGTCGCGGGCAATCAGGATCTGATGGACCGCATCATCGCCCTGGGCCTGATCGATGTTCGCGACATCGAAGAAGTCGGCGAGCAGCCGCTGATGGACGAGCTCGAGATCGAATACGAGCTGGCGGAACGGATGGTCGACGTCTGCACCGAAGAGGCCAAGATCGTCGTCAAGGAGCAGGAGGCCAAGAAGAAGGCCGAAGCCGAAGCCAAGGCCGCCGGCTTGCAAGGTGCCAACCTCGCCCGCAACGTCCTGCTCGGCAACGCCCCGCCGTCGGCCGAGGAACTGGGTGTGGTCGGCTTCAGCTCCGCGACATCGCCCGGTGATCGTCCGAGCGGCCAGGGGGCACCGGAGGTCGGCGAGAAGGGTGCCTCCACCGCCGCCCTCGACGCCGGTCCGATGCCCAGTGCCGAAGAAGCGGAAAGTGCGCTACTCTCCGCCCCTATGACCGAAGACACTGAAGACGAGAAGTCGATGCCCGGCCCGACCGAGCATGTCGAGGGCATGAGCTCCGAAGTCACGACGCACGATGAAAAGGCGTTTGCGGGCGCCGGTGACGAGATCGAGAACGAGATGCGAGCCGTGCATGGTCCCGACGGTGAGCCGCTGGTCGGCGACGACGGCGAGCCGATGTCGAAGGATCCCGGCGACGACGCGGACGACGATGCGGCCGCGGCACTGGCCGAAGGTCGTGTTCCCCCACCGGCCTGATGATGGATGCCCAAGCACGTCGCGACGCCGCCCGACAACGGGCCCGGCATTTGGCTAATGACGCCGTTGCCGCAGGTCGATCCGCCGACTGGTTCGAGCCGCTGTACCGCGAAGCCGCCGGCGACGAGGCGGCGGTGCCTTGGGGCGACGGTCGGCCACACGTGCTGCTGCCGGCGCTTCTCGATCATCACGTGCCGAATTCGGGAGGTCGACGGGCACTTGTCGTCGGCTGCGGCCTTGGTGACGACGCGGAGCATCTGGCAGATCGCGGCTTCGACGTGACGGCTTTCGACGTGTCGCCCACCGCGGTCGATTGGTGCCGCCGACGCTGGCCACGGACGCGTGTCGACTACGTCGTCGCCGATGCCATAAACCCGCCGGCTGACTGGCGAGCGGCGTTTGATCTGGTGGTCGAGATCTACACGATACAGGCCGTGCGAGACGAGGTCCGGGCGAAGCTCCTGGCGAACCTGCCGACGTGGCTTGCCCCCGGCGGCCGCCTGCTCGTCATTTGCCGCGGCCGCGAGGAGCACGAAACCGTCGATGGGCCACCGTGGCCACTAAGCAGTTCCGATCTCGCTCCCCTCAGCGAGCAGCTCGAGGAGGTTCACCGAGCCGAACACGTCGACCCAGAATCGGACGGCATTCGGCGAGACGAGCTTGTGTACGTCAAATCGGCGTCTTGAGGCCCAGTGCCCTCGCCGCGCACCAGCCGTGATAAGCCTCGTAGATTCCGAACCCGCCGAAGGCAACGCCGCCCGCGACGAGCAGCCAGGCGATGACGCTGCCGGTCGGCAAGGCCCAAGCGAGCATCAGCACCAGCGCGACGACGAGGGTCGCGATTCCCAACAGACCGCGGATCAGTCGGCCCTTCGAGTCAATGTTGCACGCATGAGCCATTGCAGCGACGCTAGTGTCGTCCTCATCGACCCTCGGCAACCTCTGTGAAAAGAGCGAGCCGCGGTGGAACCTCTCAAACCCTCCAGCGACTTCAGCACATCATGCGATATGGCGTCATTATGGCCGGCGGAAGCGGCAAGCGACTCTGGCCGCTGAGCCGAGGCAACACGCCCAAACAGCTCCTGCCCGTGGCTAAGGGCAAGAGCCTCCTACGGCTGAGCTTTGAGCGACTCCAGGCGACGCTGCCGACGGAGCAGATCTACGTCTGCACCGGTGAACAACACCGAGAGGCGATCCTTGCCGACCTGACCGAGTTGCCACCGGAGAATCTGCTGGGCGAGCCCGAGCCACGAGACACCGCCAATGCCGTGGGATTTCCTGCCGCAATTCTCGCAAAAAATGACCCCGATGCCGTCTTCGCGGTGGTCACGGCGGATCACGTGATCAAGCCGGTGGAAACGTTTGCCAAGCGGCTGGACGAGGGCTTCAGCGTCTGCGAGAGGCATCCCGACCTGCTCGTCACCTTCGGCGTCGTGCCGACCCACGGACATACCGGCCTCGGCTACGTGCAACGGGCCGCCGCCCTTGACGGTGAAGACGTCTTCGCGGTTCAAGCGTTCAAGGAAAAGCCGGATAAGCCGACCGCCGACCGCTACGTCGAAAGTGGGCGGTACTACTGGAACAGCGGCATGTTCGTCTGGCGTGCCTCAACGGTGCTCGACTCGCTGAAGGAGTTCCTGCCCGAGAGTCATAAAGGGCTCATGAAGATTGCCGACGCCTGGGGCACGGACCAGCAAACGAGCGTCCTGAACGACGTCTATCCGACGCTGCCGAAGATCAGCATCGATTACGCGGTGATGGAGCCTGCCAGTCGCCGGCCGGGGGCGACCGAAGGGGTTGCGGTCGTAGAGTTGCCGGTCAGCTGGCTCGATGTCGGTTCCTGGCCTGCCCTGGCGGAGACGCTCGATACGGACGAGAACGACAACGCGATCGACGCGCCAGCGACGGTGCTGCTCGATTCCGATGCGAACATCATCCTCAGCCGCGACGAGAAGACGCCCGACCACCTCGTCGCCCTCATCGGCCTGAGCGACACCGTCGTCGTCCATACCGCCGACTGCACGTTGGTGTGTCCCAAGTCGGAAGCGCAAAAGGTCAAAGAGATCGTCGACGGGCCGCTCAAGGAGCGGTACGGCAAGCGATACATCTAGCAACTTCGCCTACCACCGGCTTCACCACCTCTTTCCGATGCGTCATCTTGGCATCGACTACGGCAAAAAGAGGGTCGGCCTCGCCATGAGCGACGCCGGCGGACGCTTCGTGACTCCGATGACCGTCCTGCAGGTCGGCAATGACGACGATGCGATCCGGCAGGTGGCGAACGTGGTGGAGCGGGAAGAGCCAGACGTCCTGGTTCTGGGGCTGCCGATCAACATGGACGGAACAGAGGGTGGCAGTGCGACCAATGTGCGACTTTGGGGGCAAAAGCTGACTGATCTGACTCGGCTGGCGGTGCGTCTCGTCGACGAGCGTCAAACGAGTCTGGACGCCGAGGCTGAATTGGCCGCTCGACGTCGTGGTGGTGAGAAGCTGACACACAAGCGAAAGAAGCGACGTCTTGACGCAGTCGCCGCCGCTGGGTTTCTTCAAAACCACCTCGAGGGCAGTCTTCCAGCCGTTGATACGCTGGTTCCTGCAAAACCTGCGGGTCCGGCACAGCGTTAGCTAGTAGATTCGTCGTCACGCGGCATCGGCCGCTAAAGCACCAGGAACTACCATGATCAAGAAGCTCTTATCGCTCTCCGCCCTCGCCGTCCTCGGCCTCATGACCGTCACCGCCATCGGCTGTGATACCGATTCTGATGACACCCTCGAAGATGAGGTCGAAGAGGTCGAGAATGACGTCGATCAAATGGGTGATGACATCAATGATGGTCTCGACAACCTGGGCGACGATGCGGATAACGCGATCGATGACCTAGATGACGACGCAGACAACTTGGTCGGTGAGGACTAATCCTCGTCGTCACTCCACCTACCAGAAATTAGCCGCCGATCGTTGGATCGGCGGTTAGTTCTGTTAACTCCGACTTGAAAAAGTGTTTGAGTCGCAGGCGAGTTGGAAAATATCCGCAAGCCACTTCAACGACTCTGCGACACGTGCGGCATCGGCACGTGGATTGACATTTATACGAATCGAGTCCTTAGAACAGTTCGGCCGGGCTCTGCAGGGATGTGGAGCGTTGTCCTACGGGCACCGGCTTGCAGCGAAGGCGGGCGTGCCGCCACGCCCACCGCTCGATGGCGTCGACTTCGTGTGGCCCGTTCGTCGGTTCCCGGCTGAAGGCCGAGGAAAGGTCTGCGACTTCGTCAGCCATCCGTCCCAGCTGCAGCAGAACGAACGGCGTCGTCAAGCCGAGGCTGCCCCAGCCCGCAGCATAGGTGCGTCGCAGATGGTCGGCAGCCCGACCGGCGGCGTCGGGATCCGTCGACAGGAGCGCCCGTCGTACCAGAGCCGTCCTTGCCAGCGTCTCGTCCGTCGCGTCCGCCGGCTCCGAGAAGCTGCCATCACGGTTCTGCGTCCACAGAAGCGTCTGCCGGAGTTCCTCGAAGAGCGGCGTCCGCGTCTGATTTGTCTCCACGAGCCGGATCACCCCCAATGCCGCCGCCGTGATGCGTCCCGGCAGCCGGACGTCGAGCTCCAGGCGAGATTCGGGTCGACCGGCGACGAGTTCGCGGATCAGCGCCCGGTGGCGGCCGTTCTGCCAAAGACGCTTGAGCTTGGCGAGAGTGATCATGATAAGCCCCCAGGTGCGGGAAAGGTTCGGACGGTTCCTGTTCGGATCCTACACGAACATCTACCGGATATGCAAGGGCGTGTGCATGAATTGTTCGGGTCGGAAGCCGAGCGATCGAAGAGCGGCTCCTGGCAGCCGCGCAGTATGTCAACTCGACTGCATCGCCTCGAGAACCTGCTGAGCGCTGCGGATGGATGCCAGTGAGACGGCTTCAGATGTCTCCGGCGGATAAAGTTCCACCGACCGTCCCCCCGCTTCCTGAGCCGCCTCGACAACGTTTAGCGTCCCGCGGACGTTCGTTTCAACCGTCCGCCGCGGGTGAGCGGCATCATCGATCAGGCAGGCGTGGACGACACGCGATGCCGCGGCGACAAGATCGCGGACCCGGTGCTCGTCCTGGATATCCGCCACTTCCAGTCGAACCGACATAGCCAATTCTGCCGCTCGTCGCGTTGCTCCATCGCCGCTGAGATTGTCCAGCACGACGACCGCCTGGCCGTCATCTACCAAGATGCGAACAGGTTCCCTCATCCGCTCCGCACACCCGCCGGTGACGAGCACGCAACCGTTCTGCAGCGGCCCAACGGGCTTGATCGTCTGCAGAAAGGGCGCGACCTGGCTCGCTCCGCCATCTCGCAAGAGCCGTCCCAGCAGCTTGTTTCGGCCGTCAGGGGTACGGAGCCCGAAGTGATACTCCCGCTCGTCGCTGTGAAAGCCATCGACGGTCGGCAGCCGCGGGTCGAGGTCGTCGAGGCTGTACCAATAGACACGCTCCGCAGGGGCGGATAAGGCGTCGACGAAGGTCCGGGCCTGCTTCAACGGATCGAACCGCCAGGTGCTGTAGCCGCACTCGGTGATCCAGATCGGCACGTCCGTGTGCCCGCACCAGTCGAGCCGCTCGCGTAGCTTCTCGACCCGTCGGGGCCAGCCTTCCCAGTAGAACTCGAAGCTGAACGGAAAGCCGTGCACACCGACCGCATCCATGTCGGCCAATGCCCCGCGATCACTGAGCATGGACAGGAAGTTGGGATCGGCATTGGCGAGACCACCGAGCAGGTTCTTCTTGCCGAGCCTCTTCGTCCACTTGGCGGCGTGGGCGATCATCCTGCTGAATTTCTCGTAGCCGGTATCGAAGGCGGCGTTCCACTCACGGTGGTTGTCGGGCTCATTCCACAGCTCGACCCACTCGAAGTGGTCGCCGAACAGCTCGATGAAGTAGCAGGCGAAGTCGCCGTAATCCTCCAGCCGTTTGGGCGGAACGTTCGTACCCGGTGACTCTCCGAGCGACGGCGGCGTGTAGCTGAAGCAAGGCAGAACATCGACCCGCTGGGCGAGCTTCGGCATCAGCCACTCGTACCACGGCCGGCCCTGGGGCGTCATCCAATCAGCCCAACTCACGCCGGTCCGCAGGTGCCGGATACCGTACCCGTCCAGTGCATCGAGGGCTCGTTCGACACGCGCCTCCTCGCCCGGGCGGAACCACTCCAAAATGCCAAACGTCGCTTCAGGCATGCCGTGACGCTAAACGGCCAAGCCGTGGGCGGCGAGTTCGGCATTGGCCTGACGACTCCGCTCAACGGCGGCAGTCGTTTCGGCGTCGTCGCGTTGCTCGTCCAGCCAAGATGCCAGCTCCGCGACGCCATCTTCCCACTTCACCTGCGGCTCGAAACCGAGCAGACGTCGAGCCTTGGAGATGTCGGCGAAGCAGTGGCGAATGTCGCCGACGCGGTACTTTCCGGCGACTTCGGGCTGCAGGTCATGCCGGTCGACCGTCTCGGCCAGTGAGGCGGCAACGTCGCGGACGGTGCGATCTTCGCCGCTGCCGACGTTGATGACTTCGCCGCTCACAAGGTCGGCGTCGGCTTCGATGGTCATCCGGCAGGCACGGGCGACGTCGGTCACGTGCACGAAATCCCGCTTCTGATGGCCATCCTCGTAGACGAGCGGAGGCGACCCTCCGAGCAGGCGGCCTGCGAAGATCGCCAGGACGCCCGTGTACGGATTGCCCAGTGCCTGCCGCGGGCCGTAGGCGTTGAAGAAGCGGGTGGCGACGGTTGGAATATCGTTGGCCTGTCCCAGGAGCAGGCACATCCGTTCCTGGTCGAACTTGCCAAGGGCGTAGATGCTCGACAGGTCCGGACACTTGTCTTCGGGCGTCGCGATCGGCTTGAGCGGACGCCCGTCGTCGTCGGCCGGTTCCCAACGCTTGGCCTTGAGCCGTTCGAATTGCCGGCTGGCGCTGTCGATGATCTCGCCATCCTGGTCAAGGTATCGGCCTTCGCCGTAGACGCTCATGCTGCTGGCGACGAGGAGTCGTCGGATCGGCCGCTTCTTGTGCCGGACCATGACCGACTCCATCAAAGTGGCCGTTCCGGTCGAGTTGATCTCCGTGTAACGACGCACGTCGTACATGCTCTGGCCGACGCCGACAGCCGCGGCAAAGTGGACCACGACATCGGCATCGGCGACGACCTCGTCGACGGCTTGCCGGTCGCATACGTCGCCGACCACGACCTTGACGTCCTCGTGCAAGTAGTCGGGCCGGCCCCGGTCGCGTGTCGCCTGACCATGAACCTGCGGCGAGAGGCAGTCGAGAACCGTCACACGATGACCGGCATCGAGAAGCTGGTCGCACAGGTGGGAGCCGATGAAGCCCGCTCCGCCGGTGATGAGGACGTGTTGACGTTCGTCTGACGCTGAATTGAACCGTGGCGACACAGCACGATCACGGGCATCGAGATGAACGGGAACAAGGCGGTCAGACGGCTTCATGAGCAGGTAAGGCAGTGGTACGCGGTCGACAAGTGGTTGCTGGGCGCGCGGTTGTGGTTACGGCCCAGACAGCGATCGGAGAAAGTCGATCAACAGCCGCAGTACACAGCCTGTGCCACGCAGAAGCGATACCGGTTGTTGTTGATGCGAGATTTCTGCTATGAAGCGGCAAGAAATCGTTACAGAGCAGGCGGAGGATGATGAAGTATCCGCAGGATCCGCCGCTCAGACGGAACGACCGATAAGGCAGGATCGCCGACAAAGCGGCGCGCCGGGTCGTAATTGTCGCTTCTGCCGCGTCAGGCTGACACGGTGGCACCTGAAGCATTGTCTATTCCTGCCACAGCTTGCGGATCTCCTGCAGCGCCAGCGGGCGGTTCTGCAGGCCGAAGACGTCGCTCCGCTCCATCCGCGCAGCGACCTCCGCATCGGCCGTGAACCACTTCCACAAGAAGACGCCGACCACCGCATCGCTCTTGGCCAGCTCCTCCAGGGCGACGCGATACAGCATCGCCTGGAGCCCCGGGTCCGGGTCGACCTCGTGATGCTCCCACGGTGCCTGAGCCGCCCGGCTGCTGCGGGAGAAGCCGAGCTCCGTCAAGCAGATCGGCCGACCCACCTTGGCGGAGTAGGCATCTAAATCGTTGATAATGCTCCGCCAAGCCTCCCGCACCGCCGCCTCCGTCGGCACGCCCCCGGTCACGAGCGGGAAGTAGGCGGTGATGCCGATGCAGTCGACCGCGTCCCACCATGTGACATCCGCGTACTCGTCGCTGTTGGCCGAGTAGGTGATGGCCCCGCTGAAGACCTTGCGGACGCGAGCGACGACCTGCCGCCAATCCTCATCGCGGCCGCTGGTCATCTTCATCTCCACGCCGACCGAGAACGCGTCCGCTCCTGCCGCCTGAGCCAGCGTCGCCTGCTCGACCAGGAAGTCGCCGTACCGCTGGAAGAAGCGTTGCCAATCGGCTTCGCTCGTCATCGCAATCGTGCCGTGCCACTCGTCGCCGTTCCAGAATTGGTTGGACCAGACGTGCGGCTTCATGAGCACGTTCAAGCCGCGAGCTTTGGCATCACGAATCGTCCGGCTCAGGCCCTCGCTGGTGAGCGAACGGTCGCCGCCCCACCGAAGATCGGGCTGATTGACGTCCGGCATGTAGACGAAGTCGGTGACGGTGATCCAGTTGGCCCCAAGCTTCGCCAACTCATCAAGCTGCCCGCGGGCGGCATCCGAGCCGTAGCCGACGCTGCCGCGGTGCAAGTGGGCGAACGTCATCCCGCGGATCGGCTCGACTTGCGCCTTCGAGATCGACGCGATGAGCACAAGGGCTAGCAGGACACAGCGAACAAACATCGAAACACGCTACGGACCGCCACACCTCTCGCTAGGACGACCTAAACGGCAGCGTGACTTTGCACCTGCTGCTCGGCGTGGTAGCTGCTCCGCACCAGCGGGCCACTTTCTACGTGGTGCAGACCTTTGGCCTCGCCGCGATACTTCCATTCGGCGAACTCATCGGGATGCACCCACCGATCCACAGGCAGGTGCCGGGGCGTCGGCTGGAGGTATTGGCCGAGGGTGAGGATGTCGCAGGAGATGCTGACGAGGTCGTCGATGACGAGGTCAACCTCGTGCTCCTCCTCGCCGATGCCGAGCATCAGGCCGGTCTTGGTCACGAGGCCCTGCTGCTTGCACCGCTGGAGCAAATCGAGGCTGCGGCGGTACTTGGCCTGCGGGCGGACCTTGTAGTAGATCCGCGGGACGCTCTCGAGGTTGTGGTTGAGGATGTCCGGGGCGGCGTCGATGACGAGCTGGAGCGCGTCCCAGTTGCCTTCGAAGTCGGGGATGAGGACTTCGACGCTCGTGCCGGGCGACTGCCGGCGAATCTCGTTGATCGTCTCGGCCCAGATGCGTGCTCCGCCGTCGGGCAGTTCATCGCGGTTCACGCTCGTGATGACGCAGTGGCCAAGACCCATGGTCGCCACGGCCTCGCCGACGCGTCGCGGCTCGTCGTCGTCGTGCCAGGTGGGCCGGCCAGTCTTGATGTTACAGAAGCCGCATGCGCGGGTGCAGGTGTCGCCGAGGATCATGAGCGTCGCCGTACCGCCGCCCGAGGCGTTCCAGCACTCGCCGATATTGGGGCATTTGGCCTCTTCGCAGACGGTGTGGAGGTTGTTCTCGCGGACGAGTTGCTTGAGCCGGCCGAAACCCTTGCCGCCGGGCATCTTCATCTTGAGCCAGTTCGGCTTTCGGCCGTTGAGCAGCGACTGCTCGGCCACACCCATGCCCATTGCCCCGCCGCAGGCGGGACCAGTCGGCTTCTCCGAGACGACGTTCAACGCTAACTTCACGACGGCATGATACGAGGTTCGACCGGGGGACGTTCAGCAATCGCCACGGGGTCACTCGGCGATGGCCGATAATGCGTCGGAGGTCGGCAGCGGCAGGTGACCAGTGAATGATCGACCTGTGCCGCCGAACGACGACTCCGCCCGCTCCCGGAGCGACCGCAACCTGGTTCTGTCGTTTTCCACTGCCGCCGAGGAGAACAACATCCGGCGGTTCGTGGAGAGCATCCGTCGATTTTGCCCGTCAGCAACCACCGACATTGTGTTGTTCGTCGAGCCCGAGGAACTTCCGTTCAGCCAGTTCTGCGCCGAGCAGGGCGTGACACTCGTGCCGGTGCGAACCTACTGGCGAGAAGTCTCTGCCAGCTTGCCGCTGAAGGCGATTTATCGCGGGCTGATGCGTTTTCTCCGACAGACTGCGGGACCCGGCAGCAAGGTCGACCGCGGCCTCGCTCAGCCGTGGCTTCACCCGATCGGCGGTCGGCACCTTTACTACGAGGACTTCCTTCGAAGCAACGCCGGCCTCGGCAGGGTCATGCTCAGCGACAGTCGCGACGTCGTCTTCCAGGACGATCCGTTCGCCCGGCTCGATGCGCTCGATCCGGACTCGATGCTGCTCCATGCCGCCGAGCAGGAGCCGCATCTGATCTACTCCGGCAATCCGGAGGACAACGTCGATGTCCGTTGGGTCCACGAGGTCTACGGGCCGGACGTCGCCGAGAAGCTCAGGGGGAAGCAGACACTTTGTGCCGGAACGACCTTCGGCTCGCGTCGCCTGGTCCTCGATTATCTTGCCCGCATGTGCGACGAGATGCTGCGCAACCGCACGACGCCGCTCGACCAGGCGATGCACAACAAGGTCCTGCGGCTCGATTGGCCCGAGGACAAGCTCCAGACGCACTCGAATCGGGACGGCTTCATCCTCACCATGTTCGGCATCGAGCGAGAAAGCTACGACCTGCGAGACAACGGCGACGTGTTCGTCGGCGGTCACAAGCCGGCGGTGCTGCACCAATGGGACCACATTCAGCCCGTTCGGAAGGCGGTGCTGGAGCGATATCCGAATCGACAGGACTAAGCGAACGAATGCTGGTAGCCGCGGGGCCTGCCCCGCGCTCCTGTTCGCATGCTGCAGTCCCTATCGCCAGGCAGGCCCCGCGGCTACCAGAGCACGCTCCCTGTCTACGCTCCTCCCGTGCAGCCGCAACCCTTAGCCGATGGTCATGAACCGGCGACTTACCACTGGATGCCGGTGGCGGGTTCCAAGCGGGCGATGGTTGTCCTGCCCGGCGGCGGCTATCAGATGTGCTCGGATCGCGAGGCGGAGAATGTCGGCCGGTGGCTCAACAGTCTCGGCATCTCCGCGGCCATCACCCGATACCGTGTCGCTCCGCACTGGCAGCCGGCACCGCTCGAAGACGCGCTAGAAGCCCTGCGGCAGACGCGGCAACAGGACGGCATCGAACGCGTCGGCATCCTCGGCTTCTCCGCCGGCGGCCACCTCGCGGGCTGGACGTCGTGCGTCGGTCGCGACCAGACCCGGCCCGATGTGGCGGTGCTCTGCTACCCGGTCGTTTCCTTCACCGCCGCCTACGCCCACGGCGGCAGTCGGCAGAATCTGCTGGGCCCCGATCACGAAGATGCCGACGCTGAGCGGCTGTCGCTCGAGAACCTGTTGCACGACCGGGTCCCGCCGATATTTGTCTGGGCCACGAGTGAGGACGAGCCCGTGCCGCCGCAGAACGCACTGCTTCTGGCAATCGGGCTCGCCGACCGGAAGATCCCGCACGAGCTTCACCTCTACGAACGCGGCAGGCACGGGCTCTCGCTGCTCGATGACGACCCGTCAGCGCCTGTGGAGGTCGCCTCCTGGATGAGCCACTGCGCCGGATTTCTCAAACGACACCTCTGAAACCCTCGCGTTGTTCCCGCTGGCCCGGCACTGGAAGCTGCTTCTCCTGGCGATCCCGCTCGTCGCGATGGTCGTGTTGGCCCTCCTGAGCGACGGTGTCATGCAGAACGACGACCTGACGCACTACCTCATGGCGAGGTGGTCGTGGCAGTTTCCGATGTACCTCGTCGACGGCTGGGGCAGACCCGGATTCACCGTGCCGTACGCGATCGTCGCGAACCTTGGCTCGCCCGAGATTGGCTTCACCGTCTCTCGATTGCTGACGGTGGCGACGTGTGCGGCGTCCGCTTGGCTGACGTGGCAGGTGGCGAAGACGCTGGTCGATGAACCGTACGCGTGGCTGGCGCCGCTCGCGTTGCTGACGATGCCGCTCTACGTACGACTCGGCTACACGACGCTGACCGAGACGACAGCCGCCTTCTACGCAATCCTCGGGACGTGGTTGTTCACGAAAGACCGGATAATCCTCTCGGCAGTCGTCTTCTCGTTGGTGCCGCTGACGAGGCACGAGGGCATTCTGCTCCTGCCGGCGGTCGGGCTGCTTCTTCTATGGCGAAAAGCATGGTGGGCGTTGCCGTTCTTGCTGACCGGCGAAGTGGCCTGGAACATCGCCAAGCCGATCCTGGATTGGCCTGTCACGGAGTTGCCGATCTGGCGATTCGCCAGTCGCGGCGACCCGGGCCACCTTGGCAGCGGCGGGCCGTTGCATTACGTCGGCATGAGCATCCACGCCTTCGGGCCCATTGCGGCGATGCTGGCGGTCGCTGGCACGATCGCACTGATGTCGCAGTTGCAACGGATCAATGTCCGCCAGGCGAGCATTACGCTGCTCGTCGCTGGCGGCTTCGTCGCAATGCTGCTGTTGCAGACGGTGTTGTACGCGATCAACACCCACGAAAGCGGCGGCTACGCGAGGTTCTTAATCCCCGTCGCACCGTGGGCCGCAGTGTGCGTCGCGGGGGGCGTGCGGGCGGTGCTGCACGCTGACCCGACGGCGGTTCGGCGTTACAGCGTGGTGATGCTCGCGTGGCTCTGTCTGGCGATGCTGGGCCTGTGGCAACACGGGTGGTCCGTGTGGTTCATGCTGACACCGATTGCCGTCCTGCCGCCGCTGGTGCTGACGATTCGGCCGCACCGGCTTCAACTCGCCATATTCCTAGCCGTCGGCGTCACAGTCGCGGTGCTCGTCAAGGACGTGCGGCCTCACACGCTCCGCCCGCACGAACGCGCCGTCGTGCTCACAGCTGAACAGCTTCGGCTCAACCATCCCGACGCGAATCTCGTCGGCGACAATCCGTGGATCGACTACGCCAGCGACACCGCCCGCCACCCGTACTTCTGGGCCGCCAACGACTGGCGAGACCACAAACATCCGCCGCTGATCTACCTGTGGGACGAGCACCACTCGTCGATCAACCTGCCGCTGCACGAGCTGCGGACGTCGCCGCACGTTGAGCTTGAGCCGCCACCGCTCCCCGACGACGCCGCGGCCGACTTCGTCCGAATCTTCAAACGCGAACCTTAATCCTGCGACTCAATGAGGCATCGGGAAGTTCGACGCGAACGACCGAACCTCGTCTCGAAGCCCCGACAGCACCGCGTCATCGTCACGCCCGACCATCGCCCGGTCGATGAAGTCGGCGACGGTTGCCATGTCCTGTTCGCCAAGACCGCGTGTGGTCAAAGCGGCCGTGCCCAGGCGGACGCCGCTCGTCAGGCGTGGCGGACGCGGGTCGTTCGGGACGCCGTTCATGTTCGCGACGATGCCCGCCGCTTCGAGCGCGTCGGCGGCGTCGCGACCCGTGAGGTCCGCGTCGCGATCCCGCAGATCGACGAGGACCAGATGTGTGTCCGTCCCGCCGCCGACGAGGCGGTAGCCCTTCGACTGCAAAGCGGACGAAAGAGCCTTGGCATTTGCCACCACTTGGGCTGCGTAGTCCTGGAAGGACGGCTCCAACGCTTCGCCGAAAGCCACGGCTTTGGCCGCCACGATGTGCATGAGCGGCCCGCCTTGGCTACCGGGGAAGATGCCGCGATTGACCTTCTTGAGGATCTCATCGTCGTTGCAGAGGATCAAGCCGCCGCGTGGGCCGCGAAGCGTCTTGTGCGTCGTCGTGGTCACGACGTCACAGTGCGGGAACGGCGACGGATGGGCCCCGCCGGCGACGAGGCCCGCGATGTGGGCGATGTCCGCCCAGAGCACCGCCCCGACCTCGTCAGCGATCTCGCGGAACTTGGCAAAGTCGATGGTCCGCGGGTAGGCCGAGTAGCCGCACATGATGAACGTCGGCTTGTGCTCCTTGGCCTTGGCCAGCACGTCGTCGAAGTCGATGTGCTCGTCGGCATTTAGCTCGTAGTGGACCGGGTTGAACAGCTTGGCCGAAACGTTGAGCTTCATGCCGTGCGACAGGTGGCCGCCGCTGGCGAGGTTGATGCTCAGGAACGTGTCGCCCGGCTTGAAGAGGCCCAGCATGACGCCGAGATTCGCGTTGGCGCCCGAGTGCGGCTGGACGTTGGCGTGCTCGCAACCGAACAGCCGACACGCCCGGTCGATCGCGAGGTTCTCGATCTCGTCGTAGATCCCGCAGCCGTTGTAGTAGCGAGCCGCCGGGTAACCCTCGGCATACTTGTTCGTCAACAAGCTCCCCGCCGCCGCTCGGACGGCGGACGAGACGTGATTCTCGCTGGCGATCATCTCGAGCGTGTTCGCCTGCCGATCCGCCTCCTGCTCGATCAATTTAGCGATATCAGGATCGGCCTCGACGAGCACGTCGTGGCGGGCGGTCAGGTTGGCAACAGTCTCTTCAGGGGCAAGCGACATCTGGCCGCACTATACGGCGCGGCAGGTCGCAGATTTCATTGCCGACGTCACCGAGTGCTCAGTCGAGGAAGAATCGCAAGTCGAGCTTGAAGTGCTCCGAAAGTCGCTTCATTTGCGACTTGCTCCAGCCCCGGCGGCCTGCCATGACGTCGGAAACGTTGCCGCGGCTGGCACCGCCGGCGATCTCCCCGAGGCGCGTCTGGGTCAAATCGCTGGTTGTGTTCACCAACGCCCGCATCCGCTCCGACAGTGTTCCCTCGTCGACAAGCTGGCCAGCGTCCCGATCATAATCTTCGAGCAGTTTCAGAAGCACCGTGGCGTAGTCATCCGCTTCCGGACTTGCATCGGCCCGTGTCATGAGCCTCTCGAGCATCTCGGCACCGGCGTCGTAGTCCTCGTCGCTGCGTATGGGGCGTAGTGGAAACAGACGTACCAACTCCATGTAGATGTCGCTGGCGGCGGAGGTTGGATGCGTGAGCGTCATGCTTTACTCTCGGTCGTAAAAGTCGTGGTGCCACCCTTGTTGATCGTACTCGGGGTGCGTCATGACCCGTTTGATAAAGATGACGCCTTTGGTGTAGTCGACCAGTGTCGCAAGCCGGTACTTGTTGCCGGCGATGTCGAACACGGTGGCCGTAGGTTTCTTGCCGCCAAGCGGAAAGGAATCGACCCGCTTACCAAAGGACTGCTTCGCGTCGCTGAAGCTGCGCCATCGAGCGGCCTGGACCATGAGGAGCCAGTCCTTGAGGGGTTGCTCCGCGTCGGCCTACTCCGGCTTGGCCTGCCAGAACTCGCGGAGCTTCCGCGGGCTGATCACGTGCATGTTCTCACAATAAGAACTCGATCCGAAGCGTCAACCTCACGCAGTGCCTGATCGCCGAGGAGGAATAACCCAGCGGCGAGCGGCGTTGCATCCTGCGTGACCCGCCGCCCTGCCTTCACGCTCGTCGAGCTGCTCGTCGTTATCGGCATCATCGCCCTGCTCGTGGGCATCCTCGTACCCACCCTCGGGCGGGCCAGGGCGTCGGCGAATCGGACCGTCTGCCTTAGCAACCTGCGGGAGCTCGGCAACGGTTTTCAGCTCTACCTCGACACGAGCAAAGGCCGGGTGCCGCGGGTGAATCCGCTGCCGTTCAGCAACCCGATCTACAACCCGCACCCCGTCGCCTACGGCAGCGGGCCGTACAACGCGTTTCCGCCGCTGGTCGAGACGATGGAGCGGGAGCTGCCGGCTGATAGCGGCGTCTGGCGGTGCCCGAGTGATTCGTTGCTCGACGTGGACGACGCACGTGACGACGACATCGCCGTCTACATGGCGGCGAACGGTTTGAAGACCTATCACGCTGCCTACGGCACCAGCTACGACTACAACCCGCGTGTCAACGCCTTTCGCGAAGGCGACAAGTGGATCGACGTCCTCAACGACGCCCGCTACCGGGCCGAAGAACGCGGCCGCGACTTCAACCTGTGGATCTTCCGCGATCACGCCGGCTTCCACGAGGGCTTCGGCGAAGGCGGCCGGCAATTCCTTTACCACGACGCCTCCGCCAGCACCTGGCGTAGCGACGCTCCCTCCCGCACCGACGATCGCGACAAGAACGCGGATCGCGATTGAACCTCCTTTTCAAGCCGAACCAGATGAACAACGAAACCTCCCATCGCCGCAAGTGGCTCGTCGCCCTGCTCGTCCTCGGCGGCGCAGCGACCGCGACGTGGGCCTTCATGAGCCAGCCGACTGACGTGGCCAAAGCCGATCCGAACGAAGTCGCTCGTCTGCTCCGCGACGACGGCGACAACCTGTCGGAAGAGCAGCGTCAAGCGGGTCGCGAGCGGCTCGGCACGCTCAGCGAAGAGGAGAAGGCCATGCTCGAGCCTGAGACCGAGCGGATGGTCCGTAGGGCCGAACGGCGCCAGCGGATGGAGGAAGTCGTCGACGGCTTCTTCGACACGCCGCTGGAAGAACGCGACAATTACCTCGACGAGATCATCGACGAGATGCAGAAACGCCGCCAGGAACGCGAGCAAGAGCGGGCCCAACGCGAAGCCGACGGCGGGTCGGATCGAGATGGACGTCGACCCCGCGGCGATGGCGAACGTGCCGAGCAAGGGGAACGCGGCGAAGGCGGACGGGGCGACGGTGCTCGCCGGGGCCGTGGCGGCGGCGGGGCCAACGGCAACAGCGCCAATCAGGCGAAGCGGGCCGAGTTCTGGGCGGCGGTGACGAAGCGGGCCGACGAGCGTGGCATCGAACTTCCCCGGTGGCGCGGTCGGGGCCAGTAGGTGGAATCCCGTACCTGTTATGATGATCCCGTGAGGCGACTGACGCTGGTACTGGTGGGGCTTTGGCTGATCGGCTGCGACAACGATCCGCCGCCCACGCCTCCCGCACCGCCGGCGACTAAACCGGCCACGCAACCCGCAGTCGTTGAAGAAGTCGCCGTCGAGCCGATCGACTACGCCGAGTTCGTCCGCCAGCTCACAGGCGACGCGTCGGCCGATCTGCTCGCCTCCGCCCAACCCGTCGAAGCCGCCGGTCGGTTCGAGATGCCGACGCGTCCGCTCATCGACCCGCGAGGCGTGCCTTGGTTTCGGCACGACGAAGGCCGTCCGATCCGCGACATCCTGGCCGATGCGGAAGCCTGGAAGGCGTCGGAGTGGCTCGTGCAGGAGGATGTGGTCTGGGCCTGGATCGACCGCAACCCGCACCGCTCCTGGGCGATCACCCGCGACACGAGCGGGTACACCTGGCACCATGGGACCGGCCAAACCACGTTCAACATCGAGGATCCTGACTGGACGCGGGCGATGATCGTCGGCCGCGGGCTTGCAGTGCCGACGGAGAACGAGCTGGTCGTCCTGCGACTCAAAGAGACGCCCGATGACATCGAGCAGTTCCTCCGCAGGCATCCCGATCCCGCCAATCGCCCCGCCGCAGACGGGATCGTGACATCGACAAGTTTCGCCGCCGAGCAGTTCGTCCCGACGGACCAGGGCCTCATCGCCTGGACCGGCTCGGAAGCGGCGAGCTACGACGATGCCTCGCAAACCTGGACAGCCGGCACCTCAGCACCGGCGGACATCGTCCACGTCGTGCCGCTCGTCGGGCAGTCGGCGTTGCTGATCCTGGACGACGGCAGGCTCGCCCGTCTCGATGGCACCGAGCCGCCCGGGACGTTGCCGCAAGGGATTCTGCCGATGCCTGGCGACGTCGAGGTTCAAGGCCGGTTCGGCCAAACGGGCGTCTTGCTCCGCTTGGCGGGTGGCGTGGAGGTCGAGGAGACGATGGGCCTAGGCGTCATCAAACGGCCCGGGTTCGTCGTGGTCCGGCCCGGCTACTTCGGCCTGTTGCCGGACCGTCTGGCGCGACGCGTCGAACGCGACGCAACGGTCCGGCTGTTCGGCGGCGACTACGTGATCGAGACCGACGACACCCCGCCGCGACGCTGGGGCATCAACCACTTCCAGTCGATTCTGCCTGAACACGGCGGCGACGCGTATACGAAGACGCTTCACCGGGACGCTCGCGGCCGGTGGTACTTCGGCGGCAAGGGCGAGAGCGTGCTGGTGCTCGACCCGCGACTGAGGTTGTCGAACGACCAGCTGCCGGTCTGGGTTCACGAGGTCGGCCGGGGCGGGCCGCTCAACCTGCCGGGCATCGCCGGCGAGTCGGCTCAGGGTTGGCCTGCGATGCAGCTCGGTGGCACGTGGGCGATCGACGACACCGGCTGGACCACGCTCCAGGACGAGTCGATGCTCACGACGCGGAGCGACACCGTCACCGAGACGAGCATTGACGGCGTCACGTTCGCCTTCACCAACGGCACCCTCATCGGCAGCGACGGGACGAGCATCGACGTCGCCGAAGCGCCCGACGATCCGCAGCCGACGCCGCTGATTGCAGGGCCCGATGGCCTCGTCTACCTCTTCCCCGGCGACGGCAGTGTCGTGCGGGTCGATCCGGCGGGCGATCAGCCGACGAAGCGATTCGAGGAACTGCTTCCCGAGGACGCGGTGCGGCACGCTTGGGTTGATCCGGTTGGTCGCATTTGCGTGGCCTTTGATGAGGCTCGCATCGCGATCCTCTGGCCTGACGGCATCGTGCCGCCGGAGATCCGGCGTCTGATGCCCGTCCAACGTCGCGGCGGCGGCGGGCCGAGGCGGGGCGTCTGATGCGTCGGCTCGCCCCAAACAAGAAGCCCCGCAGTCACCAGAACGGTGGCTACGGGGCGAGGGGGAGAGATCGCTGGTAGCTTACGTCATGACCACCGCACGTCAACGTAGATTCACCAGTTTAACACGATCAGGGTATCCTCCTGCTCTGGAAAGAACCTGACATGACCAAGCGCTCAAATTTCCTCTTCCTCGTTGGCGAAGACACAGGTCGCGTGCTCGGCTGCTACGGCGACCGTTACGCCAAGACGCCAAACCTCGACCGCCTTGCGAGCCAAGGCTGCCGATTCGATCAGGCTTGGACGGTCGCTCCGGTCTGTGCTCCGAGTCGTTCCGCCCTTGTTACCGGTGAGTTTCCGATCAAAACGGGGACGCACCAGATGCGGTCGAAGCGGTTGAACCCGCCGCGACTCTTCACGCAGGAACTTCGCGACGCCGGCTATCACGTCACATGGCCGACGAAGCTCGACTTCAACTTCGAGGCCCCCGAAGGCGAGGGCGGTTGGCGGGACGATGCCGACGAGTGGGAAGATCGCCTACGGAACGGCGAGTTATCGGACGGGCCGTTCCTCGCTTTTTACAACATCGGCGTCACGCACGAGAGCGGCATGTGGCCTGATGGCGTCCACCCGGCGGGCAAAGGGGCTTCCAGACGTGGCGGCGGATGGCCGCGACCCGAGGCGGTGAGCGATCCGGACGAGGCCCCCGTGATGCCTTACCACCCGGACACGCCGATTGTCCGCGAGGACGTGGCCCGGCACTACGACAACCTCCACGCACTCGACCAAAAGGTCGGCGACTTGCTCGACGCTCTCGACGCCTCCGGCCAGGCGGACAATACGATGGTCGTCTTCCTCGCCGACCACGGCCGCGGGCTGCCGCGGGAGAAACGTTGGTGCTATCCGGCGGGCTTGCACATGCCGCTGATCGTTCGCTGGCCCGGGCACGTCAAGCCGAACAGCGTCAGCGATGAGTTGGTGTCGTGGGTCGACCTGGCGCCGACATTTCTCGCCCTCGCCGGCATCGACAAGCCGGACAACTACGACGGCCGCATCTTCCTAGGCGATGATACCGAGCCTGAACCGGCCTACGCGTTCCACGCTCGCGACCGGATGGACGAAGCGTTTGACCTCGTCCGCACGTGCACCGACGGCAGGTGGTTTTACGTGCACAACGGCTACCCGCAGATCCGCATGTCCCAACGGACCTGGTACATGGAAGCGATGCCGACGGTGAAGGAACTGCGGCGGCTCGACTACGAAGATCAGCTCGATGCCCACACCGGCATCTGGATGAGCAAAGAGCGACAAGCCGAAGAGCTATACGACCTGCAAACGGATCCAAACTGCCTTCGAAATCTCGCCAGTGATCCTGGTCGCGAAGCGATCCGTCAGCGGATGAACGACGCGGTCGAGGCGTGGCGGGAACGGTGCGACGACAAGGGCCGCCACACGGAGCGCGAACTGGCGGAGCAGGGTCTGGTCGAAGATCAGGTCGACAGCTATCGCGCCCGTCTGGACACGCTGCCGCCTCCTTACAGTGAGGTCACGCCGCCGACGGTGACGGAGCCGAGCGATCTCGAGGCGGTGTACGGCGGCTAGTCGTGATGGACCTGGTAGCCGCGGGGCCTGCCCCGTCGATGCTCCATCGACTATTCTGCCCTTGTGACGGTCGCGCCCGCTTTTCTCGACACGGCTAGCGACGTCCTCTGCGAAACCTGCGGCTACGCCTTGCAGGGTCTGCCGATTGACGGCAACTGCCCCGAGTGCGGGGCGAGTGTCCGCTCCAGCACCGTCGACAGCGTCCGTGACCTAACGGCATTCGAGAAGACGCCGACATGGCAGGCGTTGCTGCAGACCTCCATCAGAATCTGGTTGAGGCCGAGCCTGTTCTTCCGGCAGCTGCGGACGCGGGTCGATTCGGAGGCGGAGCACCGGGAGCGGCATTTCGGCACCCGTCATCGCGAAATCTCCGCCATTGCAGCCGCCTTCGCGACCGCGGGACACCTTGTCTTCAGCGTCACGTCGGCCGGGATGATCGCGACGCCCAAGTCGATGATTGGCAGCCCGCTCTTCTGGCTCATCGCCTGGGGCATTCTCATTATTCCTGCAATGCTCGCGGCTCACGCCCTGCAGTGGCTCGTCGCAAAGCTGGCGATTTGGGAGGCGTCTTGGCGGGGCATGCGACTCAACCGCCGCGTGGTCGATCGCGGGCTCAACTACCACGTCGCCCACGTCACGCCGGCGTGCCTGCTGATGGCGATGATTGTCGTCGGGGCGCACGTCACGTTCTGGCTGCAAATCGGCGGCCCTGAAGCGTTCTTCGGCTATCTGATCACGCTTTGCGTCGCCATCATCGTTGCGGCAGCCTTGCTTTTCTACACATTCTGGCTCGCGATGAGCAACATGATTCGGGCTAATGTCTGACGCCGCTTCCCTAGCCGTCGCCACCTCACCGTTGCTCCGCGAGCACCGGGCGCCGGAAGGGGCATCGCATGTCGAGCGGCCGGAACGGCTTGACGCGGTGCTGGAAGCACTCGATGCCGTCGAGCACGGTCGACTGCCGACACCGGAGCCGGTCGACGATGAACCGCTGCTGCTGGTGCACGGAAACGGGCATCTCGAACGCATCGCCCAACTCGCGATGCAAAACGGCTGGGCCGACGCGGACACCTTCGTCGGCACGCACGGCGACAAGGCGGCACGGGTCGGCGTCGCGTGCTGTTTGGCGGTTGCAGATGCCGTCGCGACGGGTCAGGCGACACGCGGCTTCGCCGCCGTCCGGCCGCCGGGACATCACGCGTTGCCGGACCGGGCAATGGGCTTTTGCCTCTACGCCAACGCCGCCATCGTCTGCCGACACCTGCAGCGACGACACGGCCTCGAGCGAGTCGCCGTCGTCGACTTCGACGTCCACCACGGCAACGGCACGCAGGAGGCATTCTGGCGAGACTCGAGCGTCCTGACCATCAGCCTGCACGGCGATCCGCATCATCTCTGGCCCGGCAGCGGCTTCTCTACGGAAGTCGGTGACGGTCCGGGCGAGGGCATGTGTATCAACCTGCCATTGCTGACGGGGACAGACGACGCGACGCTGCTGTTGGCGATGCGGGACGAGGTCCTGCCGGCAGTGCGGGCGTTCAGGCCGGACGCATTGGTGGTCCCCGCGGGCTTCGACGGGCATCGCGACGACCCGCTGGGCATCTGGTCCGTTACAAGCGATGGTTTCGGCGAGGTCGGCCACCTGCTCGCGGCACTCGCGGACGAAGTCTGCGGCGGGCGAATGATCGCCACCCTCGAAGGTGGTTACGACCTCCCAGCGTTGCACGACAGCGTCACGTCCTTTCTCCAAGCCTTGTTGTTGACCCGGGGCGCCGCTTGCGACGCGTTCTCGCGCAATTCCCAATACATCGCCAACATCACAGCTCCACATACCGTTACCCATGTCACGCGTGATTGACCTCCACCTGGACCTCGGGTTCCTCGCATCCCTCGGACGGAATCTGGAGCAACCCGCCGCCGGTCAGCCCGACGCGGGACTCGGGCAGGCCGCCGTGTCGTTGCCGGAGCTGATCGCCGGCGGCACGCAGATCATCGGTGCCACGCTCTACGCCCGAGCCGGCACGGATGCGACCACCGAGTGCGAGCAACAGGTGGCGACGTACGAGCGACTTCCGATGACGATCTGCCGAAGTGCTGACAATCTCGACGGCGACGGCTTGAGGGCAGTTCTACTGATGGAAGGGGCAAATCCCATCGATCTTGACGTCGATCGATGGTCGCCGCAGCGCTGGTTCGATCGCGGCGTTCGCATCGTCGGCCTCGCCTGGGGAGCCACCCGCTACGCCGGCGGCACGGGTGCGCCAGGCCCGCTGACCGACGATGGCCGCCGGCTGGTGCCGATGCTCGACGACCTCGGCATCATCCACGACGCCTCGCACCTGGCAGAAGATGCACTCGACGAACTGCTCGACCTCGCCACCGGCCCGATCTTCGCCAGCCACAGCAACTGCCGCGTTCTGGTGAAGGATGACCCGCGTGGCCGGCATCTGCCGGACCGGCAGATCGAAGCGATCATCGAGCGTAACGGCATCGTCGGTATCAACCTGTACGACCGCTTCCTGGTCCCGCCGACGGAGCTCGAGACCCGTCGCGCGACGCTCGCCGACTGGACGGACCACGTTCGCCACGTCTGCGACCTCGCCGGGGATGCCAAGCACGTCGCTCTCGGCAGCGACGCCGACGGCGGCTTCGGGCGGGACCATCTGCCGATCGAGCTGACAACCGTTGCCGACTACCCGAAGCTCGGCACCGCGTTGAGCGACGACGGCTTCAACGATGACGACATCGACGCGATCCTTTTCGCTAACGCGTTCAGGTTCCTGAAGAAGAATCTCCCGTAGGTCGTGCTTCAGCACGACGGTGGTTCTCGACCGTCGTGCTGAAGCACGACTTACGGCAGCGTCGCAACCACGCCGATGAGCGCGAGACAGAGACACAGCGCTGCCGCCTTCCCCAAACACCCGCGGCCCTTTTTGCCGCTAACGACATTCCGCTGATGCCGACGCCGACGCTTCTTGATTCGGTGGCCGCCGGTCGGATGGTTCAGTGCCATGGCGGATGCTACTTCCGCCGCTTCTTCGCCGGCTTGGGCACCTTGAACCGCTTGCCGAGCGGGCCGCCCTTCTTATCGTGTTCGGCGACGAGGTCCTTGATCATCGCCGGCGGCTGCTGCCGTGTCAGCATCGACGCCATCGTCTTCATGTACGGGTCGATGTGGTTGAAAAATGGCTTGTACGCGCCGCACAAGTAGTTCAAGCCGTCCTCGCCGTCAGGCGTCTTGATGAACCGGTGCTTCGGGCACTCGCCGTGGCACGCGTGCCGGACCTCGCACTCGCGGCAGTACTTCGGCAGGGTGTCCCGCTTGTCGAGGCCGAACTTCTTTTGGAACGGCGACTGCACCATGTCGCCCAGCGGCGTCTCCATGATGTTGCCCAGCTTGTAACGCGGGTAGACGTAGTGGTCGCACGAGAAGACGTCGCCGTTGTGCTCGACCGCCATCGCGCTGCCGCACGTTTCGCTGAAAACACACAGACTCGCTTGCGGTCGACCGGTCAGCTTCGTCAGCCAGTTGCCCAAGGCCACGTCGAACATCTGGACGAACGTTCCGCCGATGTCGCGGCGGACCCACTCGTCGAAGATCGTCGCCAGAAAGACGCCGTAGTCGCGACTGCGCACCGACCAGTCCGTTACGGGCGCGTAGTACCGCTCGCCGCCATCGACGTCGGGCGGACCTTGCAACCACAGGCCGTCGTCCTTGAACGGGGCGTCTTCGGTCGCATTGCGTTCGACGAGCGGGATGAACTGGATGAAGCCGCTGCCGATGTCGCGGAGGTAGCGGTAGACGCGCAGCGGATGCTGGCTGTTGATGCGGTTGACGACGGTGAGCGTGTTGAAATCGACCTGGTGCTTCTTGAGGATTTCCAGGCCCCGCAGCACGTTGTGGCTCGAGGCGTTGCCCTGCTTGTCGACGCGATAGCTGTCGTGCAGGTCGGGCGGGCCGTCGATGCTCAGGCCGACGAGGAAGCCGTTCGTCTTGAGGAACTCGCCCCACTCGTCATCGAGGAGCGTGCCGTTGGTCTGAAAAGCGTTGTCGATGGTCCGACCTTCTCCGTGCTTCTTTTGCAGCTCGATGACCTTGCGGAAGAATCGGACGCCCAAGAGCGTCGGCTCACCGCCCTGCCAGGCGAAGCTGACCTGCGAGCCGGGCTGACTGTGGATGTACTGCTTGATGTACTGCTCGAGCACGTCGTCGGGCATCTGCCACTTCCGCTCGCCCTGATACAACGCCTCCTTCTCCAGGTAGAAGCAGTATTTGCAATCTAGATTACAGATCGGCCCGATCGGCTTGGTCATGATGTGGAACGGCCGCGTCGCCGTGTGCACCGCCTGCGTCGGCGCAGCCCGCAACGGAGAGACCTGACCTTCGGCGACGGGCAGAGCAACGGGCATCGGAACAACATACGAACGCGAATGCACCGATGTTACTCAGTCGCCGACGATGCGCGTCAAGATGACCACACTCCTCGCGGGCGACCCGAGCTGCAGCAAGCCGTCGTCGCTGGCGGCCACCGGCTCTCCCGACTGGCCATTGCTCTCGTCGCTGATGACGTGCATTCGATATCCGCCCGCCGGCAAACCGGTTAGCTCCACGGTCCGATCCTGCTCGCGGTCATTGACCAGCACGGTCGTCAATCGGCCGTCGTCGTGCGCGTAGCCGACCGCGTGCACCGGTCGGGCCGGCATGCCGCGGCCGTCCTTCTTGCCCTTCACCGGCGAGCTCGGGCCCAACGGGAAGGCGTCGCTGTAGGTCGTGATGAAGTGCGGATCGTCCGACGTCAGCCGCACGACACGGAAGCCCTCGCCTGCCGGCACGTCGTCCCACAGCCGCTTGACGACGTGGTAGAATCGCGTCTTGATCAGGTCGGTCGTCGTGCCGTTGAGCAGCTGATCGCCCTTGATCTTGCCATCTTGCGTCTGGTTCCACGCATGCCACAGGAACCAGTGCGTGTACCCGTCGACGGCCATCGTGCGATTGAGGTGGCTCGTCATGAAGAGCGCCGAGTGCATGTCGGGCCAATCGTGCAGCATCGACATTTCCGTCTGCCACATCGGCTTGTCGAACCGCTCGCTAGCTTCGATGAACTTCTTCATCATTGGCCAATAGAACGCGTCGTTGCCCCAGGATTCGTGATGATCGTCGTACGTGTGGTTCGAGAAGACGTCGATGGCCTCGCGTAGCTCGTCGTCTTCTTCGAGCTTTGAATAGTTCTCGCCGAGGAAGATCTCGACGCGCTTGAGGTGGCCGCTTTCGGGGGCTCCGAGCAGCACCTCCTCGAAGCCGGCGTCATCGAGCTTGCGACGCAACGAGACCACCACATCACGCCACACCTCTGGCTGGTTCGTGTAGACACAGCTGTCGTACCTCGCCGCCCAACTCGGCTCGTTCTGCGGGCTGACCAGCACGGGCGGCTCGATACCTTCGACGTCCCGAAGGTGCTTGAGGATGTCGACGTACCACGTCGTAAAGTCCTCGACGTGAGCCGGGTTCAGGTAGGCCTCGCGAGTCGGATACTCGCTCGCCGGGTACTTCGCCGCCGTCTCGTCGTTGCGGTCGAGTTTGGCGAAAGGCACTTGCGGGATCTTCCACCGTGCCGGCGGCGTCCAGACGCTGGCGACCCACTTCGTCTTGCCATACCGCGCGGCGAGCTTCAGGAGGTTGACGCGATTCTGAAGCGTCGACGGGTCGAGCTGGTTGTGCTCGTCGATGCCAACGCCGGCCGACAGGTTGATGCGGATGAAGTTGTTGTTGAGCCCGAACAGCGGCTCGTGGACCAACGCCTGATTCGCCAAGTGATACTCCGGGCCCCAATCCGGCCGGTTGTACCCGGGGTTGAGGCCCCATCCTTCGACCGACTGCTGTGGATCGTCGAGATGGACTTGGAGCTTCACCGTTTGGTCCGACGCAACGTCGGCAGCCGCCGATGCCACGCAGGTGACGATGGCGAGCGGCAGGAGTTTCAAGGCAAGATGACGGATCATGGGATGGATGCAGAAGAAGCGTCGCCACGCCCGCAGGAGTGTGGCGACGTGTCAGGAGGAACAACGAATCGCTCGACTCAGGGTCGCCGCCTGGCGAGCAGACTGAGGCCGAGCAAGCCGCTCAAGGCGGCAGCCGGTTCGGGTATGGGTGCCGCCGTGCCTTCGAGCACGACGTTGTCGAGCGTGCCGAACTTGCTGCCGTCGTTCATGTTGAACTGGCCGTCGTAGAAGTAGATGCGGATCTCGATCGGGCCCGTGAGATGGTCGAAGTCGCTGCCGAAGGCGACCGTCACGTCCTCGTTAATGCCGCTGCGGGTCGCATCGCCGTCAGCGGCGGTGCCCGGATCCACCGTGCCACGAGTCAGCGACTCGAACGTCGCGACTGCGTCGGCGGCGTCATCAAAGCCGTCGACGCTGGTGAACACCGCCAGATCCCGTGGGACGCCGTTGTTATTAAAAAAGGCGTAGTCGAAGCTCAGCGTGTCGAGGTCGAGGAACCGTCCGGCTTCCGGCGACACGGTGAACGAGAAGAACGTGTCGTCGTCGACAGCGTCCTGCAGCGAGTTCTGCGTGGGATCCACAGCGCCCGTCTCGTCCTGCGACTGCTCGTAGACGCCGAAGGCAAGCAAGTTGTCGCGGAGCGCGGTGTCGTCGGCCGCGAAGGTGTCGACGCGTGCGTTGCCGTTCTGGAAGATGTCTTCACTGGCGAGGGTCAGTCGGCCGCGGTCGCGACTGCCGACTGAATTGATGTTGCCCCCGCCGAAGCCTTGATCGATGGTAACGCCGGCCGCGACGGTTTCGGGCGCAATGCGGTTGCCATTGGCGATCTGGCGAGCCGGGTCGGAGCCGTCGAAGCCGAATCCGGCCAATACGGCGGCGTGGGCCTGACTGACGACGCCGAGCGTGGCCGCGGCCAGAGTGGCAGTAACTAGAGATGGGGTTGAAAAGGGTTTCATAAGTTTCTCCTCCGAGAGTCAAAGGTTCAGGCGGACCGTGCCGCCTCAGATCGGTATGAAGGGGTAGAAAACAGGAACGGCTCAGGGCTTGGAGGCCCAAACGTTTCGGTTCAGCAGCTCGCCCCGCCGGAAGGCCGAGGCGTGGCCGTCGACGAAGACGAAGTTGGCCGCCTCGTCGTCACGATGACGCCATCGAACAGCCGCAAGGTGCACCGCACCCGTCGTCTGGTTGGCGAAGTTCGGATCGTCGCTGTACCGCACCGGGTCGAAGATCTCGGCATCGGATTCGTCAAACCAGTTGAAGTCGTTGACGCCGTTGTTGCCGCGTAGGTCATCAAAGTGCAATCGGGATCGGCCGTACGAGAACTCGCCCGGATCACGCGTCAGATCGATGACGCCATCGCCGAACAGGGCGACTTCGGTGGACCGTCGGACGCTGCTGATCGGATACCGCTGCGGGTTCGGCGGGGTGCCCGAAGCGTTCTGGAACTTCCGGAACATCCCCTTGTTCGACGAGTAGTGGTAGACGTAGTTGTCCTGCACCCGCTGAGCTGCGATCTGCTCCGACGGGCACTCGAAGACTTGGCTGATCGCCTGCCCGCCCGAGTCATCGTCGGTGGTGCCGAGATAGTCGTCGAGCTCGACGGGCCAGGAGGTTGCGGCGCGGTTGTGGCCGAAGGCCGCGTTCGAGTAGCCGTTGGAGATGAAGCCCGGCGGCAAAGCCAGATCGTTGTCTGCCGTGTAACCGATCGTCGCCTGTCCGAGCTGACGCAGGTTGCTCAGGCACTTGACACTCTGCGCACTGTCGCGGGCGCTGTTGAGCGTCGGCAGCAGGATCGACACCAGCAACGCGATGATGCCGATGACGACCAGCAGCTCGACCAGCGTGAAGCCGCCTTGACGGTGCGACGGGTGGTAGCGATTCATGACGGTTCCTCGAGAAGATCGACCGGTCGTTCAGCGTGGAGTCGTCCGGTCGTGGCGGGTCGCAGCGTTTGGCCCAGGTGCCACTGCGGGACGAGCCGCCGCGACGGCGACGGCTGACCGGCGGCGATCTGATCGACCAGCATCCTCGCCGCCTGCTCCCCCATCGCCTGCCGATTAAATCGCGCACGACTCAACTCCGGCCAGACGATCTCGAACTCTTTAGCGTCGTCGCAGCAGGCAAATGACACGTCGCAGCCCGGCACGAGCCGCTCGTGAGCCAGCAGATCGAGCATCACGCGGACGCGATAGTTGTCACTGAAGACCAACGCCACCTCGCCGTCTCGCCAGCCGTCAACGCGTTCGAGTTGGCGCTGCAGCACCTGCCGCGTCATCGGTGCGGCATGCGTTCGAAGCGACGTCACGTGCGCATCATGTTCGGCAGCGGATTCCCGCAGACCCGCAAGACGGTCGGCGGTCGAAAAGTGCGGCTCGCGCCGGTGCGGCGTGCGGCCATAGATGAAGGCCCAGCGTCTCCACCCGGATTCGGCCAACGCGTCGCCGACCAGCCGGCCGACTGCGTGCTCGTCACGTCGCAGGCAGCTGCTGTCGTGCCATTGGTTCGTATTGACCCAGACGCAGTGCGTCTCCGCCGCCAACTGCAACTCGATGGGCTCGTTAATGAGATCGATCGACAGCATGCCGTCGAACGAGGTCTCCCGAAACGCCTGCTCAATGATGCGGTCGGCGTTGTGCTCGTCGAAGGGGAAGATGCTCAGTTGGTGGCCCGAGTCCTGAAGCACCGCATTGACGCCGAGAATGGCTTCCATCACGACCGGGTGGTTCTTAGCGATCAGGCCGATGCGGTTGGTGCGACGTGTCTTGACGCTGCGGGCCGCGGACGAGGGCCGAAAGCCGAGTTGTCGAGCGGCGTCGAGCACGCGTTGCTCCGTCTGTGCCGCCAGCCGGCCGTTGCCGCGGAGTGCTTCGTAGGCGGTCGGCAGCGCGACACCGGCCAGCCGGGCGACGTCCTTGGCGGTCACGCGGTCCTTCGAGGCTCGGGATGACGTGCACCGGCGGTTCATACCGATATGAAACTACCTCCTCATGGGGTTGCTGTCAAGGATCCGTTGCCCTGCCGAATGGCCGCCACGGCTGGCGTTGCCAAACAGCTGCAGCCGCCGAAGCATGCCGCCGTGCCGGATGAGCTACCCACGAATCGTCAGCAAACCCTTGCCGCCGTGCGACGACTTGACGATTGGTTTCACAACCTCAAGCTCCCCGACGGCGAAGGCGGCATCGTCGAGACAAGGCCCGACGGCCCGTTCGGCGACTTTCCGCAGTTCAAGTGGGATGCCCTCGCCGATCACCTGCCAAGCGACCTTCACGGCAAAACCTGTCTCGACATCGGCACCAACAGCGGCTTCTATGCGTTCCAGCTCGCCAAACGCGGCGGGCAGGTGCTGGGCATTGACCTCGATGACCACTATCTCGCACAAGCCGACTTCGGCCGACACGTCCTGGACCTGGGCGGTCGCGTTGACCTGCAGCACCGCCAAATCTACTCGCTGGCCGCCGACGCCGAAGCGGGCCGGCGGTTCGACGTCATCCTCTTCATGGGCGTCTTTTACCACTTGCGCTACCCGCTGCTGGGCCTCGATGTCGTCGCCAATTTGCTGGCCGAGGACGGCCTGCTCGTGTTCCAGACGCTGCAGGCTCCTGGCGAGACGCCTAAGCCGCAAGACGCGTTGCGCGACGTCACGTTTCAGCAGCGGGACCAACTTGCCGAGCCCGGCTGGCCGCGGATGGCCTTCTTCGAGCATGGGTTCAACCACGACCCGACGAACTGGTGGGCCGCCGACCCCGCGGCGTGTGAGTCGATGCTGCGGTCGAGCGGCTTGAAGATCGTCGGCGAGCCGATGCACGAAACCTACCTGTGCCGACGCGATCCAGAATTCAAGCCGGTGCTGCCGGAGGTACGGCGAAACGAATATCTCGCCGCATTACGAGGGCTCGACGGTCACCCGGCGTGAGGCGTCGTCGACGTGCTCGAGCCGCACCGTGACGGCATCGGCGGGCAGCAGATCGTCCACTCGCTCGGGCCACTCGACGACCACCACGTCGCCGCCGCGTGTCGCTTCCAGCAGCTCGTCGAACCCGATGGCGTTGAAGTCGTCGGACCCCGCGACGCGGTAGGCGTCGAGGTGGTGCAGCTCTCGACCGTCGGCAATCGGATACGGCTGATGCAGGACGTACGTCGGCGACGAGACGTCTTGCGGATCGCCGCCGAGACCTTCGACGAGGCCGCGGACGAGGGTGGTCTTGCCGGCGCCGAGGTTCCCAACGAGACGGAGGATGCCGCCGTGCTTCAGGTGCGATGCGAGACGTCGACCCAAAGCGACCGTGGCGTCCGGCCCCTGCAACGTCTCTCTGGTAGCACCATGAATAAATCCCGCGGGCTCCACTGCTCGCGATGTTCCGTCCTCTTCACGTATCCGCACGCCGGGCTCCGCCTCGACCTCTCCGATCTCGATACACACCACGTCCGGCTTCTCATCCGCCGCGAAGAGCAGTTCGTAATCCTCACCGTCATGCAACGCGTGCTCCAACGGTGAACCTGGTAGTCGCCGTGCATCGTCGTGAATCGGTATGTGATACAAGGTCGCCCCCAGACCGCTCAGCAGTCGCGGCAGGTCGACGCTCAGGCCGTCACTGAGGTCGCACATCGCCGACGCGACGCCGACGAGCTTTCGGCCTGCTTCCAGCTTTGGCTCGAACGTCAGGTGTCGGCCCAGGATCGACCCGCCGAGCGGACCGGTGACGAACAGCTTCTGCCCGACCCTCGCCCCCTGCCGCGGCACGATCTCCTCGGCCTCGCCGAGCACCGCCACCGTCACGACCATTGGCCCGTCCCACACGGCAAAATCACCGCCGACCAGGGCGCAGCCGCAGTGTTCCGCCACCTCGGCGACGCCTTCGACTACGTCCATCGCCTCATCGGTGGTCGTCATCCGCGGCACCACGAGCGACAGGAGCAACGCGGTCGGCCGCCCACCCATCGCGGCGACGTCCGACAGGTTCCGCTTCGCCGCCTTACGTCCCGCGGTCCGGTGCCCGCAGGTGGCGACGTCGACGTGAACGCCGTCGAGAACCGGGTCGATGCCGGCGAGAAGCTTGCCCGACCCCGGCGATGTCAGGACCGCCAGATCGTCCCCCGCCATCGGCAGCCGCTGGGCTACGCGTTGAAGAAACGCCTGCTCGTCGGCACGGTCCGGCACGGTCATGTCGTAGGGACGGTGCGACAGGCAACGCCCCATAAAACGACTGAAGTCCCTCCAGGCGACACGAACGGCCCTCTCTGCCGATTCGCAGGGAGACGCGCGGTCCGACGCGGCGAAGGTCGTTAGACTCAACGCCGACCGCCCACGCGTGTCCCTCCTTCGCCGCACGTCCTGTGCCGCCTGCCCCGATGCCCGACTCCGCGTCACCATCCCACAAGCCCGCCGTGCTGCCGACGCTCAAGCTGCTCGAGCCGCTTCCGGCGGGCGTGGAGGCAGCGGACGCACCGGTCATCCCGCTCAAGAAGCGGATCATGCTGGCCGGCTCCCGCAAATCGGCAGGCCTGCTGTTGCCCAGCAGCACCGTTAGCCGGGCCCACACGCTCTTCGTCCGCGTCGACGGCCGGGTGCTCGTCCGCGACCTCGTCAGCCGCGAGGGCACCCTCGTCGCCGGCGATCGCGTGGTCGAACGCTTCCTCGACGACGGCGATGAGATTCAGATCGGCCGATTCCGCTTCGAGTTTCGCCAAGGCGAAGCCGACGACGAGCCGCTCGTCCGGACGCCCGCAACGCTAACGGCCACGAGCACGAGCGGCCGGGTGCAGCAGGTTGAGGTGCCCACCGAACAGTCCGTCATTCTCGTCGGCCGACGCACCGGCACCGATTTGCCGCTGTCGGGCGACGACATCTCGACCGCGCACGTGGCCCTGGTTCGGCTCGCCGGCTTCGGCGGCGACGGCTGGGCTGCGTTCCACCTCGGCGGCAAACCGACGTTCCTCAACGGCCAGCGGATCGCCAGCAGCGTCGTCAGCAACACGGACGCTCTTCGCGTCGGCCGGTTCGAGCTGAACCTCATCGCCGAAGCGCCGCCGGCCGTCGAACTCGACGACAGCGGCGACTTTGCTGCGTTGACGCCGGACGAATCCGACGCCGCCGACACGATCGAGAGCGACACGGCGGTCGAAGAGGCCGACGACTCGATGGCGGACCTGCGTCGCAGCTGGCAGAGCGAGCCGACTGACGACGCGGACGTCGATTTGCCGGCGGACGCTGTTCAAGAGCCCGCGACCGATGAAGCCGTTGCCGAGCCGGAGGAGATCCAGGCTGTCGAAGCAGAGCCGGAACCAGAGGACGATCTGGTCGAGGTCGGCATCGAGCCGGCCGCTGAGGAAGCACCGGCCCCGGATGCCGCAGTCCAGGTCGAAGAAAGCCCGGAGGCGACGCTCGATGGCGACGAAGAGCCGATCGACGTCGCAGCGGAAGATCCCGTCGAAGCGTCGGTTCCACCGGCGGCCGAAGCGGGTTCCATCGAGGAGATCGACGAGCCGGAGGCCATCGCGGAGGAAGAGCCGGGCGACGTTGCTCAGGAGCCGACCGGCACGGGATCGGACGATCAGGACGTCGCCGGCGCGGCGGAGATCGAACTTCTTGATGAGTCGCTCGAAGACGCCGAGGAAGAGCCGGTTGATAAGGCTGTCGATGAAGACACGGCTTCGCCGGCGGACGAAGAGGCCGCTCCCGATAGTACGAAGGAGCCCGCGGTTGCAGAAGCGGAAGCCTTCGACCTGATCGATGACAACGAGGAAGAGGCAGCCGAGGATGATCTCGGCATCGACCTGTCCGCCATTGGCTTCGAAGAGCGCGCCAGCGGCGACGCCGACGAGCCCGTTGCCGAGGAAGCGGCCGATGTCGTCAGTGAAGGATCTGAACCGGAAGTCGACGAAGAGCCTGAGCCTGCCGTCGAAGACGAGCCCGAAGCGGTTGTCGAAGAAGTCGTCGACCCGGAACCAGAACCGGTCGTCGAAATCGAGCCGACGCGTCGCCGCAAGGGACGCCGTCGAAGCAAGGCGGCGAAGGCTGCAGACAAGCCGATCGCCGAGCCGGCTGCCGAGGTCGATCCCGAAGACGAACGCCTCGCCGCCGCCTTTCTTGCTCCTGTCGAACCCGAGCCCCAACTCGAGCCCGAGCCGGTCGCGGACGGAGAGACCGTCGAGGACGAGCCCGATCCGCCCGAGCCCGAAGACACCCTCGCCACCGATACACCCGCCGGCGGCAAAGGATCGACCGACGTCGTCCAGCCGCTGCAAAGCTGGAAGGCCGCACCCGGTATCCACCTGACGCCCTCCGCCCCGCTCGGCCGTAGCGGCGTGATTCTGCCCAAGCCACAGCCGACGCCCGCCGAGGAAGTCGCCGGTCCGGACACCCCACCACCGCCAGCCGAACAACCCGCCGACAAGGTCTTCGACCTCTCGCCCCAGCCGGAAGACGACGAAACGCTGCCCGACACGCCCGTCGACGGCAACAAGCCCGACCCCAAACCCCGCACCGTCGGCTTCGGCGGAGGCGAGCCGGTCGTCGATCTGGACGAACTCGACGACGAACTCGGCCTCGGCCCGTTCGACAACTCGCGGCACCACCGCAACGGCTACGCCTCGGACGCGACGCTCGACCCGTCCGAGGTCATTCCCGAGACCAGCGGCCTCGTCGGCGACTATGCGGACCTGCTCGCCGCCGACGACTCTCGGCCATCGCCGGACGTGGTGGATCGGCCCGAGCAGGCAGACCACGAGCCCGACGCCACGTCCCAAGCCGCCGATCCTGGTGAGTTCCTGCGAGTCATCCAAGGCGGCGTCGAGTCCGGCGGCACGGCGACGGCGGTCGAGGAGTCAATCGAAACCGCCACCGTCGCCCCGCAACGGCCTGCCCGTCGTCGGCCTCGCGTCCCGCCGCCGCCGGGAGCACGAAAGAACGTCGCCGTCGCCGAAGTCGCACCGGCCAAGGCCAAGACCGGTCGCGTCATCGCGGCCCTCGTCGGCATGCTCGCACTGATGGTCGCCGGCGTCGTCGGCGTGCAGTTCCTGGCGGCGCCGGAGGCGACGGTGACCGTGCAGATCCGGCACGACGTCTCGCCCAGCCTGAGCCCGGCCAAGTGGGCGATCGACGAGCAGCAACGCAAGCTCCTGCCGAACGATCCGATCCTCCGCCGCGAAGCTGCCGGCATCCTCGCCCGGACATCGCCGGACGTCGGCCCCGGCTGGCTTGCCGACCCGGGTGACCGCGACACGTCCGCCCTCTTCGTGCCCGAGGAGAACACGCTGGTCCTGCAACGCACGACAAAGCAGCCGCAAGCCGGCATCGCCCGTTTGCGAGCGCTCGCCGCCGCCTATGCCGCGCGGGATGCGAGCGTGCGGGACGAAGCGACCTTGCTTGATGAGCGTGCCCGCAGGCGAGACGGCGAGCGGCTGACGAATCGGTCGCAGGCCGACGCATACGAGCAGCAGCTTCAGGCTCTCGTTGCCGAGCAAGCCAACGCCGCTCCGACCGTGCCGGGCCTGGCGGACCAGCGTCGTGCCGAGGAGGCGGAACTTCGAGCTCAAGCGGCCCGACTGATGACGTCGGTGAGGGAGAACGAGGTCCAGCTCCAGCAGATTCGCCAGCAGTCGTTCGACGAAACTGCCACCGGCGACATCGACAGCGAGGTCACGGCCCTGCGGTCGCGGCTTCGTGACCTCGAACAGCAAGTCAGCAACGCCGCTCCCGGTGAGGTGGGTCGCTTGGACCTGGAGATTTCGAACGTCCGTCGCCAGATCGAAAACCGCGAGGCCGAACTGCAGGGCCAGCGTCGCCGCGAGATCGGCGATCTGGAATCGCTCATCAGTGCTCAAAGACGTTCGGCTGATCGCGCTGTCACCCGTGCCGACCTCGCTGCTGAAGAAGCCCTCGCCGCGACGCGGCTCGAGGCTGAGGCGGAGCGTCGTGCCGAGGAGATCGAGCGGCTTCGTACCGAGGTCGAGCGGCTGGACCAGCAGTCGAAGGAACTTCGCCAAGCCGATGCCATCGACCAGGAGCGTCGCCAGCAGCTCATCTTCGCCGAGACGCCCAGCGAACCGTCCGCCATCAGCGAGCCGGACGAGCGGACGCGGCTGATGCTCTACGCGTTGCTGTCAGCCTTCACGCTCGGCTTGGTCGGGTTCTACTTCGCCCTGCGGAGCTGAACCGGTGCCTTCTGAGGTAGCCGCGGAGCAAGCTCCGCGGCTACCCCAGATCGACCAGAATCAAAGACCCAGCTGCTCGCGTTTGGCTTCCCACTCCGCCTGCTCACGCTTGTTCTGGCTCGCAAGCTCGCCCCTGGATCGCAGCGCCTCCAATTCCAGCCGCGTCAGTTGTACGCCGCCGAGCTGGTAGTCCTCGAACGCCTCGCACGACACCGGACAGATCGGCTTGAGCAGGTCGTACATCGCCTGGGCGTAGTCGCGAATCTCCTTCTGAGCGTGTGCATCCAGCCGCAGCCGCAGGAAGCGGAAAACGTTGTGCAGGTCACACTTCCAGTACCACTCCGTGTAGATGTTCTGCGGCAACGCCATGCGGGCCGTCTCGCGGGCGATGCCTTGTTCGAGGTGTTGCTCATAGGTCGAGTAAGCGTCGGCTTCACGCTCGGCGAGATAGCTCAGGAAGCCCTCAGCCGTGTCGTCGCTGAGCGAGTCGCCGCGGCCTTGACGGTTGGTGCTGCTCTGGGCCCGCAGGTCGTCGCGGCTGGGCTTGTAGAAGCGTTCGGGCACGACGCTGTAGCGGGCGCTGTACTCGTTGATGTTGGCCGTTCGGTGCCGCACCCACTGCCGGGCGACGAAGATCGGCATGACGCAATGAAACTTGAGCTCGACCATCTCGAACGGCGTCGAGTGCCAGTGCCGCATGAGATACCGGATCAGGCCGCGGTCTTCGTTGACCTTCTTCGTGCCCGCCCCGTAGCTGACGCGTGCCGCCTGCACGACGGCGAAGTCCGCGGTCTGGCCCTCGGGCACCATGCGCGGCATGACGTCGACCAGTGCGACCAGGCCATGGTCATGGACCTTGATGTCCCGACGCAAGTCGCCCTCCATCACGTCGACGAGCGGCGTCTCGGGGCGGTGTCGCTGGATGCGGTCATCGGCCATGGCAGGTGTGTCGGCAGGTCGGAACATGCAACGTCAAGAGATACCGTCGACCGCAAGCAGCGTTCAACCTTTGGCCGCGCCACCGCGCGCTTCTTCACAATGCTGCCGCGGCACCGACGATCAGGTAGAGGCCGTAGACGAGCGCCAGGCCGATGCCCTCGGCCCCGCCGAGCTTCCACTTGCCCAACGCCGCCGGCAGCACCAGCAGCCCGACCGCCGCCAGCAGCGCCGCATCCAGCCGGGCCACGCGCGGGGCCAGCGTCAGCGACGAGCCGCCTTCTGTCACCAGAAGCAGAATCGCAGCGAGTGGCAAGATCCCCACGATTAGCAACGCCGCCGACGTCACCAGCGTCGTCGCCGCCTCATCGCGTCGGCCGCGATTGGCCATCGCCGAGCTGACGCCGATCGCCGGCACCGCCACGAGCGGTCCAACGAGGAACATGGCCGCCTGCGACGCCCCGCCGGGTCGGGTCAGCAGGTTCATGTCGCCCGCCACGAGCCAGACCAGCCAGCCACCCGCCGCGGCCAGCGCGATGCCCAGCAGCAACTGCAGCGTCCGGCTCCCGCCGAGCCAACCTGTCCAGACAAGGCGGCGGGTACTGATGAGCAATGCCCCGCCGATGACGAGCAGGACGCCCACCGTGACATGATCCAGCAGCCCACCCCCACCGGCTGCGAGGAGAACCAGACTCGCCGGCAACAGGGTCGCCCCGTAAACCGACGGCAGCGACTCCGTCGCATCGGCCGCAGCCTTCGTCGTCGGGTTCAACAACGTCATCCCGAGCACCAGCGTCACCATCGCCACGGCACAGGTGATCGGAATCGTCAACGCCACGTCGGACATGCCCGCTCCCGCCGCCACGAACGCGATGACCGTCGTCGGCAACATCGCCGCTGCCAGCAGACCTTGGGGCCCCGGCCCGATTGCGTCGCCAATCGCCCGCGTCGCGAGGTAGATCACTGTCGCCGGCACCACCAGCAGGAGCGTGGTGGCCGCACCCGTCATCAGCGGCAGCATGGGGAGGTCCGCGAGCAAGGTTCGACCGTATGACCGACGCGTCCTGTCGGAGAAACGTGACGCTCTTCTGCGTCGTCCTTAGCACCCAAATCAGAGAAGAGGCCGTCAATCTTTGCTCCAGTGCCTCTGGTAGCTCCGTCGGGCTACCAGAGGGCTGTCGCTCCGTCGGGTCGTCCCGATGTCGCACCATCGACCTAGCCTCGGCTGCCCATGAAGGACCCCGTCGCGCAGCTCAAGTCGCTCATTCAGGACGTGCCGGATTTTCCGGAGCCCGGCATCCTCTTTCGCGACATCACGCCGCTGCTGGCCGATCCGGCGGGGCTGGCGTTGTCGATCGAGCTGATGGCCAACCCGTTTCGCGGCCAAGGCATCGACCTCGTCATCGGTGCCGAATCCCGCGGCTTCATCTTCGGAACAGCCGTCGCCTGCTGCCTCTCAGCCGGCTTCGGCCTCGTTCGAAAGCCCGGCAAACTTCCCAGAGCCAAACGTTCGCAGGACTACGCCCTCGAGTACGGGACGAACACGCTCGAGATGCACGCCGACGACATCAAGCCGGGCCAAAGGGTGCTGATCTGCGACGACGTCCTCGCCACGGGCGGGACGATGAAGGCCTGCATCGACCTGGTCCGCGAACTCGGCGGTGACATCGTCGGGGTGGCGGTCCTGATCGAGCTTCAAGCCCTCGGCGGACGCAAGCAGCTTGGCGACGTGCCGATCCACTCGGTGGCAGTGTACTGACACGCCGCTACCAGAGGCTTCAGGCGTCGCTACAACGAGACGAGCTAATCGATCCGCGTCGCCTGGATCGTCGAGAACCGCGGATCGATCGCTGCGGCGGCTCGTAGTTCCTTCGTCGCCTCCGCGTGACGCTCCGCCCGCTGCAGAGCCCTGGCGATGTGATAGTGCACCTCCGCCGGCGGCAGGATACGGGCCAGCTCGTTACGCGCCTCCGGCAGACGGCCCGCACGGGCCAGCAGCATGCCGAGATTCACCCGGGCATCGGCGTCGTTGGCATTGATGGCCAGGCACCGGCGATAGGCGGCTTCGGCCTTCTGCGACTGGCCCAGCAGGTCCATGCTGATTGCCAGATTCCGCCACGCCTCGGGCGCGTCGTCCGTCGCCTCGGCATAGGTCGTCCAGTACGTCTCAGCCCGATCGACGTCTTCCTGCTCCGTGTAGATCGCGGCGAGGCGGAAGAGCGACTTGGAGTGGAGCGGATCAAGCTCCAAAGCCTTCTCGTACTGGTCGATCGCGTTGTCGCGGGCTTTACGAGCCTGGTTGCTGGTATCCTGGCCGGGCTTGCCGATGACGGCCTGCTCATGGAACATGCCAGCGGCGTAGTGGCCGTCGGCCGTGACAGCGGGTTCGGGCAGTTGTGCGGTGTCTGGATCGTCGCCGCCGGAGCTGCAGCCGGTGAGGCCGACGGTGCCGACGCTGACGGCGGTGATGAGAGCAGCATGAGCGAGCATGCGAAGAGGTGTCGCGGCCATGTGCGTCTCATCGACCGATGACGACGCCCCTGCCAATCGTGCGGGTTATCGGATGCACACAGGTTGGGCAGCAAAGGCCCAAGTGCCGCCTGAAGCGGACGCGTCGACTCGCCCGTTCAAGGATCGACAAGATGCCTGCTCGACGTGACAACCAGGCATCCATGGAACAGCAGGGGTCGATGCGACAATCTTTCGAGCCTCATTCGGCGATCGGTCCGCTGCAGTGAAACGTCAGGCACGGTTGCTCGTCATGACGCATCGGTCGTCGCCGGAACGTGGGTACGGCAACGGGCTGCCGCTGCGTCAACGTGACCGAGGCTGGCCCGGAGCTGGACGTTCACCCGGAGAAGGTACTGCCGCCGGCACGGGGCTTGCTGCTGGAGCAGGGACGTCGCGCCCTGTTCCATGCGACATCGAGAAGACGCTTCTGGAAGCCGAAAATGCCCCCTGCTTTCCTCCTGACCCTCACTCTCGGCCTCGCCGCCGCCGCACCGGTTGGGGCCGATGCGACCATGGCCTGGCCCGACTCGCCTACCACGCCGCAGCTCACGGGCAACTGGCGTTCGGCCGACTTCGCCTATGCCGTGCCGCTCGGCCTCGTCACAACGGCTGCTACGGCCGCGGAGCCCGTTGCTGCCGCGGTTCCCGTGCAGGTCGCCGAGCCCGTGCAGGTCGCCGAGCCCGTTGTCGAGACACCCGCTGAAGCCCTCCCGACGGAGGCGGTCGAGGCGGCTACTGGAGCGGCCTCTTCAATGGAGGCCAAAGACGTTGGTGTCGGGCCAGATGCCACGAGTGAGAGCCTGCTGGCGACGCTTGAAGCGGTTCCCGTGCAGATCGTGGCCGGTCTGCTGTGCCTCGCCGTGGTCGGCCTGCGGGTGGGACGCTGAGCCGTTTGACGCCCTCGTGCCGATGACGGTCTAGGAGCCGCCGGACGTGGGGCAACGGGGCTGATTCGGAAAAATCGTCCACCGGCCAAACGGTGCGTCGTCGCGTACTATGGCACCGGAAGCGGTCGCGGGCATGACCCGCCACAATCGACCGCTCTGCGGTTTTGAGCCACCCGAGACGTCCGGCACCCCCGCGGCCGGCACAGCAGCCTGTCGACCATGAGCCAATCCACGGAATCCGCGTCGGAGCCGGAGTCACGCAACGGCCACCTCAGCAACGGCCAACTCAGCGTCCCCACGCCTGACTTCATCAGCGGCGACAACGCCGACTACATCGCCGACCTCTTCGCCAGCTACCGCGACGATCCGGCCAGCGTCGGCGAGGACTGGCAAGCCTTTTTCGCCGGCTATGCCCTGGCCGCCGGTGACGGCGATGTCACGCTGCCGCAGACCCAGCCGCAAGTGACGACTGCGAGCGACATCGCCCGGCCCGGGCAGATCGGCGTCTACGACCTCGTCCACTCCTACCGCGAGTACGGACACTTCGAGACGCACCTCGACCCGCTGACGCCCCGCGACCAGGTCCGGGCGCACCCGATGCTCTCGCTCGACAACTTCGGCCTCGAGAACGTCCCGATGGACGCTCAGGTCGGTCACGGCGGGTTCCTCGGCGAAACCGATGGCACTCTCGGCGACCTCATCGACAAGCTACGCCTCGTCTACTGCGGCACCGTCGGCATCGAACTCTCAGGCATCGGCGACCGCGAGCAGCTCCTGTGGCTGCAGAACGAGATCGAGCCGGCCCTGGGGGATCCCGGGCTCAACGAGGGGCAAAAGCTGCACGTGCTCGACCAGCTCGCCGATGCCGAAAGCTTCGAGCAGTTCCTGCACAAGGCGTTCGTTGGCGCCAAGCGGTTCAGCCTGGAGGGCGGCGAGTCGCTCGTGCCCCTCTTGAACGCGATCGTCGAAGGAGCCGGTGCCTTGGAGGGCGAGCAGGTGATCTGCTCGATGGCCCACCGAGGCCGGCTCAACGTTTTGGCCCATGTTCTTGAAAAACCGCTCGAAACGATCTTCGCCGAGTTCGCCGGCACGATCCACAACCCAGCCGTGAGCGGCGACGGCGACGTCAAGTACCACCTCGGCTTCGCCAAGACGCGGCGCGTCCACCCTGACGGCGACGATGCGGGCGTCGACGTCAAGGTCAGCCTCTTGCCCAACCCGAGCCACCTGGAGCTGATCAACCCGATCCAGCAGGGCATCATCCGCTGCAAGCAGGAGTGGATGCTCGACGGCGACCGGACCAAGGTCGTGCCGGTCTGCCTGCACGGCGACGCGGCGTTCTGCGGCCAGGGTATCGTCTTCGAGACCCTCAACCTCTCGGAGCTCATCGGCTACCGGACCGGCGGGACGATCCACGTGATCGTCAACAACCAGATCGGGTTCACCACCCCGCCGCGACAGGGTCGGTTCACGCCCTACCCGACCGACGTCGCCAAGGCGATCCAGGCGCCGGTCTTCCACGTCAACGGCGACGATCCCGAGGCGGTCTACCGCGTCGCCAGGCTCGCGGTGGCGTTCCGTCAGCGGTTCAAGCAGGACGTCTTCATCGACCTGTGGTGTTTCCGCAAATATGGTCATAACGAGGCGGACAATCCATCATTCACCCAGCCTTTGATGTACAAAGCCATCGCCGCCCATCAAGGGGTGAGAAAGCTTTATGCAGATCAATTGGTGAAAGAAGGTATTATAGATTCAGCCGGGCTTCAAGAGAAGGCGAAGCAGCGGACGGAGCTGCTCAAGGAGACGCGAGAAGCTGCCAAAGAAAAGAAATCTCGCGGCAAGGTGCCCAGTTTTAGCGGCGTCTGGAACGGGCTCGGACGTGCTCCCGACGACTACCAGCAATGGCAGGCGGAGACCGCGGTCGAGGCCGACGTACTGCACCAAATCGTGAACATTTACGACCAGATTCCGAACGGCTTTACCGCGGACAAGAAGGTCAAACGGGTCCTAACCGGGCGAATACAGTCCGTTTCCGAAGGTAATGGGATCGACTGGGGCACCGGCGAGGCCCTGGCGCTGGGGTCGCTCCTGCTCGAGAACACGAGCGTCCGCCTGACGGGTCAGGACGTCGAACGAGGCACCTTCAGCCACCGTCATGCGGTGCTTCACGACGTCGAGACGGGCGAGGAGTACCAACCCCTTTCCCATGTGGGAGGAGCGGGTCGGCACGAGAACCAGGGCCGGTTCGAGATCCTCAACACGATGCTCAGCGAGGAGGCGGTGCTCGGGTTCGAGTGGGGCTTTAGCAGCGCTGACCCGAGGAACCTCGTCATCTGGGAAGCTCAGTTTGGGGACTTCGTAAACGGGGCGCAAGCCGTTATCGATCAGATCCTTGCGGCTGCGGAGAGCAAGTGGGGCTACATGAACGGCATCGTCCTGAACCTGCCGCACGGGTACGAGGGACAGGGCCCGGAGCACTCCAACGCGTACCTGGAGCGGTGGCTCAGCCTGTGTGCTGACAACAACATGCAAGTTGTCAACCCGACGACGCCCGCGCAGTACTTCCACCTGCTGCGTCGACAGGTGAGGCGGCCTTTCCGCAAGCCGCTTATCATCATGGCCCCCAAGAGTTTACTGCGCAAGCCCGAGGCGGCGAGCCGGTTGGCGAACTTCACCGACAGCGGTTTGCAACTGACGATGGCGGACCCGCAGACGCCCAAGGCCGACGGGGTTCGTCGCGTCATCCTCTGCAGTGGCAAAGTTTTCTACGCCCTCGACGCCGCTCGCAGGAAAGCAGAAAATCGCGAGGTGGCGGTGCTACGGGTCGAGCAGCTTTATCCGTTTCCGGAGAACGAGTTACGCGACTTGGTCGAGCGTTATCGCAAGGACAGCGAGATCGTCTGGTGCCAGGAAGAGCCCGCCAATCGGGGTGCTTGGACCTTCGTCCAGCCCCGTCTTCGAGAGATGTTCCCGGACCGACTTGTTAGCTACGTCGGCCGTGACGCTTCGGCAAGCCCGGCCGTCGGCAAGCTCGGCGATCACGAGGCGGAAGAGGCGGCGTTTCTCAGCGAGGCATTGGATGTCTCGAACCAACTCGGCAACGGCGTCGACCTGCACGGTCATGTGACAGCCGAAGGTCAGGCTGCATAACGATTTGCAACGCCGAGCGTGTACCGATGAAGATGTTGCCGACCCCTTGAGAGCGGCCCAGCCTTTGCTGTTAAGATGCTGCCCCGCCAACTTCGGCCGGCAACACTTACACTTGGAGACAACTCAATGGTTGGTACACTTCTCTGGCTCGGAATCATCCTTATCGTCATCGGCATCATCGCCTATGTGCTTGGTGCTCAAGGCATTGCAGGCATGACCGCTGGCCTCGGTAAGACCCTCCTTATCGTCGGCCTGATCCTCGGTGCGATCCTGATCGTCATTAACCTGCTCTCAGGCGGATGACCTGACACCTCGGCTGCGCCTGGCCGACCGCCTCGCGTAGTCTTCTGCCGTGCGGGACTCTGACGATTCATCCACCCGTCACGGCGACGATCGGCCTAAGTCGAAGCAGGACAAGCACAGAGGCCGCAAGAAAAAGGTGACGCGAGAGCGGTCGGCAGGCGTTGTCGTTTACCGCGACCGTCGCGGTCGGCGGGAGTTTCTGCTGCTCGACTACGGGCGGCACTGGGATTTTGCCAAGGGTCACCTGGAGAAGGACGAGGACGACGTCACGGCGGCGATGCGGGAGCTTAGGGAAGAAACCGGGCTGAGCGAGGGCGTCGAGTTGTTGCCGGGCTTCAGCAAGATGATTCTGTACCACTTTCAAAGCAGCAGAAAAGGTCTTGTCCGAAAAGAGGTTATGTTCTTCGCAGGCCGGGTGCCGATGGAGCAATCGGAGCGCGTGACGCTCAGTGAGGAGCACGTCGGTTACGAGTGGCTCGAGCGGGAGCGGGCGCTGGAGCGGCTGACCTTCGATAACGCCCGCGGTATCCTTGCCTCCGCGGCCAGCTTCGCTCAACAGCACGACCCCGCCAGTAACGCCGAAGCGTGACGCGCGGCGGTGACGTGTGCTAATCTACGGGCCCCGCAGGGGTTTCGTTGTCGTGCAGCTTCTTCAGCCTCCCCAACTCAGTGCCGTCGAACAGCATCTGCGGAGGCGTCTGGAAGAGGTACTGCATCCGGACGGCATCGCTTTGTCCGGTAACGGTTTCCGCGATCTGCTCACGTCGTTCGTGCTCGATGATGCCGGCAAGCGGGTCCGGCCTCAGTTGGTCATTTGGGCGGCGTGTCTCGTCGATGGCGAGCTCGGCTGCGAATCGCTGCCGGACGATCTGCTGGATCTGGCTGCGGGTTGGGAGCTGTTTCACGCGTTCCTGCTCGTGCACGACGATATCATCGACGCTGCCGGGTATCGGCGTCGTCGGCCGAGCCTGCACAGACGTCTGGCGGAGCTCGACGGGGGTAGCGAGACGTTCGGGGTGAACCTCGGCATCGTCGCGGGCGACCTGCTGTTCGCGGCGGCGATGCGGCTTTGGCATTCTGCGGCGGAGTCACCTCGAGCGACGGGCGTGACTGCAACTCGTTTGCTAGCAACGACCAGTCGCGTAGCGATGGAGACCGGCGTCGGACAGGCGGTGGACATCGCCGCCGCGCATCAACCGCTGGCACAGGTCACCGAGCAGGACGTGCTCGACGGTTATCGCGGCAAGACCGCCGCCTACACCTTCGAGGGGCCGCTCCTGAGCGGCGCGATCCTCGGCGGTCTCCCCGCCGACGCCTGTAAGTCGTTGTCCCGCTTCAGCGTGCTGCTCGGCCAGGCGTACCAGATCCAGAACGATCTGCTCGACCTGCAGTCCCCGGTCCGTGAAGGGTGCGACCTGATGCAGGGCAAGCGAACACTGCCGGTCGTCCGCCGATTCCAGCAGCTGCCGGCACCGGACCGCGTCTCCTTCGAAGCGACGCTGGATCAAGCTGCCGACGCGACGGGCAAAATCGATGACCGGCTCGCGGCAGCGACTCGGCTGCACGAGCAGCTCCTCGCCGCCGACGCGTTGCAGCAGGGTCGACGGGATTGCGACCGGTTGCTGGACAACGCTTTGTCGGCTTCAGATGACGGCCTTCCTAAGTCGCTGAGAGAGGGACTGCAGCAACTCGTTTTGACTCTCCGCCACTCATATTTCCGCTGACGCTCGTTCTAGGAGCGGAAAATCCTGTTGCTCTGGCCCCTCCGTGATTGTGGCCTCGCATGGGTGGGGGCATGGCATCCTCCAGCTTCAACATCGTGCCGCTCGTCGTTGGAGCGGGTTTAGCCGTCGGCGGGTTGGCGATGGTCGGCGTCTCGCTCCTGGGCGGCGGTGGTGAGGGCGACCTTGATTACCGGCTCGAGGTCAAGCCGACCGTTATGACCGTCGCCTACAAGGCTTATGGCAACGAGGAGGCCGCCGACGGTAAGTACTGGCTGGGCAAGCTCCGGCTGGAGAATGATGGCGAAGCGCCGCTGGACGATCTGGAGGTCAGCTACCGCATCCCGGGGCACATCGACAACTGGACGACGCCCGAGTCGAGCGAGCAGCTGCTGCCGGGTCAGACCGCAGGCTTGGCGATCTACCCCAAGCTGCCGCGGACGGTAACGAACATTCGCACCCGCACGCCCGCGACGCTGGAGGTCAAGCTGACGTGGCAGCAGGACGGCGAGGAGCAGGAGCAGATCGAGCGTCGCGACTTCGAGTTCCGCGGCGTCACGGAAATCGAGTACACGAGCCTGCCGACCGACGAGATCCTCGGCTGGTACGACCAGTTCGACAATGCCGAGCTCACTGCCGCCTTCGTGACGCACGAGGACGAGGTGGTCCGTCAGTACCTCGGCAAGATCAGCGAGACGCAGGGCGGGCTCCCGATCGTCAAGGACGAGAAGGAGCTGGCGAAGGTCATGAAGAGCATGTACGACTTCATGACCCAGACCGGCATGACCTACGCGGGCAATACAGGCGTGCCGGAGAAGCTCGGCGATGCCCAGAGCACTGTCCAGAGCGTCCGGCTGCCGCGGGACGTGATCTACCAGAACAGCGGGCTCTGCATCGAGCTGGCGATGCTCTGGGCAGCGCTGGGCAAGGGTGCCGGTGCGGATGCGTACCTGATCCTCGTGCCGGGCCACTGCTACCCGATGCTCAAGGCGGAGGACGGCACGATGATCGCCATCGAGTCGACGGGTATCGGCGGGAGCAACCTGGGCGGCGTCGCGAGCTTCGAGCAGGCGGTCAAGAGCGGCATGGACCAGTTCCGCAAGCTCCTCAACGGCGAGCTACCGGGCATCATCGTCAGCGTCGGCGACGAGCAGGCTGACGGCATTCGACCGCCGGAGTTCGACCGGGCGGACCTTGCCGGCTTGAGCGAGATGCTCGCCAAGCGGGTGCAGAACCGGCAGATCCAGCCGACTCCCGGTCCGAATCCCAATCCGAATCCCAACCCGCAACCCGGCGGCAGCTTCGCCTCGGTCAACGTCGCGGGCGTGCAGGTGCCTTACCCGGCCAACTACCAGCAGAACCCGATGATCGTGGCCCAAGTTCAGCCGATGCTTCCCAGCTACGTCTTTACCGCCGCCGACGCGTCTGGCATGCGGGCCGTCGACGCCTACGACTTCGGCCGCTCCTCGTCGCAGCAGGCGATCGGGCAGCTGACGGGCTTTGCGTCGCAGATGGGGGCTCAGATGAACATCGGCCAAGGCCAGCAGCAATCGTTCCGTGGTCAGGCGGCGACGTTTCACCCGCTGCAATTCTTCGCCAACGGCATGCAGATCCAGGGCGGCATCTTCTTCGTCCAAAGCCAGAACGGCGGCCTCGTCGGCGTGGCGGTGACGTCGCCCGACGGCTCGTGGCAGCAGGTCGCCACACAGATCGCCGCCGGCCAGTAGGAATGGCAACCTTCACCAGAAACCGAGCCCCACAATGCACCGCACCTTCCTTCCGCTCCTCGCCCTCCTTGGCCTGCTGCTGGTGACGCTGCCGGCGAACGCCCAAATCAAGCAGCAGGTCGACGTGATGCCGATGAAAATCGACATCGCCCTCAACGACCTCGGCGACGCGACGATCACCTTCGAGATGTCCATGACCGCCCAGCAGTGGGCCGCCTGGAAGAAGCAGTACGGCGACAACCCGTCGCTGCTCCGCCGCGAGATGAGCGGCTTCGTCAGCCAGTACGTCGTCGACGACTTCGACCTCGAGCAGGACGACATGGCCCGCACGATGAAGATGACGGTCAAAGCCCGCGGCGTCGCCCGACACCTCGGCGGCGGCGAGTACGAGCTCGAGCTCGAGCCGCACATGGGCACCGGCGATCCCGAAGATGGCGGCCAGTCCTTCCGCTTCAACTACACCGAGCCGCAGGACGCGACGAGCCTCATCACTGTCAACCAGGAGATCACGCTGCCGGATGACGTGGAGGAGCCCGAGCAGGGCACCAACTCCTCCGGCAAACCCGTCCTGTCCTATCGCGTCGATGTCGATGACGGCGGCACGAACCTGTGGCTGCTCATCATCGGGATCATCGTGACGCTCGCGGGCTTGGCGATGCTGCCGCTGGCGTTCTCAGGAAGGCATGGCACAGCAACGACTTCGGCGTGATTACGTCTCCGACAACACCTCCACCACCGCGGCATAAGCGAGCTCCGGCGACAACTCCGTTAGACATCGCTTCGTCTCAGGCTCCGGCAACGGACAGATCTTCTGCTGACACGGCCGACACGGCACGTCGATGAAGACCTCGCGCTCCCGCTTCGCATTGAGCGTCGTGCGTTCAGGGTCGGTTGGGCCGAAGAGCGTGACGGTCGGGCAGCCGAGGGCGACGGCGATGTGGCGGGCGCCGGTGTCGTTGGTCACCATCAGCTCGGCACGTCGGCACAGGCCCTTGAGGCTTTGCAACGACAAGCCGTACCGATACAGAGGGATCGCATCGCTTTGGTCCGCGATGCTGTCGGCGACGGCTTCTTCGCCGGGGGCGGTCGAGATGGCAACGGCGAACCCGTCGCGGCTCAGTCGGTCGGCGAGATCGGCAAAGTGCTCCGCCGGCCAAAGCTTGGCAGAGCCGTAGTGACCGCCGGGCACAAGCAGCGCGAGCCGCCGAAACTCAGCGAGTCCGGCAGCTTGTAGCACCGCCTCCGTCGCCGCCTCGTCGTTTGACGTCACGGCGAGCTCCATCTGCCGACCCGCTTCGGCTAATCCCATCGCCGGCAACAAGCCCAAGTAGTAGCGGATCGCCGGCACCACCCGATGCCGTCGACCTTGCATCGGCGGCGGGACACGGTCCGTCAACAACCAGCCACGACCATCTCGGGCGTAACCGATGCGTCGCCGCACCCCCGCGAGTCGAGCCACCGCCGCCCATCGGAACGCGTTCGGCAACAGTACCACGGCATCGGCATCCGTCGCCCGCAACGCCTTCGCCGCCGCCAGAATCTTTTTCGGCTGAGACAGCGACACTAACTCGTCGACCGCCGGCAGCCCGTCCAGCACGTCCGTCACGTTGCCGCCGCACAACGCGATGATCGTCGTCTCCGGCAGCCCCCGACGAAGCGCCCGCAACAACGGCGTTGCCATCACGCAGTCGCCGAGCCACGTCGGCATCACCACTGCCAGGCGGTTCACTCGGCACTCCGCTGGCGAAGCAACCACGTGACCACCTCGTCCAGCGACTCCCGCACCACGCTCACGTGCGACTCGTCGGGATACAGCCGAAACTCCGCCCGAACGTCCAGCCGCTCGATGGCGTCGTGGATCGACCGCAAGCGACTGACGCGGAAGATGCGATCGTCGCCTGCGGCAACGATGAGGGTCGGCACCGCGCCCTTCACCTCGGTCGGCTCACCACCACCGGCGAGTAAGGCTATCGCGGTCAGGTGCTCGCGAGCCGTGCCAACGTCGTCCGGCAAGATCCAGCCAGAGATCGTGATGGCCCCGAGCGAGTGGCCCAACGCGTAAACGCGCGACTCGTCGATGTCGTACCGCTCGTTGATCGCCGCAATGAGATCCGGCAGCCGGTCACCTCGGCCGAGCAACGCGTAGGTGCTGACGCTGGCCAAAACGAAGCCGCGCTCGTCGGCGAGGCGTCTGAGCTTGCCGTCACCGAAGCCGAGGATGAAGAGGTTTTCGTCCATGCCCGCGCCGTGCAACGCGATGACCAGCGGCCGCGGCTCGGGCGAGGCGACGACTTTGGGCGAAGCGTGCAGGATCACCGGGATGTCCGCGAGCGTCGTCCAGTACGTGCCGGGTCTTTGGACATAGGGATTCTCCCCGCGAAGCACTGCCTCGACCTCCGCCCGCAGGTCCCGTTGCAGAGCCGCGGCATCTTCGACGAGCGACGACGGCCGCCCTTCGGTGCCGAAGTCGAGCAGCAGGTCGAGTCGTCGCCGCACCTCCGCGATCAGGTCCGTCTCGGCGTCGCCGAGTCGGCTGAGCAGTTCCTCCCGCACGGCGTTGCTCGACTCGAGCACAGCCGTGACCTCGCCGCGGTTCCACCATCGGCCGCCGGGCCAGCGACGGACCTGGACGTCGTAACGCCCCGCCGCCTGTGGCTGCCACTGAATCGTGTCGCCGCTTGTCTGGAAGCGTTCGACCTTGCCGTTGCCGTCGGTGTCGAGGAAGCGGACCTGCAGCTCGTTGGGGCGATCCGCGACGTCCTGCACCGGCGCGAGCGTGACGGTCGCGGGCAGGCCGACCGTCGGCATGGCGGGCTCGACATCGACCATCGTCAGCCGGGCCGCCTGATCGCCCGGCAGGTTGAGCCGGTCGGGCAAGAGCTCGCTCGTGAGCATCGACAGGTCGAGCACCGCCCGCTCCCAGGCCCGCCGCCAGATCCATCGGCCGAAGCGGTCGTAGTAGCGATTGACCCGCACCCGCTGCTCGCGCGTGACCGGCGGATGGTCGCTGAGTGTCTGCTCGAAGACGAAGTAGCTGGCCGCCACGTCCCTGGGCCCGACCTCGACATTCCGCGGCCCGACCTCGACATCGCCCCGGCTGATCCCGAGGGTCGCCAGCAGACAGACGAGGCACAGCGTGAGGCGGAACATCGCCCATAGGCTACGTCGTGGCCCGGCCTGATGATGTACTGGATGGTGCGGCGACACGGGTGCCCGACGTGCCCCGCGTCAGCCTGCCGGTGGCGGACGACGAGCCGTGGTATCGCGACGGTCTGCGATTCCGCTGCACGACCTGCGGCAACTGCTGCACGGGACCGGCGGGCTATGTCTGGGTGCAGGATGACGAAGTCGCCCAGATGGCGGCGACGAAGCAGATGGACGAGGCCTCGTTCCACAAGCAGTTCGTTCGCAAGCTCGGCAAGCGGCTGAGCCTCAAGGAAGTCCGCCAGCCCAACGGCGAGTACGACTGCGTCTTTCTCAAACCCTTGCCTGGCGACAAGCCGGGACAGCGGAAGCGTGGCTGCAGCATTTACGAGAGCCGTCCGCTGCAGTGCCGGACCTGGCCCTTCTGGGGCGGCGTCCTGCAGAGCGAGGAGGCGTGGAATAACACCAAGCGGACGTGCCCAGGGCTCGACTCGCCCAAGGGCAAGCTGTACGGCGTCAAGCAGATTGAGTCGCTTCGCGATGCACAAGAGTGGCCGGACGAGGCACCGTCGTCGACGTGATCCAGGCGTTCACGTTCAGGGACATCCGGGGTAGTTTCCGGGCATGAATAAGCTCACGAGCCTGCTGGCGATTTTGCTTCTGTTGCTGACGCTCTCGAATGCTTCGGCACAGATGGACGCGATGGAAGACGCCGGTGACTTGCTGATGGACGCCGCAGATGATTACAACGCGATCGTCGAACGCCCTGTCGAGTACGCGTTGCCGACCGGCAAAACTGCCGAGGCTGTCATGTTCATGCACGAAAACCGCCGCGGCACGGCCCCGGCGGTCCTTGTCGTCCCCGAGTGGTGGGGCCTCAACGACTACGCGAAGATGCGTGGCCGCGAACTGGCGAAGCGTGGGTATGTCGTCCTCGTCGCCGACATGTACGGCGACGGCATCACGACGGGGGATCCGGCGGAGGCGCAGAAGCTGGCCGGTGCCGCCAACCAAGCCGGCCTCGACAAGCTCGCCAAGCCGGCGTTGGACTTGCTCAAAAGCCAGGCGATCGTCAAGGCTGATCGCATCGCCGCCATCGGCTTCTGCTTCGGCGGGTCGACCGTTGTTGCGATGGCCGGCAGCGACTACGGCTCCGACCTCGCCGCCGTCGCCAGCTTCCACGGCGGCTTGTCAAAGGACACGGCACCCACCGGCGACTACAGCGGCCCGCCCATGATGATCCTCCATGGCGGGGCCGACCCGATGGTCAAGCCCGACGCGATCGCCGGCTTCACGCAGGCCTCGCTCGAAGCCGGCGTGCCGCTGACGATTCTCAACTTTCCCGATGCGGTCCACGCCTTCACCAATCCCAACGCCGACGCCAAGGCACAGGAGTATCCGCAACTCCAAGGTGCCATCGCCTACGACGAGCAGGCGACGGAAATCTCAATGATGGCGATGCACGCCTTCTTCGACGCGACGCTCCGCGCGAGCGAGTGAGCGACGTCGCGGGCTACCTTGACGTCGCGAGGTGCTTCTTCGTGTGCTACCGTCCGACGGGTCGGGACGGAGCACCATGAATCGAACGATGTTCGTCATCGACGCCTTCACCTCCCGCCAATTCGGCGGGAACCCGGCGGCCGTCGTGCTCATGCCCCACGGCGACGCGCTCCAAGACGACACCGATACCTGCCAGAAGATCGCCAAGGAGCTCAATCTCAGTGAAACCGCCTTCGTCTCGCTGCCGGAGAATTTCGAGGACAAAGCCTCGGCGGATCAGGTCTTCGGCCTGCGGTGGTTCACGCCGGTTCGCGAGGTCGATTTGTGCGGTCATGCGACGCTCGCCTCTGCCCACGCCTTGTACGACGCCGGCCTCGTCAGCTTGCATCATCCGCTAGAGTTCTCCTCCCGCAGCGGCCTGCTTCGGGCGTCGCCGGATCACGACTGGCAAGGGTTCTGGCTCGACTTTCCCGCGACACCGCCGGACGAGCAGTCGCCGCCGGACCATCTGCTGTCGGCGCTGGGTCTTTCCTCCGTCTGCTTCTCGGGCCGAAGTCGCCCGCCGGACGGGTACGACGATCAGAGCGTCAACGACTACTTCGACTGGTTCCTCGAAGTCGAATCGGCTAACCTTGTCCGCAACCTCTCGCCCGACTTCGAGGCTCTGCTGCAACTGACGAAGCACGACCCGCACTCCCGCGGCGTCATCGTCTCCGCCAAGGCCGCCGAGGGCGAAGAGCCCGACGTCGTCAGCCGGTGCTTCTACCCGTCCTACGGCATCGACGAGGACCCTGCCACCGGCAGCGCCCACTGCACCATCGGCCCCTACTTCGCCCGCACCCTCGGTCGCGGAAGCGACACGATCCTCTGCCACCAGGTCAGCGACCGCCTGGGCGAACTTCATGTCCGCCACCTCGACACCCGCGTCCACCTCGGCGGCCAGGCCGTCTCCGTCCTCCGTGGCAAGCTGCTGGTCTGAACCCGCGGGTCACCACAACAACGTCGACGCCTCAAAGACCGGCCCCTGCGTGCAGGCCAGCCGGTAGCTCCAACCGCGCTCGCTCTGATCCTTCTGCCGAATGACGCACGACTGGCACGTCCCCATCCCACACGCCATCGCCCGCTCGACCGCCACCTGACACGGCAGCCCCCGCTCGCGAGCCACCGCCGCCACCGCCTTCATCATCGGCTCGGGGCCGCACGTGTAGACCGTCGGCCGACGGCTGCCGACCTCCCACGAGTCGCCGAACCAAGCATCAAGGTACTTTGCCAGCGGCTCGGTCACGAACCCGTGCCAGCCGTAGGAGCCGTCGTCCGTGCTGAGGATCGTCGCGAAGCCACGGTCCGCGAACTCGCTGACGTTGTACAAGCCGGCCATGCTCTCGGTCGTTCGGCCCGCCGGCGGCTCAGGGGCGTCGTTCGTGATCGTCAGGCTCAAGAGGTCCCGCGTCGTCGCACCGGCGAAGGCGACGGCCTTGCGACGCTCCTCGTCATCCGCCCCTTCGTTCAACTCCGCCAACCGCTGGGCCAGGTAGATCATCGGCGGAATCCCCACACCGCCGCCGACGAGCAACGCAATCCCGCTCGGCTCGGGCATCTCGAACCCGACGCCCAGCGGCCCGATCACATCGACCCGCTCCCCGATCGACAACCCGCTCAGCCAGTTCGTCCCCGGCCCGATGTCGCGACTGATTAAAACGACTTGATCCCCGTCTCGCCCCGCGATGCTGAACGGCCTGCGCAGCACCGCCGTCGGCTGACCCAGATCACGCTGCACCGTCGGCATCCCCTGGCCGGGCGTCCACTCGTGCACCACCTCCGCCACTTCGCCGATCGGTGCATCGTCAACATCGCGGCACTTCACCTGCAAAAATTGCCCCGGCCGACTCGCCGGCAACCCCGGCACCGCCAGCACCAGCCGGTTGTGCTCGCGACACATCACGTCGTTGGCGACAATCGTCCCGACGAATCGTCCACGTCGTGCGTCGTTGCCTGTCACGCCGAAGAATAGGTCGACCACGCCCAGCCGCCTGATCAGCCCGTCGTCACCGGCCTCGGTCGCGTCCCACCTCCGGATGTCGGCTGGTGTGCTTGATCGTAATGACGATGATCTCATCGCTCTTGATGAGATACTCGACTGCATAGCTGAATCGTCTCGTCCGCGCGCGACCGACTCGTTCCGTTCCCTCGACCACCGGGAAACGCAGCGGGTTCTCCGTGATCTGCTTGACCATGTCGTCGATGGCTTGAAATAGATCTCGACCGAGCCTCTTGCCCGGCTCTTGCATGTCCAGATAGAACGCTGCCTCCTCGAGCTCCAGCTTCGCCTCGTCAAGGATCCGAAACTTCACGCATACCTCGTCCGCAGTCGATCGAGAACTTCTCGCATGTCGTGCGTCACTGCACGCCCGGACAGCACTTCGTCCGCCCGGCGGATCGTTTCCTCGGCCACGGGATCCCTGCTGACCCGCGGCACGCCCTCTTCGTCAAGCGACTTGAGAATCGCTTGAAGCAGTTCGCGTCGCTCGTCGTACGGAAGTGCGATTGCTTCACGCGTGAGCTGCTGCGTCGACATGACATGCACCGTACGCGAGATCACGAACTTCGGCTACGCCATCAGAACACAACGTCCTCCGTCGCCTCCGACAGCTCCTGGATCCGGAAGTCCGTCGGCAGCCCGTGCTGCTTGGCCATGTAGTCCTCGACCCGCTGCCGAACCGCGGCGACCTTGATGCGTCGCGTCACGTCCGCGGCGAACGCGTACGTGAGCAGCCGCCGGGCGGTCTCGGTGCTCACGCCGCGGCTATTCAGGTAAAAAACGCTGCCCTCGTCCAACGGCCCGGTCGTGCTGCCGTGCGTGCACTTGACGTCGTCGGCGTAGATCTCCAACGCCGGCTGACTCTGCATCGCCGCACTGTCGCTGAGCAGCAGGCTCCGGCTCGACTGCTTCGAGTCGGTCCGCTGGGCCTTCTGGGCGACGAAGATCTGCCCCTTGAAAATGCCAGTCGCCTCGTCGTCGAGCACGTGCTTGTACAGCTCGAAACTCGGGCAATCCGGCTCCTGGTGGTCGAGCAGCGTGTGGTTGTCGACGTGCTGCTTGCCGGTGAGAATGGACACGCCCGACAGCGTCGCGTCCGCCCGCTGGCCGTTCATGTGGACGTTGAGGTCGTTTCGCGTCAGCCGACTGCCGATCGTCGAGTTGTGGTCGACGAAGACGGTGTTCCTGCCGATGTCGACCTCCATCGTCGCGACGTGCAGGCCGTCGCGACCCTCGGCGTTGAGCTTGTTGTGGTCGATGTGGCAATCGTCGCCCGCCACGATCTCCGTCACCGCGTTCTTCAGATACGTCACGTCCTCCGGCCCGACGAACGTCTCGACGATCGAGCACTGCGACCGGTCCGACGCGATCACGAGCAGCCGCGGATAGTCGACCGCCGGCTCGCTCGTCGCCGACTTGCCCGTGCTGATCGACAGCACGTGAATCGGCTGTTCGATCGTCGCCTTCGGCGGCACGAACACGAACGCCCCGCCGCCTAGGAAGGCCGTGTTGAGCGCGACGAACGGATTCGTCTCCACGTCTGCCTGCCTGGCCAGCTCCTTCTGGATGATCGCCTCATTCTGCCCCATGTCGAACAGGTCGCCCACGACCACGCCCTGCGGCAAGTCGCCGATCGTGCTGAGCGTCTCGCTGAACCGCCCGTCGACCATCACCAGCGTCGCCAGACACCCGTCGAACGCGTACTCGTCCACGAACGCCTTCGCCGCCGCCTCGTCGCCCGTGCCGAGCGAAAACTGCCCATTCGTCGCCGCCCGGAGGTTCGTGTACCGAAACGCCTCCTCCCGCTTGCCCGGAAAACCCTTCTTCTCAAACACCCGCACCGCCCGCTCGCGCAGATCCTTCACCCAATCCGGCCCGACGGCCTCCTTCGCAAACGCATGCGCCGCCTCCAGATGCACTTGCCGCGCATCAGACGGCACGGCAGCCGGCACGGCCGCCTTCTTCGCAGGAGCATCATCCGCCAACTTGGTCATCTCGTCGCTACTCACGCCCCACGGTAGGAGCCCGCCCGCCGGAGTCGTTACAATGTCGCTGAGGTCCGACCTCCTGCAACGCATCACGCACGACCCGGCCAAGATGGGCGGCAAGCCCTGCCTCCGGGGGTTTTTCGGGCAACAGGCCCGGCTTCTAATGCGTTTCACTTCGCGTTCGAGGGCTCACTAAAACCTTCACCGCTCCGCCTTATGGAGTCGTTCCAGCAGTTCGACGGGACCGATGACCCGCAGGTGCGGGAACCGCTGCCGCAGCTCCGCCGCGTCCTCGCGGTCGGCCGTCGCCGGGTCCGACAGCTCCAGGAGGTCCTTGTCGCGGCTGACGATGAGGCTCGCGTGTGCGGCAACGGCCAGATCGATCACCATCTCGTCCTTCGGGTCCCGCGGCAGGTTGAAGACACGCGGGACACTGCCCACAAACGTCGCGGCCGAACGAACCCGAACCATGAACTCCGCCACCCGCTCCGGCGAAAGGTTAAACCGACGCACCAGGTGCGGCCGTTGGCACACTTCGGCAAACTCGTCGAGCAGCGGTTCGCTCGCGAAGAGATAGATCCACCCCGCCTCGGCCGCAGCGAGGCAGCGGCCTGCCGGCCCGCGGGAAGAGAGGATCGCCTGGAAGTAGATGTTGGCGTCAAACACGACCCGAGCGATGCCGTCGGACGCCGGCTTACCCTGCGGGTCAGAAGTCATGCCGACTTCCGCAGGGTCACGTCGGCCGCGTTAGGTCGGGCAGCCTCCCGCCGCTCGCGGTGCATCGCCTCTCGCTCGGCCTCGAAGAGCTCGGCGGCCTCATCCTCGGTCATGCCGCTGGCCTCGAAGGCCTCACGAACCGGGCGGAGCACCTCATCCAGGTGAAACCGTTCACTGACCGTCTGGGCCACAACGTCCTCGGCGGCCGTACCACGCTCGGCGGCGCGACGTCGGACCGCTTCGGCCACGCCGTCTTCGAGCTTGATGGTGAACGTCGTCATACCGGCTCATTATCCCACGGATGACGCCGCCCTGCAAGGACCACGCTGCAGCCTCCGCGTCACTGTCGGCAACGTCCTTAACCTCCTCGCCGCCGGCCACACTCGTGATCGCATCCTTGGAGTCTACCCGTACCTCGAATCAGCCGACTTCGACACGGCCCTTGTCTCTGCTAAATCCCAGGTCGTCGGGTAAAGGCCGCGGAAATGAACGATATCCCCGTTTCGCCCCGCGAGGCTCGGCAGTCGGTAAAGGTCTAGCCGTCAGGAGAAGGAACGATCTCCCTTTTCTGCTCCCTCCCTGAGGCTACCACCCGAACGGGTTCCAGTACCAGGCGTCCTCATGCCGCACCATAAGGATCGCTAGGTTCCCCGCGTCGTCGGACGTGTCGCGTCCCGCCCGCAGGCCATGCTCCGAAAGAACGTCGGCGGTGCCCGGAAGGGGGATGCGGACGAGCGTGATCCCGTCGAGGTTGCTCGACGTCCGGGTGACCGCGGCCGTGGTGTCCGGCGTCGCTTCGGCCGCAACGGCGACGAGGTCGAGCGTCTTCGACAGATCGGATTCTTCGGCGGCGGCAAGTCGTTGCGCCATGTCCCGCACGGCTTCGGGCGTGCGCGAATCGGGATTACGTGGTCTCATGCCGCGGCCGGGGGTAAGACCCGGGGGTAAGGCCGACAGCACCTTTCGGGACTCCCATTCCGCGGCCGTTTGTTCCTCCGGCACCGAGACCTTATCCAGTTGGAACATGGCCTGATGTGCTAGGATCACCACAGACGCCAACTGCACCGTTCCCGAAGAAAGAGAGCGAGAACGGCGGATATCAAGCGCCTGACACCTATGATCCTAAGAAGAACCCTGACTGCAAGACAGGTAACCCATGCGGCCGGTATGTCAAGGCCTACAAAAACACTATGAGCGAAATAAAGAAGCTGAAGGACTCCGTGCCGAGCTTCCTGGGTCAGAAGCAATGGTCATGCGCTCAAGCAATGAAGAATTACGAGCTTAAAGTCGATCAGTGGAAACAGAGGTGGCGGTCACGTCAATGTCATGTCGCGCACGGTATCGCTAAAGGTCATGCTTCAGACGTGACGCAAGCAGGCGCAGAACGGACAAGGGCGTATAACAAAATGCGACAGATATGCAACAAAGAAATGAGAGATCGTGCGAAAATTCCTTGGTCGTAAAACAGATAGCCATGACTAATGTTGATGAGCTGCGTGAGGCGGTTCTAGCTGCGTGCTACGACGATGACGTCTCTGGTCTACTAGCTATAGCGTCGGTTAACAGCGGCTGCTATCTTGATCAGCCCCTGCTTGAGAATGGACAGAATGCTCTTATGATGGCCTCATGGACGAATCATCGTACAGTTCGGATGCTACTTAAATATGGGGCGTCTGCCGATTCTCGTGACTTCGATCAGCGAACGGCCTTATTCTATGCTGTTGAGATAGATCAGGCGTGGTGTAGCGAGGGCGAGCTTTTGGAAATTGTAGAAACCTTGATTGCGAATGGTGCGGATTCAACGGCGACCAACAGATGGGGCATGTCGCCCATCGATATTCTCTCTGATTACAAACCAAGCCAAGTAACAGATGCGATTAGTCGAGTTCTTCAAGAAGAAAGGTGAAGCGTGAAGAGCTAGCGGCCTGCTCTATCCGGTGGGGGTGATAAGAGGGAGAAAGAGCGTCTAGAAAAGGGTTCGCGAGTGCTCTGTCCGGACCCTGCCGATGTTCGGCGCGTGGACGGGTAGCGCGATCCGAGCGTTGGCGGTACCTACTGCTGGATGACCAGCAGCCAGTCGCCGCTCAACGTCCTCGTCACCGCCCACCGCCTCGGGCAGGCGACGCTGCCGACCTACGCCAGCCGCTTCAGCCGTCGCGACTTCACCCTGCCCCAACTCTTTGCCTGTCTCGTCCTCCGCCAGTTCTACAACCTCAGCTACCGACGCGTCCAGGCGTTGCTCCAGGACAGCCCCTCGTGGCGACAGGCCATCGGCCTGCGTCGCACGCCCTGACGGAGGGCAAGCCCTCCGTTTGACCACAACACCCTCTGCGACGCCTTCGCCACGATCACGCACCACGCCAACGTCGAGGCGATGCTCGACGAACTCGCCCGGGCCTTCGGCGACGCCGACCTGCTGGACCTTGAGAACAAGCCGCTGGCGGGGGTGGTGGCAGTCGACTCGACGGCCTTCGAGAGCCACCACGTCAGCCGTCACTACGAGCGACGCAAGAGGGACAAAAGCCGTGATCTTCCGGACAA
>CAYMAS010000018.1:49355-66548 GCA_964388485.1 uncultured Tepidisphaerales bacterium | reverse complement strand
CCGCTGGGGCATCACGGATCACCGCTGGGGCATGACGATCAACCGGTGCGGAGACATGGTCGACCGGTCAATGTGGAGGCGACACCCGTTGATCGTCATGCCACGGTGGAGGATTGTCAGGCCACCGGCAAAATGATGAGTCGTTCCGCACCTGAAAGACCGGTTTCGGCACGTCGTGCTGGCACTTTCGCGGCAGGCTCCACACAATGGTCAGGTGCCCGTCGTCCGCCCCGCCACTTTGGATGACGTGCCGGAGCTTGCGGCCCTGCTCCGTCTCACCGGCGGCGAGATCACCACCCTACAGCCGGACGAGGGTCAGCTGCGGCGACGCATCTCGCAGAGTCAGGCCGCGTTACAGGACGAGCCGGAGCGGCCTGAGGGCGAGGCGTACGTCTTCGTGCTCGAACACGAGTCGCGTCTTCTCGGCACCGCGAGCGTCGTCAGCAAGACCGGCGGATTCGAGCCCTTCTACTGCTACGAGATCCGCCAGGAGCGATACACGAGCCAGACCCTCGGCATCGACAAGTCGGTCCGCAGCCTGCACCTCGTCGAGGATCACAGCGGCCCGGCGGAGGTGGGTGGACTCTTCCTGCATCCGGACATCCGCGGCACCGGGCTCGGTCGGCTGTTGAGCGTTTCTCGATTCCTCTTCATGGCGATGCGGCCGCACTCGTTTGATGCGCACGTCGTCGCGGAGCTTCGGGGCAAGACGCGGGCTCCGGGCGAGAGCGACTTCTGGGACGCGATCGGCCGACACTTCTTCGAGGTGCCCTTTGCGAAGGCGGACCAGTCGAGTTTCACGGAGAAGAAGATCATCGCCGAGCTGATGCCGGACCATCCGATCTACATCGACATGCTTCCTTACGCGGCACAGGCAGTGATCGGTCGCGAGCATGACGATGCCGTCGGGGCTCGGCGGGTGCTGGAGGGCGAAGGCTTTCGGTTTCGGGACCGCGTCGACATCTTCGATGCCGGCCCCGCTCTGGAATGCTCGCTCGACGCCATTCGAGCCGTCGACGAGGGCGTGGTGTCGCCGGTTCGGCTGACGGAGCACGCCGCTGACGAGCGGGCGTTTCTTACCGCAAGTGACCACAAGTCGTTTCGCGCGACTTTGACCACCTTCGGCGATGGCCGGCTTGTGATCGCGGAAGCTGAACGGCTTAGGGTGCGGCAAGGTGACCTGATTCGCTCGATGCCGCTGCGGCCGACGAATCGGTGACAGGTGCTACCTTATCGGTATGGGCGGATCGCTCGATCCGGTTGCTGGTGAAGCGGCCGATAGCTTCTCGATCGAGACGTACGGCGAATTCGAGCCGGCGGTGAGGCGTGAGTGGTTGCTGACCAACGGCCTGGGCGGCTATGCGCACGGCACGGTGGCGGACGTCGCGACTCGCCGCTACCACGCCACGCTCGTCGCTGCGGCCGCCCCGCCCGCGGAGCGGAAGGTGATGCTCTCGCGCTGGGGTGCCGTGTTGAGCGACGGCGACAAGACGTTCGATCTGTGGGGCGCCATCTATCGCTACGGGCTCAGCGGCGACGGGCCGAGCCTGCTGCGTCGGTTCCGCACGGACGGCGAGACGTGCGAGTGGGAGTACGACTGCGACGGCATCAAGGTGTTCAAGCGGCTGTTTCTCTGCTGGCACCGGAATATCACGGCGGTGCGTTGGTTCGTGAAGGTGCCGGACTGGCGAGAGACGAAGCAGGTGCGGCTGACGCTCCAGCCGTTCCTGGCGATGCGTCGACACCACGATTTGCGGCAGGCGGCTTCGGACGAGCCGGAGCTTCGGCTCGGCGAGCACGATGCGACGCTCGTCACGATGGATGATCTGACGGCGTCGATCCGGGTGACGGATGACGATGGCGAAGACGTGGCGTTGAACGAACAGCCGGATTGGTGGTACGGCCAAACCTATCGCATCGAAGCCGCCCGTGGAGGCGACGATCGCGAGGACGTCTTCACGCCCGGCACCTTCGGGGTCGATCTGCCGACCGAAGACGGCGGCGTCGTGACGGCTTGGGCGGGCCTGGATGAGATGCCGCTGCTGGATTGGACGGCGGAGCGTCGTCGTCGCAAGGAGAACGTGCAGCTCAAGCCGATGCCGACGCGGACGCAGCGGAACCTGCTCCGGGCGGCGAGCGGCTTCATCGCCAAGCGTCGTCGGCCCGATGGTGCGCCCGGTACGACCATTCTTGCCGGCATGCCGTGGCTTCGCGATTGGGGTCGCGACACGTTCATCGCCCTGCCTGGTCTGCTCCTGTCTGCAGAGCGTTATCACCTGGCGGGTCAGGTGCTGAGTCTCTTCGCGAGCCATGTCAACGACGGCATGGTTCCGAGCAAGTTCGCAATCAACCCGGCCGAACCTATTTACGACGCGGTCGACCCGAGCCTCTGGTTCATCCACGCTGCCCACGAGTATCTACGGGCTTCCAAGGATCAGGAGACCTTCGACGCGATCCTGAAGGATGCGTGTCACGAGATCGTCGACGGCTTTACGCGTGGCACCCGCTTGGGCATTCATGTCGATCCGGAGGACGATCTGCTCAGCGCCGGCAGCCAGGATTCGGCTCTGACGTGGATGGACGCCCGTGCCGAGGACGGCACGCCCCACACATCGCGTGACGGAAAGGCCGTTGAGATCAACGCGTTGTGGTATCACGCCCTTTGCCTCGTCGGCGACGATCGGAGCGAGCGCGTGGCGAAGCACTTTAATGATGCGTTCGTCCTGCCAGGCCGTGGGTTGGCCGATGTGGTTCGAGGCGGGCCGGGCCGATATGAGCGGGACGAGACGATTCGGCCGAATCAGATTTTCGCCGTCAGCTTGCGGCACTCGCCGTTGGAGCGGGCGACGCAGCACGTTGTGACGGACGTCGTGCGTCGAAGTCTCCTGACGCCCTACGGCCTGCGGACTTTGGACCGGCACGACGAGCGGTACAAGCCGACGGTGATCGGCAACCCGCTGGAGCGATCTCGCGCCGCTCACGACGGCGCCGTGTGGCCTTGGCTGATCGGGCCGTTCCTCGACGCGCACCTGCGGATCCACGACGGCAGTGCCGCCAGCCGCGAGCGGGCTCGGACGTGGCTTCGGCCGCTGATCGACCACCTCGATACGGGCCTCGTCGAGACGGGACTGATTGGTTACCTGCCCGAGGTCTTCGACGGCCAGTACCCGTACCTGCCGGGCGGCTGCTTCGGACAGGCATGGAGCGTGGCGGAGGTGTTTCGCCTGGCCATCGAGCTGGATCTATGAGGTTCGTCTTCTGGATGTTGGTCGCGTGGCTGGTCGTCGCGTTTCAGGCGCATGCTGCGGTGCAGGTCGTCGTGGAGGAGCCGGTTGTCGTCGGGCGACATGCGACGATCGAGGTGATTGATCTGCAACCCGGAGAAGCACGGGTGGAAACGTCGGCAGGCGTTGCGACGACCTGGAGGCATCGTGGCGGACCGGCGAGGGTGCCGGTGCTTGTGCCGTCGTCGCCGGGGGAGGTGCTAGAGGTCCTTGTCAACGACGAGCCGGTGAAGATTCCGCTCGAGCAGTCGCCGACCCGCCGCCGCGTCGGGACGATCTGGCCGCGCGTCTTCGAGACCCTTCCGCCGTGGCAGACGGAACCGTCGATCGGGACGCAGATCGTCGCCGGCTCGATCACGGTGATCGGCGGCGTGTTGATCGTCTGGCTGCGACGGCGACTGCTCTTGCAATTGCTCGTCGCCCTGGTGTTGATGGGAGCGATTGTCCTGCTTTGGTGGCTGCAGCCGACGGTCCTGGTTCGCGAGGCGTCGCTGTCGAATGGGCGGTGGATCCTGCTCAAGCAGATCGGCAACACGCCCGAGGAGGTTGTTCTTCCCGCCGCGGTATTGCCGTTGCCGGTGGCCTTCTCCGAGGAGCACCTGACGCGGCTTTCGCCGACGCTTCGCCTCGACACTGGGTTGCAGCCGCAGGAGCTTGGGCTGACGCTCGCTCCGGGTGAGGTTGCCGTGCTGTGGCGGCCGGCGGAAGCTTCGCCACCGCCTGTGCCTGCCTGGGCGGCGGCGTTGGGACGTGTCCGCATCGACCGTTGATTCGTCATGACCTCCACTTCCCGAACCCGCCACGTCATCGGCTGCATGACCGGCACGAGTCTCGACGGCATCGACGCCGCACTCGTCCGGGTGGAGGGCAGCGGACTGGAGATGAAGGTCGAGCTCGTCGCCCTCTCCAGCCGAAGCCTCGGCAGCGTCGCCGAATCGCTGCGTCGCCTTGCTACGGCGCAGCCGATGACCGCCCAGGAAGTCGCCGCCGCCTCGCTTCTGCTCGGCGAGCTTCACGCGGACATCTGCAAAGCACTCGCGGCTGAGGCACCTGGTGTCGACCTCGTCGTCCTTCACGGCCAGACGGTCGTTCACCAGCCGCCGGTGTCGCTGCAGCTCATCAACCCGTGGCCGGTTGCACATCAGTTCGGCTGCGACGTGGTGAGCGATCTGCGAGGGGCGGACCTTGCGGCGGGCGGTGAAGGTGCCCCGATCACGCCGCTGGCGGATCTGGTCCTTTACCGCCGGGTCAAGGGGCCACGGCTCATCGTCAATCTCGGCGGCTTCTGCAACGTGACGCACCTGCCCGCTGACGTCGAGCCCTCGACCATCCGCGGCTTCGACGTCTGCGTGTGCAACCAGCTGCTCGACGCCGTGGCCCGTCAGGCCATGGGTCAACCGTTTGATCGAGACGGTTCGGCGGCGATCAGCGGGACGATCGACAGAACCTTCCTGGAGGCATCGCGCACGAGCCTCCTTCGGCAACGCTCTGATGGAAGATCCCTGGGCACAGGTGACGAACGCTTCGGATTCCTCAAGGAACTAGCACCTTTGGCTCCGGAAGATCAGCTGGCGACTGCTGCCGCAGCCGTCGGCTCAACGATTGGCTGCGTGCTACGGGAAACGGATGCCCGAGCGGAAGTCATCGTCGCCGGCGGCGGAGCAAGGAATCGAGCCGTCGTTGCTGCGGTTGCCGGCGAGATGGTAGAAGATGTCAGATCTTCCGATGATCTCGGTGTGCCCATCGAAGGTCGCGAGGCGATGGCCATGGCGGTTCTCGGTGCTTTGGCGGCGGATGGCGTGGACGTCACGGTTCCCCAAGTGACGCAGCGGCAGGACGTGGTAGCATGGGCCGGCCAATGGATTCGCGGCAAGACTCATCACCCGTAACGCTGCCGCCCGATCGGTCGCACGTCCCGACCGAAAGCCGACTCGCCGAAGCTCGCGGCAGCGACCAGTTGCCGACCGCCGATTACCTGCGGCTCATGAGCGATCAGGACGCCGCCGCTGCTGCGGCAGTTCGCGAGATCGTCCCACAGATCGCCGCCCTTGTCGATGACGTTGCCGATCGATACCGACGCGGCGGCCGACTCATCTACGCCGGGGCCGGCACGAGCGGCAGGCTGGGCGTACTCGATGCCAGCGAATGCCCGCCGACGTTCAGCATCGAGCCGGGCCGCGTCATCGGCGTCATCGCCGGTGGAGACACTGCTTTGCGAATCAGCAGCGAGGGCCGCGAAGACGAGCGGCACGGGATCGCCGGTGTCTTCACCGAACTCGACGTCGGCCCGGACGATACGATCGTCGGCATCACCGCCGGCGGCACGACGCCGTATGCGCTTGGTGCCGTCGAGCTTGCGGCAGAACGAGGTGCATTGACTGCCCTGCTTACTTGCGGGATCGTGCCGGAAACGCCCACTCCGGATCACGTGCTTCATGCCCAGACTGGTCCGGAGGTGCTCGTCGGCTCGACCCGCCTCAAGGCCGGAACCGCGACGAAGCTCGTGCTCAACATGATCTCGACGGGCCTGATGGTCCGCGTCGGCAGCACGTACGACGACCTGATGGTCAGCGTGCGCGCGACGAACGACAAGCTGCGTGACCGGGCGGCGAGGACGCTGTCGTGGCTGCTCGGCATCGAGCGGAATGCGGCGTTCGAGCTTCTTCACTCGGCTGACGGGAGCGTGAAAGTCGCGGCTGTGATGCACGCGCGAGGGGTCGCGCCGGCCGAGGCGAGACGGTTGATCGAGGCACAGGACGGACGGCTGCGGCCGGTGCTGGAAGGGTGATTTTGCTCGCGGTCTTCTGCAAGACTTGAAGATTCTGCCCCGGCACGTCACGCTGCACCGCTCCGCATGACGCTCATCGATTGGCTCATCCTCGGCGGCTACATGGGCTTCGTGCTCTTCATCGGCCTGTTCGCAGGTCGGGGAAGCGCGACAGCGGACGACCTGTACCGCGGCGGCAGACGCGTGCCGGCGTGGGCGATCGGCATCTCGGTGCTCGCCACGTCACTCAGCGGCGTCACGTTCATCGGCGGCCCGCAGCAGGCGTATTTGAGCGATCTGACGTATCTCTCCGCATCCATTGCCACCGTCATCGCGGCGGTGCTGGTCGCTTGGTTGTTCCTGCCGAAGTACTTCGCGGCCAACGCGGCGACCGTTTACGAGGTCATCGGCGACCGCCGCGGCGTGGCGGCGCGGCGGGCATGCGCGGTCATGTTCCTCTTCGGTCGGTTGCTCGCCAGCGGCGTCCGCGTCTACGTCGCAGCCATCGCGATGAGCATGATCTTCTTCGGCGACCTCGACCGAACACACCTCGTCATCTGCATCGCCGTCTTCGCCACCGCGGCGCTCATCTACACGTCCTGGGGCGGCATCAAGGCAGTCATCTGGACCGACACGCTCCAGGCAATCGTGCTGGTTGTGGCCGTCGTCGGCAGCATTCTGGTGCTGACGGGTCAGATCGAGCTGCCCTTTTCTGCTGCAAAGGAGACGCTCGATGACGCTCAGAAGCTCACGTTGTTCGACCTGAGCTTCGACTTCAGCTCGACGTTTTCGCTCTGGTCGGTGCTGATCGGCTGGACGCTCTTCAACGCCGCGTCGCTCGGCACGGACCAGGACATGGCCCAGCGACTGTTTACCTCGCCGAGCCCGAAGCACGCCGCCGGGGCCCTCATCGGCTCCCAGATTGCGGCAATCTTCGTCGTGTCGCTGTTCATGACCGTGGGCTTGATGCTCTTCGTCCGCGACGCAAACTCGGCCGAGGGATTGGCTGACGGCACGCGGCGGGTGTTCTTGAGTTTCATCTTGAGCGACTTGCCCGTCGGCCTACGCGGCTTGCTGATTGCCGGCCTCTTCGCCGCGGCGATGAGCAGCATGGACTCGACGATGGCATCAATGTCGAGCGCCCTCGTCCTCGACCTCGGACTTGGCAGCAAAAGCGAAGCTGACGGAGCCAAGGTCGCTCGCATCGGCAACTTCCTCGTCGGCGTTGGCCTGTCTGCCTTCGCCATCGTCTTCGCCATCGTCGCCGCGGGCGAGGAGGAGGGCATTATACCGTTCGCGCTTGGCGTGATGACCTACGCCTATGCCGGGCTGCTCGCGGTCTTCGTTTGCGTGCTGCTCCTCGACCGTGGCTCGCCGGCGACGATCATCGCGGCCCTTGCTACGGGTGCGGTCACGGTTCACGCCATGAAGGTGTTCAGCGGCACGTCGATCGGCTGGTGGATGCTCGTCGCGTTCAGCGTCAGCCTTCTCGTCGCCGCCTCGGTTCCCGCACCGCCGCGTCAGGGGGCGAAGCAAGGAGCCGAAGTCTTTCCAGTCGGAGACGCGAAGTGAGCCTGACCCACCGCCTCATCGTCGGCATCCGCGGCAAGCAACGTGGCGACGAGACCCTCGAACGTGACCTCGATGCCTGTGCAGAGGCCGGCGTGGCGGGCGTCATCTACTTTTCGAAGGACCTGCTCGTCGACGGTTTGCGAAACATCCAGAGCCCGAGCCAGCTCGCGGACCTGTCCGCCTACATCCGTGAGCGACTAAGTGACCGCACGATCATCAGCGTCGACCAGGAAGGCGGCCGCGTCGCTCGGCTGACGCCGGACCTCGGGTTCGCGCCGCTGCCATCCGCTCGCGAACTCGCGACGATGTCGGACACGGAGCGTCGTGACCTGCTCGACGCGTCGTGCCGCGAGATGGCGAGCTGCGGCATCACGCTCAACTTCGCTCCATGCGTCGACGTGCCCGTCGATGCCGGCGGACCCGTTATCGCCGCCCTCGGCCGGACGTTCGGGGACGACGCGGCGACGGTGTCACGGGTTGCCGCAGACGTTGTCGGCGCCCATCGTCGCCACGACCTGACGCCGTGCCTCAAGCACTTCCCTGGCCACGGCTCGGCGTCGGCCGACTCGCACAAGGCGCTGCCGGACGTGACCAATTCGTGGCGTCGCGAGGCGGAATTGCAGCCGTTCATCGATCTGCTCGCGAACGACATCTGGGTCATGACGGCCCACCTGTTCCACCGCCACCTCGACGCCGACGCACCCGCGAGCCTCAGCCGTCGCGTGACGACCGGCCTGCTGAGAAACGAGCTCGGCTTCGACGGCAAGATAGTTACCGATTCGCTGGACATGGCCGGTGCTCGAGCGGACGGCAGCCTTGCCGACACGCTCCGAAGAGCTGCCGACGCGGGAGCTGACTACCTGCTCCACGGCTGCAACAGCCCGCTGGGCGAGTACGCTTCGGACGTCATTGCGGCAGCCCAGAAAGCGGACGACTTGTAGAGCGTCACGCAACGATCTCCAGGTCCAGCCGACGGCTGCCGCCACCTTCGGCGGGAACGGCCGAGAGCCAGCAACTCCCTGCGAGGACTCCGCCCACGGCCGGCTCGCCTTCGAGCTGTTCGTCATCGGCAACGACGTCCAGCGTCATCCCGACCGTCTTGACGAGCATCGCCCAGAACGAAAGCCCCGTGGCGACGTTCGTTTCTCGCCGCGCCTCGAGCACGTGGCCGCTGACGCGAGCGGTCGCGGGCGGCAACTCACCGTCGCTGAGCATGCCGATCGGCAGAAACGACTCGCTCGCGAAGGCACCGATATTCGGATTCGCCTTCGACTCGTCCTCGATGAAGCGGATGTACTCGAGATCGTCGCGGAAGAAGTTGGCCCCGTGACAGAAGGCGGCAATCTGGACCATCGCGTTGCCGTCGAGGTCGCAACCCATGTCGTAAAAGCGTGCAAAACCCGGCAGGTCGACCGCGATTCGCGTCTCCTCGTCTGAACCCGCGGCGGACCAGGCGAAGACGCCGCCGGCGGGTGGGGCCTGCTCGTAATCGTAGCTGCGCTCGAGCGTGATGCTCGCCCTGCCGCGGCCGGCGTAGTGGGGTTCGACGTTCTGGATCTGGTTCTTCTCGTCGACGCCGATCCAGATCTGTGCCCCGCCACCGGCATTCCAGCAGATGTACTTGCCGCCCCACCCCGGCTCGGCACCGAGGACTTCGTACTGATCACCCTCACTTCGGGCCCGCCGGATGTACTCCGCCAATGCCGCCTCGTCGTCTGCCGGGAACCCGATGCTGTCGAAGTGGCCGGGCATGGACGAACCTTAAGGAGTCCCGGCGGATTCTACTAGTTTTCGGGAAGTCTGACCGGCTCAGCTCGCTCCTGCGGAGCCGATGTCGCCGCATCCGTCTTCTCAGCTAGGCCGATGAGTTGGTCGAACTCATTCGCGGCGGCGGACTTGGTGGCGTACTGGAGGAACTCTTCTTCCTGCACCTTCGTGTCCGTGCCTGCCAACTCGCGGCTGACGCGGGCACCTGCCTTGGCCTGCTGCCGCAACTCGCGAAGCTCTTCGAGCTCGCGGCCTGTTCGATCTGTGCTGACACCAGCGAGCATGTCGTTGATCTGCTGCTCCTCGCGAGCCGTGATGACGTCGGCGACCGTTTCGCTGCTCTCCTGCTTGATCTTGTCGATCTCGCGGAGCAGGCCCTGCAGCTGCACCTTGTGATGGCCGATGGTCGTTTCGAGTTCCTTCACGTCCGCCTCGAGCTCGGCGACGTGCTGCTCCTTTTCCTTCAGCGAGGAACTAAAGTCGTTGAAGGCCGCCAGGCAGCGTTGGTAGTCCTCGTTGGCCTTGATCTCCTCCATGCTCTTGCCCTCGCCCTTGAGCCACTCGACGACGCTCCTGGCTTTGGCAGCCGCGCCTTCCTTGAGTTGTTCGAGCCGCTCGATTTCGCCGGTCAGATCCTTGATGCGGGCAAGCTTGTTCTCTTCCTGGGCGATCATGCGGGCGACCGCGTCCTTGTACTGGCCGATGCGGGCCTTCTTCTCGTCGATGATGCGGTCGAAGTTAGCACGGATGACCTGTGGGTTGCTCGCCAGCGAATCGCTGGCGCTGTCGACCTTGCCCGTCAGGAGGTAGCCGAGCTTCTTGAAGAGGTTGGCGATGGCGCTGAACATGCGCGGGCACGGTAGCAGCGAATCTGCAAAGGCGTGAACGTGTCAATCGCCCGCGACGTCGCGTGGCCGGATCGTCGCCGTCGAGTAATGCCGCTGGACCGACGGCGCCTCACCCGGCTGCGTCGTCGTGCCGCGGCGTAATTCGTAAGTCGCCCGCAGTTGGTATGGACGATCTGCACGAACGTCCGGTGCGGGAAGCTCGAAGACATATGTCCGACTTGTGCTTCGCCAGTGCTCCTGCTGCGCTGCTTCCGTGCCGAGGTCGATCTGGAAGGGACCTGCGACGGGCACGGCTCTGCGGTCGTAGGTGGCGGAGATGGCGTCGAAGAGGGTCAGTGTGATCTGCCCACCGCCTTTGACGCTGTCGCCGAAGCCGTCGAGGAGTTCGACGTCCGCCTCGAGTCGGCCGTCATGGATGCGGCTGAAGGTCGGACTCACCTTCATCTCAGCCGGCCCGAAGCTCGCCCGCGACTGGCCGTCGGACGTGCAGCCGACGAGGCCGATCAGAAGGATGAGGATGAGGCGTGCCACCGCGAAAGGCTATCGCCGGTCGAAGCTGAAGGCTTCGCGGCTGAGGAGGATCGGTCGATGCTGGCCGACGTTGAGGAGAATGCCGATCGCCATGAAGCTAGCAATGAGACTGCTTCCGCCGCTGGAGATGAAGGGCAAGGTGACGCCGGTCACGGGCATGAGCTTCGTCGCCACCGCGAGGTTCACGAACGCCTGCCCTGCCAACGCCGCCGTCACACCGACGGCCACGAGTCTGCCGAACGGCTCCTTCGTGTGCATCGCCACCTCCACCGCCGCAACGAACAAAACGCCGTAGGCGACGAGCACTACCAAGCTGCCGAGGAACCCGAACTGCTCGCCGACGACGACGAAGATCATGTCGTTCTGACTCTCGGGCACCTTCTTCCCGACAGGCGCGACGCCCATGCCCTTGCCGCTGAGCCCGCCGGAGCCCATGGCGGCGAGGCCAAAGAACTGCTGATAACCGGTGCCCTGCAAGGTCGACTCGTCGTTCTTGAACATCGCAACGACGCGATCGCGCTGATAGGCCTTGACGAGGTCCGGGCCGTGCTTGAGGACGGGCACGTGCGACTGGCCGCTGAGCCAGAGGATCGGCAGCAGGACGATGCCGGTGCCGAAGATGGCGGCAAAGTGTCGAGCTTTGGCCCCGGCGACGTAGAGCATCGCCAGCGTGGTCGGCACGAAGACCAGACACGTGCCGAGGTCTGGCTGCATCAGAATGAACATCATCGGCACCGCCGCCAGGACGATCGGGAAGACGAGGCCTCGAACAGTGCGTTGACTCTCGCGATAGCGCAGGTGCCGGGCGAGGACCATGATGAAACTGATCTTCATCAGCTCGGCCGGCTGCAGACTCGTCGGGCCCAGGCGGATCCAGTTGGAAGCACCATTGATGCGTGGAACAAAGGGCAAACCGAGCTTGGAGCCGACGACGGTGACGAGGACGAGGCTGAGACTGACGAGGTAGAAAGGCCAGGCGAGTCGGCCGAGCTTGACGTAGTTGATCGCCTGAAACGCAAGCATCGCCACGACGCCGACAACGAGGTAGACTGCTTGCGTTTCGGCGACCGCGGGATCGACGCTGCCGATGGTAAGGAGTCCGATGCCGCAGAGGATGGCGACGGCCAGCAGCAGCGGCCAGTTCGCACTGAGCGCCAACTGCCGCCAGGCGGCGGCGAGCTTGTCGAGGAAGGGGTTGCTCTTGTGGACAGCATCCATGCGTCGGGTTCGACGACCTCCAAATCGTCAGGCGGTGCTACGTTCGCTCAACCGAGGTCGTTTGGCAACCTTGTGGAACATGCATGGGAGCGGCGTTGCTTGCGACGCAGTCGAACGCTGCGACTCGATCGGCTTGACCAGCGCGTCGCGAGCGACGTTGCTCCGTTACCTTAAGGAATCGACGACCGTCTGCACCAATGCATCAATCGTCGCCTCCGTTGACTCCGCGTCAACGGTGTGGCCCGCCTCGCGGATGCTCTCGCTTGTCCGCGGACCGATGCTGACGATCTTGGCGTTGGCGGGTTTGGGCAGCAGGTCGAAGAAGCCGCGGGCGGTGCTGCCACTGGTGAAAGTCAGGGCGTCGGCGGTCGCGATGCGGGCGGCGAGGGCGGGCTCGACCTCGGTGACCTGCTTCGTCTCGTAGACGGCGACGTCGTCGACAGTCACGCCGCGGCGTCTGAATGCTTCTGTCACCGATGGCCGGCCGATGTCGGCACGGAGCATCAGGATCATCGCATCCTGCGGAGCTTCCATCATGTTCAACACGGACGCGGCCATCGCCTCTCCATCGAACGTGCTCGGCACCAGGTCCGGCTTGATCATCAGCTCGCTCCAGCACGCTTTGGCCGTCGCCTGTCCGACGCAGGCGACCTTGCTCAGCCGGAACGACCGGGCGTCGTGGCCGTGCTCCTTGAACAGAGCCTTGGATCGGTGCACGCCGTTCGGACTCGTGAAGATGATCCACTCGTAGACGCCGAAGTCCGCGAGCCCGAATGCTTCTGCCAAGACGGCTTGATTGGTCGGTGCTTCAAGTCGAATCGTCGGCACCTCCACCACGTCTGCCCCGAAGGCTTCCAGCTTCGCCGACAACGCGCTCGCCTGCTGGCGGCTACGGGTGACGACGATCGTTTTGCCGAACAGGGGCTTCTTGTCGAACCACCGCAGGTGCTGGCGGAGCTTGACGACCTCGCCGACGTACGTGATCGCGGGGCTGCCGAGGCGTTGCTTTTCAATCTCGTCTGCAATGGTCCCGAGGGTGGCGACGACGGTCCTCTGCCGCGGTGTCGTGCCCCACTGCACACTGGCGGCGGGTGTGTCGGGCGACTTGCCGTGGGCGATGAGCTTCGTCGACAGGTCGCGGAGCTTCTTGACACCCATGTAGACGCACAGCAGCGGCAGCTTGGCCATCGCGTCCCAGTTGGTCGCCCCGCTGCCCGCCTCGTCGCGCGCTGCGGCTTCGGGGGATTGCCTGGCCTTGTCCTTCTCGTGACCGGTGACGAGCGTGAGCGACGTGTTGAGGTCGCGGTGCGTCACCGGGATGCCCGCGTACGCCGCCGCGGCGACGGCGGCGGTGATGCCGGGGACGACCTCAAACAGCACGCCCGCTTCCACGCACGCCTCCGCCTCCTCGCCGCCCCGGCCGAAGACGAACGGGTCGCCCCCTTTGAGCCGGACGACGTTCTTGCCGCTCAAAGCCGTCGATGTCAGCAGCTCATTGATGTCGGCCTGCGTCATCGAGTGGTGCTCGGCCCGCTTACCGGCGTAGACGTGGTCGGCCTGCGGGGCGTGATCGAGCAGCTTGTCGTTCGCCAGGGCGTCGTAGACCACCACGTCTGCTGCGGCGAGACGATCCCGGCCCTTCAAGGTCAACAGCCCCGGATCACCAGGACCGGCACCGACGAGCGAGACGAGGCCGGGCTTTGCTGGCATGATTAGCGGACGTGTCGAGAGAAAGTGGACGTTGAGAGGCGAACCTGCCGCTCCGTCAGATCGTCATGACAGGCCGGACAAGCTGCCAAGGGCCGATCTTATAGGGACGGCAAAATGTAGCCGATCCGTTTGCATCGCGAGTAAGGCAGCCGCCCGCGCAGGCCGATCTGTGTGCAACAGGAGCCTTGGCATCATCGAGGATGCCGAGCCTCAACCCGCCTGACGCTGTTCGCCAGCCCGGGATTCCGATCCACCTCAAGGAAGAACACCCATGCTCGCCGCCCCTTACGCCCCGTCGCTTCGCCTCGTTCCCGTCGACGACATCGAGCCCGCCGCCGAAGCTCTGCCGGTCCGCCACGCCGACGACGTGCTGATGAAGATCACGCCCGAGACGCCAACGCTCCGCCGCAGTTCCGCCGTCGGAACATTCGCGACCAACGATGACCGCCGCATCCACCCCCGGCAGGCGTTGAGCCTCCGCATCCGCGGCCGCCGGATGGACCACGACGCCGAAGCGCAGCGTGAGCCCTTCCTGAACCTCAACATCGCCGACGTCAGCGTCGGCGGCATCCGCGCCAGCAGCCAGAGCCGCGTACGGGTCGGCGAGCGGGTCGCTGTCTACTTCCCTCCGACCGGCGGCAAAAGCCGCGGCTGGGACGCCTACGGCCGGGTCATTCGCGTCGAGCAGCAGCAGAACGAGCCGGGCTGCATGGTCGCCGTCTCCTTCGACATGCCGATGGCGGCTTGAACTCCTTATTCCTGCAACTCAAAAGTCCACGATCTCGAGATCGTGGGCTTCTGTGCGTGTGCAACTAGAGCTTCATAAGCTCGCCTTGTGAGCGTCGCATCACGCAAACTCTCCTACCGCAGCGACAGCTTTCATCCCGACGACTTTCGCATGAGCGTCGGCGATCACCTCGAAGACCTGCGCCGCCACCTCATTCTCGGCTTGATCGGTGTAATTGTCGCCTTCGTCGGGTGCCTGATTATCGCGAAGGACGTCCTGCTGCCGATCATCGCCGGGCCGCTCATTCGGGCCTTGCGTGAAGCGGACGTCAACCCGCAGTTGCACTTTACCGGGGTGGCCGACCCGTTCATGGTGTTCTTACGGATCAGCATGATCGGTGCGTTCGTCCTGAGCGGGCCCTGGGTCATCTACCAGGTCTGGCGGTTCACAGCGAGTGGTTTGTACCCGAAGGAGCGGAAGGCGGCGACGCGGTTTTTGCCGCTGGCGTTCCTGCTGTTCGCCGGCGGCGTGACGTTCGTCTGGTACGTGATTCTGCCGCTGACGCTGACCTTCTTCATCGGCTTCGGCACCACGATCAAGCTGCCGGACGGCTTCGACGACTCGCCCCTCGTGGTCGTCGCGGACGAAGAGGTCGTGACGATTCCTAGCTATAACGGCGACCCGCTAACGCCGCAGCCGCTGCAGCTGTGGTTCGACACCACCACGCAACGCCTCAAGACGAGCGTCGACGGTCATGTTCGCGTCATCCCGTTCGGCAGTAACAATTTGGCGGCCCCGCTGATCACACTGCCCGACTACGTGAACCTGGTGCTCGTGCTGCTGATCGTCTTCGGCTTGAGCTTTCAAATGCCGCTGGCGATCGCCGGCCTCATCCGTCTGCGGATCGTGGAGCCAGAGCTGCTGCGAAGCCAGCGCCGGCTGGTCTACTTCATCCTGACGATCGCCGCTGCCGTGATCACACCCGGCGACATCGTGGTAGCAACGATCGGCCTGATCATCCCGCTCATCGCTCTCTTCGAAGTCGGCATCTGGATCGGCGAGCGTAAGGCACCCGACGTCGAGCAGTAGGGCTACTTGTAACTCCCGAACCCGCCGCGGCGGTGGCGGCTGTAGCGGGCCAGGGCGTCTTCAATGATCGGCGGGCACGCTTCGGCCGGCTGGATCTCATCGACCTCGACGCTCTTGCCTTCCATCTGCTTGTAGTCCTTGAAAAACCGCGTGATCTGCATCAGCCGGTGGGGCGGTAATTCTTCGGCATCCTTGTAGTGGTTGTACTCCGGGTCGGCCGTCGCCACGGCGATGATCTTGTGGTCCCGCTTGCCCTCGTCGAGCATCGTCATCAGCCCGATCGGTCGGGAGTTCATCAGCGTCAGAGGAATGACCGACTCCTTGCACAGCACCAGCACGTCGAGCGGATCGTCGTCTTCGGCGAGGGTCTGCGGGATGAAGCCGTAGTTCGCTGGGTAGTAAACGGCCGAGTAGAGCATGCGATCAAGCCGGATCAGGCCCGAGTGCTTGTCGAGTTCGTACTTGATGCTCGAGCCGCTGGGGATCTCGATAACGCTTTCGAATTCGGACGGAATATCGCCGCCGGGGGTCACATCGTGCCAAGGGTGGATCATGCGGAGGGTTCTAGGCCACTGAAACGCCTGTAGCGGTCGTCAGGGTGTCCTCAGCAGGACGACCGGTCGGCCGTCGATCTGCTGCTTAAGAACGCTGTCGATGCGCCCGGCATCGAAACCGAGTTCCCGCAGGTGCCGGCGTTGGAGGAGCGGCGAGGTAATGACGAAAGCCGGGTCTGTCTCGACGACCTCGACGTCGTGGTGCACGAGAAGGGCGCGCAATCCTGCGTCATCGAGAGGTGCGGCGACCGGTTGATCGGAGGCCATTTCGGCGACCGTGCGGGCGAATTCGAGTCGCTCGAGATCTACGGGCGAGACTTCCGGCTGGTTGCGGACGAGGCCGAACACCAGAAGTGCCGTCGCCAAACCTGCCAGCCACGGCAAGAGCAGCCGCGAGACGATCCCACGTGACGCCGTCGCAGTCCCACCGACGATACCGCTCGATGCGATCAGCAGGATCGGCCACATCACCACAACTCCCCGCGACCACCAGACGATCGCCGCCCCCAGCAGCAGCAAGAAGGCAGCCCGGATGGAACGAGATGCCACCATCAACCATCCCGTGATCGCCGCGGCCAAGAGAGCTGCTTCCGCGGCCGGTACAGGCGCGGGCGACCGACTCAGTTCAAGCCACCAACCAGCTGCCACGAACCTCGCATCGCGAGGGTCGTGTAACCACAGGAGCAGACCAGCCGCGACCATGGTCCAGCCCGTTGCCGGCATCGTGACACGCACGAAGCTGACGAGGGGCTTTCGCATCGACCAGCCGCAGACGGCGGCAACGAGCGGGAGCCAGAGCAGGTGCACCAGATCCGGCTGGAGACCAAGGCCCGACGCTGACGAACCACCTGCAGCGATGCCGAGCAGCCAGTTTCCGCTCCGCCACCACGCAAGGGTCAGAAACAGCGTCGCGATCAGCGTGAGGTCGCTGTACCCGAAGGCAGCCGGAGTACCGATCTGCAGCGACGTCGTGGCCACTGCCACCAGGCAGGCGGCGAATCCGCCCGCCAAAGACCACGTGGCCGCAGCAACCAGCAAGACCAGCACTCCAGCCACCACTGGTCCAGCGAGATGGCGAAACGGCTCGATTGCAGTCGGAACCACCCAGGAAGCTGTATCGGCGGGG
>CAYMAS010000018.1:28773-49345 GCA_964388485.1 uncultured Tepidisphaerales bacterium | reverse complement strand
CGCAGCAACGCATATCCGACGCCCGCCACGCCAGCGAGCAGCAACACGGCCGGCAGAAAGCCGAGGGTCAACCAGCCGCTTGACGTCGGGAAGACCCGGGGCAGTGGGACGAAATTCGACGCCGGCCGATCGGCTTTTGACGGCTGCTCGATCCGACGCTCTGGCGGTTGAGCGAGTGGTCGAGGCCCGAGTGACGTCGCCACCCGCCGCTGCGGCCGCTCGACCCAGGGCGTCATACCGGCTTCGCCCGGATCGTCCCCTGCACGTCGCTGCGGCTTGGTGGTTTCCTCCCGTCGCTCCACACGGTCGCCCATCCGACGTCGCGGCAAGGCCTTCGTCTCGAGAGCGGGATGATCGGGCCTCATGATCGCTCGGAATCCGCCTGACGAGGGTCATCAATGGCCTTGGAGGCGTCGCTGCCGGTCGGCGCGGGCAGTCTACGACAACGCTTCGGCTTCTGCACCTGAGTCATGAAGTCGGACCGTCCGACGTTGCAAAGTCGGACGCTTCGGCCCGCCGGTGGTTCAGCGAATCTGTCGGACTTGGGAGTGACCTTGCTAGTGTCGGCCGATGCCAGCCGCTTCTTCAGACGCCGTAGCCAAGCTTACCCTACCGGACGGAACGCAGCACGACCTCCCCGTTCATATCGGCACCGAGGGTGAGCAAGCCCTCGATGTGACGAAACTTCGATCCGCTTCCGGCTTCATCACGCTCGACCCTGGCTACCGCAACACCGGCTCCTGCACGAGCGACATCACCTTCATCAACCCTGAAGAAGGCATTCTCCGCTACCGCGGCTACCCGATTGAGGAGCTGGCGGACCACTGCTCGTTCCTGGAGGTGACGCACCTGCTCGTCCACGGTGAACTGCCGGACGAGAAGCGACTTAACGAGTTCGAGAGCCTGATCGGCGACCATTCCGACGTCTTCAACCGCATCCTCTCCATCCTCGATGGATTTCCACCGGAAGCCTCGCCCATGGCGATGCTTTCGGCGTGCATCAACGGGCTTTGCGGTTACCACCCGGAGGTGATGGACGACGACTACGAGTCACACTTCGAACTCACCAGTGCCAAGCTTATCGGCAAAGTCGCCACCCTCGCCGCCGCGGTCTATCGGCACCGCGAGGGGAAGCTGTCGCACGTCAAGAGCGACCCGAGCGTCGACTACACGACCAACTTCCTCAAGATGAAGTTCGGGGCAGACAGGTTCAACCCAGCGATGGCCAAAGCGTTGGACCTGATCTTCCTCCTCCACGCTGATCACGAGCAGAACTGCTCCGCGAGCACGTGTCGGATGGTCGGATCAAGCCACGCGAACCTGTTCGCCAGCTGTGCCGCGGCGGTGTGTGCCCTGTGGGGGCCGCTGCACGGTGGGGCCAACGTGGAGATCATGAATCAGCTGCAGCAGATTCATGAGGATCCGGACATCGACCCCGACTCGTTCCTTGAGGGGGTCAAGGCCAAGAAGTACCGCCTCTTCGGTTTCGGCCACCCGGTTTACAAGAACTACGACCCGCGTGCCCGCATTCTCAAGCAGCAGGCGGAGAAGGTCATGGCCAGCTTGGATCGGCAGGACGACCCGCTCCTGGCCATCGCCAAGCGGCTTGAAGAAGTGGCATTGCAGGATGACTACTTTGTCAGCCGAAACCTTTACCCGAACGTCGACTTCTACAGCGGCATCATCATGCGGGCGATGGGCGTGCCGACGGACATGTTTACCGTCCTCTTCGCCATCGGCCGCATGCCTGGTTGGATCGCGCAGTGGAAGGAGACTCGCGATCAGGCGGGCAAAATCTACCGGCCGCGGCAGCTTTTCACGGGTTCTGCCGAGCGGCACGTCCAGAAATAGCGGCGGATCGCCTGACGCGGGTCAAATTACCGTCGACGGGTGAGCTGATCATGCGTTAAGCTCACGCCAGAGCCATGTCAGCAGCTATCAGCGAGCTATTGATGACAGAGGAACGGTCGGATGACACGTCGAGCGGCACTGCCGTCGCCGAACCGCCGTCAAAGCCGCAGCAGAAGCGGAAGCCGCACAAAAAGCCGAAGCGTCCGGGCCAGCTTCCGCCTTATCGCGTGTTGCTGCACAACGACGATGTCAACACGTTCCAGGACGTAATCCTCTCCGTCGCGGAGTTGACGCCGCTCGACGAGATGGCGGCAATCCGGGCGACGATCGAAGCACACAAGCGTGGGCTGGCCCTGCTTCTGGTGACGCACAAGGAGCGAGCGGAGCTGTACGTCGAACAGTTCAAGAGCAAGCTGCTCAAGGTCACGATCGAACCGGCGGAGTAGCCGCGTCGCGCGGCCTCTCGAGGCGCGATACCTCCACGACGCCTCCTGCACTGCGCCCTCGACGTCGGACGCGAAGGCTCCCGGGCAGATGAATCGACCGGGGTGTCGGATCAGCGAGCACCTTCAAAAGGCGATCAACGGTGGTAGCGTTGATGTCAGCGGTCGCGAGATGACGCCCACGCAGCCAATCCCGCGCTGATCGTTGCTCGAGCAGCGTCTGCCGGTGAAGCGTCTCCGGTAGTATTTTCCAGTGCTCGGCATGAGCACCGACAAGACGTTCGACCACCTCACATCGTTTCGCCACATCATGCAGTGCCTCGGCAAGAGCGGGACGCTGACGGAGCAGATGCCTCATTCGGTTGCGAAGCGTCACCGGTCGGTTGTTGCTGGCGTCTTCGCACCAGACGAGTCCGCGGCGCTCGAGAAAGTCGAGAATCGCCCGCTTTGGCAAACCCAGCATCGGCCGAAGAACCCGCAAGCTGCCCGTCGTCGCGTCGGAGCGCATCGGCGACAGACCGAACATCGAGCGATTGCGAATGAGCCGCATAGCTACGGTCTCCGCGAGGTCGTCAGCGTGATGAGCGAGTACGACGCCATCGGCACGAGTTTGGCCAACCGCCTTCCGAAAGACGTCCAGCCGATCCTGTCGCCAACGCGTCTCGTCGCCGCCTGGCGAAAGTCGAGCATGCCGACAGTCGACGCCGAGCGTTCTGCAGACCGCTGAGACCCGTTGGGCTTCGCGAGCGGATTCCGGTCGGGCCGCATGATCGATGTGCACGGCCGCGGCTAGCTGACGCGGCACAGTCAGCTTCATCGCGTGCAACAACGCGGTGCTGTCGGCCCCGCCGCTGAAGCCAATCAGAAACCGGCCGGCCGGCAACGTGCGAACAGCCCTCAGCACGTCACCCATGGCAACAGCTTAGAAGGCTCCTGCAGAACCTGATGCCGGCTAAGGTCGCATTCATGCGAATTGCAGTCACCGGCGCTGCCGGCAGGATCGGGGCCCACGTCGTTAAAGCCGCTCAAGAGGCCGGGCACGAGGTGCTTGGCTTAGATCTGCAGCGGCCGCAGGGTGATCGAGATCATGGTGCCGATTTCCTGCTCACGGACCTGTCGCGTCGTGACCTGCTCGAGCCACGACTCGAAGCCTTTGGAACCGAGGCCGTTGCTCATCTCGGCGAACTCAATCACCACCGCGCTGCGGCAGAAAATCAGGTCTACTCGCTCAATGCCGCCGCGACGGGCACACTGCTGCTGACCGTAGCCGAGCTGAAGATTCGCCGCGTCACCTACGTCAGTTCCTGCCAGGTCTACGGCCAATTCGGGGCATACGACTTCGGGCCCCCGCCGCTGCCGGTGCGGTGGCCGCTGGACGAGAACGAGCCGCTGCGTCCGTGGACGAGTTATGGGGCTCAGAAAGTTGCCGCCGAGATGTTCCTTGCCGCGTTGTCAAAGCGGTCTCAACAACATGCCGTTGCGCTTCGTCTGCCCGCGACCAACAGCCTGAGCCGACATCGTCGCATCCTCAGCTGGCACCAGCGATCCGGCCACTTGGGTGCCGCTGAGCTTGGGGCATGGTTGTCGAGCGAAGATGCGGCGGCGGCCATTTTGTCGACGACGACCTGGTCGGGTCTGGCACCACCGTGGGCTGACGCAGCAGACGATTCCTTCGCCGCGTTCAACGTGGCCGCGGACAATCCGCTCGTAACGAAAGAAGACGATTACTTGGAATGCGTTCGAACCTCGTATCCGGAAGCAGACCTCCCTGCGGATTGGCCGGTAGATCGGTGCCTGTTCAGCAACGCGGCGATCAAAGCCGCAACGGAGTGGAAGCCGAAGCACGCTGCAGCCGACGTCCTCGCGGCAACAGGCGAATGGTGATCTTGTTACGCTCTTAGCCATGAGCTCTCCGGCCGCACCCGCACCCGCTCGCGACGCCGTACCTGACGATGCACCGCTTCGCCTCGACCCGGAGTTCCTCGCCAAACTCGACCGGCTCGACGTCGCCAGCCGCAAGATCCTTCAGGGCAAGATGAAGGGAGAACGTCGCAGCAAGCGCCGAGGCCAGAGCGTCGAGTTTGCCGACTTCCGCAACTACGTGCCGGGCGACGACTTGCGGTTCATCGACTGGAATGCCTACGCACGTCTCGACAAGCTGTTTCTCAAGCTGTTCCTCGAAGAAGAGGACTTGGCACTGCACGTCCTGGTCGATGCGAGCAAGAGTGCCAACTACGGCAAGCCGCACAAGTTCCGCTTCATGCGGCAGGTTGCCGCGGCCCTCGGGTACGTCGGGCTCGTCAACTACAACCGTGTGAGCGTTACCGCTTACGCGGACAGTGTCGTGAGCGACACAGGCGGGCTTCGAGGGCGTCGGAACGTGCCGCGGTTGCTCGACTTTCTGGACAAACTCAAGCCGGACTCGGGCACCAGCCTCGAAGCCGCCTGCAAGACCTTTGCCCTTCGCAACCGATCGCGTGGTGTCGTAGTCGTGCTCGGCGACTTCTACGACAAGGAGGGTTACGAGCCGGGTCTGCGTTACCTACTCAGCGGCCGATACGACGTGTTCGCCGTGCAGGTCCTGAGTCCTCAAGAGCTCAACCCGGAGTTTCGCGGCGACCTGAAGCTCATCGACCTCGAGGACGAGGATGATGCCGAAGTCAGCATGAGCGGGCCGCTGATCAAGAAGTACAAGGCGAATCTCAACGCTTACTGCAACGGCCTCCGCGACTTCGTCACACGTCGCGGCGGTTCGTATGTGCTGGCGGACACGAGCGAGAGCTTCGACGAACTCGTCCTGAACCAGCTACGCCGTCGCGGGTTGCTGCGGTAGCTTGTCCTGCTTGTGAAGCTTTGCGAAAGCTATTGCTGATTCTCCCGCTGCTGACGCTGCTCGTCGGGGCGGTGCTACTTCCCGCGGACCTGACGACACGCGACCAGCCCAAGACCATCGGCTACACGCTCGACCTCGCCAGCGGCGGCAGCTGGATTCTGCCGCGGGATCACGAGGGGCAGCCGGCTACGAAGCCGCCGATGGTCAACTGGATCGGCGTCGTGCCGGTGGTCGTGACGGGCGGCGCGTCGGCGCTGACGCTTCGGCTGCCGAGCCTCGTGGCGGCCGTAGGCATCGTCGGCATCGTCGTCTGGTGGATGCGGTCGATCGGCGTGTGTCTGCCGATCGCGCTGCTGGCGGGAACGTTCTGGCTCTGCACGCCGCTCGGCTTCGACCTGTCTCGACGGGCCAGGCCCGACATGCTCGACGCATTATGGTTAACGCTGGCCTTTGTTGCCGCGACCACGATCACCCGTGGCGGATCGTGGCGATGGACCATCGTCTTCTGGATCACGGTCGCGGCCTCGACCTTGACGAAGGGCCCGATGGCATTGGCGGCCATCGGCTTCGGCCTTTCCTTGCCTCTCATCACTCGGCGACCCCAGAAGCTTCGGCCGCTCCTCGGCCTGCCGCTGGCGATGCTGCCGGTGACGCTGTGGCTCCTTCTCGCGTGGCGAATCGACCCGGACCACGTCCAGAGCACACTGCTCGACCGCGAGCTTGTCGGCCGCATCACCACGGCAGCGCCGGAGGGCCACGTATCGCCGTGGTGGTCCACGCTCCTCTGGTTCACGAGCAAGAACGGGCCCTGGATCTGGCTCATGCTTCTCGCGATGATCATCGGAGGGTCTCGCGTCGTTCGCCGCCGCGTCGCGTGGCATCATCCAATGGTGCCGGTGGTAACATGGCTGATTCTCGCACTGCTCGTGCCGACTCTGTCGAAGGGCCAGAGAATTGACTATGTCCTGCCGGCAATGATCCCCGGGAGCATTCTCGCAGCCTGGGCCGTTCGACACTTGGCTCATAGTAGAATCTGGCTGACGCCTCTGGTGGCGGCCGCCTTACTCGGTTACGCGTTGCTGATCTTGTACGTCACTGCGACCGCTGGTTGATCTGTGGGTGCGTTCGTTAGACTCGCCTTCCGATGCTGCCGCAGCTGCTCAACCCCCTCGCCGCCGCCCTCGCAGCCGCGGTGGCGGTTCCGCTGCTGCTGTTGCTCTACTTCCTCAAGCTCCGCCGTTCGCCAGCACCGGTGCCGACGACGCTTCTGTGGAAGAAGAGCATCCAGGATCTGCAGGTCAACAGCCCGTTCCAGAAGCTCCGCCGCAACCTGTTGCTCTTCGTGCAGCTTCTGTTGCTTCTGCTGCTCATCCTCGCCATCGCCAGGCCGGTCGCCGAAGGAGCTCAAGCCGCGGGCAGTCGGTCAATTTTACTCATCGACCGCTCTGCCAGCATGGCCGGCACGGACGGCGAGGGCGGCACGCGATTAGACGAAGCCAAGGAGCGGGCACAGGATCTCATCGGCACCATGAGCCGCGGCGATGAGGCGATGATCGTTGCCTTTTCCGACGACGACGGCACCGTGCCGCTCCAACCCTTCACGCAGGACCGCGGCCTGCTTCGAGCGGCGGTTGACGAGATCGCAATCACGGATCGCGTGACGGATCCGGCTGCGGCGTACGAATTGGCCAATGCCAGCTCGTCCCTCCTCGACGAGCGACTTCGCGAGGGCGATCTGCAATCGGCAGACGTGTTCCTCTTCAGTGACGGACGTGTCGCTCCGATGGCCGCCACTGACTTGTCGATCCGCGGCGTCATGCACTACGAGCGAATCGGCACCACCGACGCCGACAACGTCGGCATCGTCGCAGCCAGCGTGCGTCGCACCTTCGAAGATCGCTCTGAGGCACAGGCTTTTGCTCGCGTCATCAACAGCGGCCCGGAACCCGTGACCGCGGCGGTCCGCGTTAGCGTCGCCCCGCTGCCGGACGCGCCGACCGACGAGCCGCTCGACTTCTCGCCCGTCGCGAGCGGGCCGATCCGCGTGACGTTGCCGCCGCACCGGTGGACGGACGAGACGTACCTCGAGACGCTGCGGGTGGCTGATCCGGCGGCAGTGCAAGCGATCGAGCGTCGCCTCGGCGAGACGGAGCGTCGCGAGGCAATCGACGTCCGCCTCAGCCTGCCGCGGGCGGCGGCGGTTCGATTCGAGCTCGTCGAGGACGGCACGCTGGCTGATCGTGAAGATGCCCTGGCGGCGGACAACGTGGCCTACGTCGTGGTTCCGCCGCCAGAGCCGGTGAAGGCATTGGTCGTGCTGCGGACCAACTTCTGGCTGCGGCTTCTGGTCGAGACGCAGGGGCTGGACGAGCCCCGCTTCGTCACGCCAAGCGAATACGAGGAACTGCTCGCCAGCGGCGAGGCGGAGGACTTCGACGTCACGCTGTTCGACAACCACACGCCGAGCCGCCTGCCTGATGCCGGCACGTTCGTCTTCAGCGGAGCGCTGCCGCCCGCCGACGCGACAGCGGTCAGGCCAGTCACCAGCGGCGACGGCGTGGCGACGTTCTATGAGGCCAGTACAGTGCTGGACTGGGAGCGGGACCACCCGATGCTCCGCGGCTTGAACCTCAACGAGGTCTTCGTCGCCGAGGGTCGGCTCGTCACCGTGCCACTGGGTGTGGACCTGCTGATGGAGGGCGTCGACGGGCCGATGATGTTGCTCGAAGAGCGAGGCCGGCGGACAAACCTGATTCTCACGTTCGATCTGGCCCAGAGCAATTGGCCGACGCGGCGGTCCTATCCGGTCTTCGGCTACCAGATGTTCGAGTACCTCGCGGGCCTTGGCGAGGTCCGGGCGCGGGAGTCGGTTCGACCGGGCGACATCATCACCGTGCCCGCGCCGGCCGTCTCGCGAAGCAACTTGTCAGCGGACGACGAGGTGCGGCTCGTCGGTGCCGACCAAACGTTGACCAGCCGCGTCAGCGACGCCGGAACGCTCACCCTCGGGCCGGTCGACCGCGTCGGCCTGTACCGCACCGACCCGCCCGTGAGCAACTTCGAACAGCTAGCCGTCAGCCTGCTTGACGAGACCGAGAGCAACCTGCTGACGGCACCGACCGATCCCGGCAACCTCGCCAAACTCGACGCCGCCGCCATTGTCGCCCATGGGGAGGCAGCGGAGCAGACGACGCAAATCGAGTGGTGGTGGTACCTCGTTGCCGCGTCAATCGGGGTGCTGATGGTCGAATGGCTGCTCTACACCCGACGCGTCGGGCTCTGACGGCGTCGAACCGCGACCAATTCCCGTGAATCAGGTGGCGCTCCCGTTGATTGGGATGACGGATCTGCAAAACCGCCGCGATGACGAGTAGCACTGGAACCGCTCCGGCTCACTCCTTGATCGTCCAGTAGTCGACACGCTCGACGTCCCGCAGGTCGTACGTCTGCCCGTCGCGACCCTCATAGCGAAGCATGATCTGGCCGACATCTTTGGCAAACTCGAACCGACCGATGACTTTGCCGTCCGCGTCGGCCAAGTCGAGCAGGTAGCCGTCGTCGGTCTCGCCCGCGGGCGTCAGTACCGCATCCACCGGCTGCGGCTGCGTCGGGCGGTTGCTCCGCTGGTCGAGAATGAGTCGAAACTCCAGAGGCTGGTCCGCCTCGAAGTTAAAGCCACGCAACGCTACCGGCAAAGCATTGAACGGCAGGACCGGCCGATCTTCCGAGACGGAAACTGTCGCCTTTTGCCGACCGGTCCCAGGCATGTAGCTGAAGCCGAAGAAGCTCAGCGAGTCGTCCGGCTGGAGCAGGAACTGGTGGAAGCTGGTGCCGCACCATTCCTGCGACGTGGCATCCAGTCGAGTCAGAAGGAGATCGTCCGCCGTCAGGTGCGACGTCGTAACGAACTTGTAGTCGTAGTTCGGTGTCGGAATTACCTCGATCTGGTTGTGCTTCCACACCGCCACGCCGCTGCCGGAGGATTTCGTCAGCGTATCGAGCTCGTGCGTCTCCTGGTTAGTCAGGAAGACCGCCTCGTACTCGCGATCCTTGCCGTAGATCACCCGACTGGCGGCGTATGTCGCCTTCTCGACCAGACCATCGCTCCAAAGCGAGACGTCGGCCCATTCGCCGTCCGGCTGAAGCGACGGAGCGGCCGAATCCCGTGGAGCGGCGCGATCTGCGGCAACAAGGCCGATCAATGACACGGCGGCAACGGCGAAAAGGATCAAAGGAGTCTTCATGGCTAATTCCTGTAGGAGTTGTATGCATCTAAGTCACTGAAGTTGCACGTTCAGAGGATTCCTTCCGGTTCGGGGGCACACGAGGATGGTCGCACGGCCTCGGCTTCCTCGTAGACTGCGGGCGGTGACGGAGCCTTCGCAGCGAGATCGACTGGCGGACACGCTCCGGGCCGCCCTGCCGCTGACGGCTGCCTTGGGTGTCGAAGTGATCGAGGCCTCCTTGCAGCGGGTCCAGCTGCGGTTGCCGTTGGCGGCGAACCTCAACCACGAACATACGGCCTTTGGCGGCAGCATTGCGTCAGCGGGCATGCTGGCAGCGTGGGGCCTCCTGTGGCTGCGACTGCCGATGCTGCCGGTGGAGCGGCCGAGTCTCGTGATCGCGGAAAGCCATCTGCGGTTCATCCGGCCCATCGCGGACGCCTTCGACGCGACTGCGGAGTGGCCGGCCACGCTGTCGATCGAGGAAGTCGCGCAGAAGCTTCGAACGAAGCACCGATGCCGGCTGCCGATCCGGTCCGAGCTGACATGTCGCGGCAAACTGGCGGCAGCGCACGACGGCACGTTCGTGATCCAGGAGCAGACGTCGTGACAACCTCGTCGGGAACAGAAGCGGCGCGCGAGCGGGTGCGGCAGGCTTTCGCTTCGCCGGCCACCGCAGAAGGCGTGACGCCGACGGAGCGGCCGATCGCGTTCAACGGAGCGATGGCCCGGGCGCTCCTCGCGGGTCAGAAGACGCAAACGCGTCGCCCGATCAGGCCGATGCCTGCGGGTGAAACCGAGCAAGCCGGCCGACGGTGGCCAGCGACGGCCTCCGGCACCGTCATCGAGTGCAAGTTGGCTTCCGTAGGCGACCCGCTCTGGGTCCGCGAGCCGTGGCAGCTTGATGGGGCCAAGCGTCGATACGAAGCAGACGTCGGTCCTGCCGCGGCCCGCCAAACGACCTGGCGACCCGGTCGTTCGCTGCCGAGAGACGCGTCACGGATGACACTGCTCGTGCTCGATGTCTGGCCCGAGCGGCTCAGCGAGATGAGCGAAGACGACATTCGGGCCGAAGGGATGCCGCCGGGGCTGTTCGATGCGGCACCGCGACTGTGGTTCGAGCGGTTGTGGGACCAGTTCTACGGTCGCAGCGAGTTTGCAGCGAAGCACGACCCTTGGATCTGGGCGATCCGTTTCGACGTCAAGTTCTCCGACGAACGGTGACATCTTGACGAACGAGAACTGCCCGCGGCAGATGCCGCGGGCAGTCACTTCAGGCTGTTTCGAGCTTCGGGAGCTCGATCGAGTCGCCTCACATGCTCATGTCGTCCTACATGCTCATGTCGTCTTCCATCTCGTCGTCCTGACCACCGGTCGGAACGGCGACGGTGTCGATGACGTGAATGACGCCGTTGCTGGCCTTGATGTCGGTCTTGATGATCTCGATGTTGTCGTTGAGGTAGACCTTGCCGTCGCGTTGCGTGATGCGGAGCGACTCGCCCTGAACGGTCTCGATTTCGTTCATGCCGACGACATCGCTGGCCATCTTCTCGCCGCTGGCGACGTGGTAGAGCAGGATGCCGCGGAGCAATTCGTTGTTCTCCGGCTGCAGCAGCGTCTCGAGCTGACCGCTCGGCAGGGCTTCGAAGGCCTTGTCGGTGGGAGCAAAGACGGTGAAGGGGCCGTCACCCTGGAGCGTCTCGACGAGGTTGGCCTCGGTGAGAGCCGTCGCCAGCGTGTTGAATTGGCCGGCGGCCTTGGCGGTGGCGACGATGTCCTTCTTCTCGGACTTCTCGCCGTAGCTCAAATTATCCTTCTTGTCCTTATTGCCGTAGTCGGCGAGGGCATCGCCGGCGGCGAAGGCGACAGCGGCGGTGGCAACGGCGGCGAGGCCGAGCGTGAACTTCTTGGTGTGGTGCTTCATACTTCTAGCAGTTCGGGTGGCCGATCAAACGGCTGCGGGTTGTCGATCCAGACTCCGCGTCATCGCGGGCTGCCGACCCCGGTCCCACTGCGAAGAATGTGCCAGCGACATTCCCGCAGCTTTCAACGTCTTCGACAAGGCTTTGCCAGTTCGCAGATCAGGCAAGCGGCCTTACGCTCTCTCCCCCATGTCCAATCCTGACCCCGTTGATGCCGAGCCGCTCTTGCCGCAGGACGTCGATCATGACCGGGTCAAGCGGGCCGTCCGCGAGATCTTGATCGCTGTGGGGGAAGATCCGGACCGGGAAGGACTCGTCGAGACCCCCCGCCGCGTCGCCAAGTCATTCGCCGAACTTTTCGCAGGCCTTCGGGAAGATCCGAGTGTTCATCTCGAGACGGTCTTTACCGCCGAGTACGACGAAATGGTCCTCCTGCGTGACATTCCGTTCGCCAGCATGTGCGAGCACCACCTGCTCCCCTTCACCGGCAGAGCCCACGTCGCCTACTTGCCAAAGGGTAAGGTTGTGGGTCTTTCGAAGCTGGCCCGGCTCGTCGAGGGATACGCAAGGCGGCCGCAGATTCAGGAGCAGCTAACGGTACAGGTGTGCGACGCGCTCATGCAGAAGCTCGAACCTAAGGGGGCCGCCGTGGTGGTCGAGGCGGTGCATTCGTGCATGACGATCCGCGGCGTGAAGAAGACGGGGGCGACGATGATGACCAGTTGTCTACGGGGTTTGTGTCGGACTGACGCCCGCACGCGGGCGGAGATCATGAGTCTCATCGGCCCCAGCGGCAATTCGAACATCGGCGGCGGCTGCGGCGGCTGAAGTGCCGGCCTTACACTCTGCCATGAGCGACACGACCACCGCCGACTCCGCCCAGCAGGAACGCATCGAGCAGTTCCGCAAGATGGCGGCTGACGATCCGGACAACGAGTTGGGGCACCTGTCACTCGGCAGAGAGTTGCTCTCAGCCGGCCGCCCGATGGACGCCGCCGAATCGTTCCGCAGGGTGCTGGAGATTAACGAAAAGTTCTCCAAGGCCTACGAGCTGCTCGGCAAGGCGTTGTTGGCCATGGATCGCAGCAGCGATGCAGCAACGATCCTCAAGCGTGGCGTCATCGTCGCGGCCGAACGTGGCGATCGGATGCCTCGTGAGGCCATGGAGGTGCAGCTGCGAGACATGGGCGAAGAGGTGCCGGACGTTGGCGAGATTCGCAAAGTAGAGGTTGGCGAGGGTCAGGTGCTCGACAGCCGCACCGGCGAGCCCGGCTCCCGTCTGCCGCGTCAGCCGATGAAGGGCCCGCTCGGCGAGGTCATCTACGACAACGTCTCCGCCGAGAGCTGGCGCGAGTGGATCGGCATGGGGACGAAGGTCATCAACGAGCTGCGCCTGCCGATGAGCGACCCGCGGGCCCGGCAGACGTACGACGACCACATGATCGACTTCCTCAACCTCCGTGAGCTTTACGAGGCGAAGAAGTAGGACCCGGTATTGCCGGTCCTCCAGATCAATACCGCAAGCTCACGCCGAACGTGCCCCACAGCTGCGTCTCCGCGGCGAGGTCATCTTCCAAGCCGTCCGTATAGTTGAACGAGCCTTGAAGCGACCAGATGCCGTAGCGACGGCTGATGTTCAGCAGCGTGTTGAGGTCGTAGCCGGCGAGGACCCCGATCTGATAGTGCTGAAATCCCCGCCCGCTGCCGCCGAAGAGGCCGCCGAGGCTTTCGATATAGGCGAGGTGGACATTGTAGCCAAGGCCCAGTGCCGACTCGTCGATTGGCTCGAACCGACGAAAACCGGCTTCCGCATAGGTGCCTTCGAAGGCGTCGTAGTCGTAGGCGACGAAGAGATAGGGCCCGAAGTTCACGCCTTCGCCGCCGAAGAGCGCGTCGTCGTTGATGGCGAGGTCGATGAAGATTTCTGCCGTGTCGAGGACGTCTCGGTCGGGGTACGTGAAGCTCTGGTGACCGAGCGTCAGCCCGAACGCATCGGTGTCCCACTGGAAGCCGACGATGGGCCGAATGACCTGGAACTTGCTGACGCTGTCGCCTTCGGCGGTGTTGGTGATGACGCGGACGAACGGATCGGGCAGGCGGCCTAGGTCGAAGGTGAGCGTCGTGTCGATGCCGAAGTTGATCGAGTCCTCGCTCGAATCGGCTTCGACGGGCTCGAAACCGCGGAACATGTAGTCGGTGGCGTAGCGGACGCTGGCGTTGAGGTTAATGCCACCATCGTTTTGGCCACTGCCGGGCGTGAGGATCGGCGGCGTGCCATAGACGGTTTCCGGCACCTCGCTCAACGGCCCCTCCGCCTCCTGCGCGGCGGCGAGACTGGGAATCAGGCAAAGAAGGCAAGCCGCAAGACGCATCGCAAGCAGATTAGCAGCATCGCTTCGTCGTTGCTGCGATGCAGGATCGTCATTCGCTCGCGAGTGACAACAGCACCAGCAACGCCAATTGTGATCGCTCGACGAGCGAATCAACAATGACGAATTCCTCATCCGTGTGCAATCCGCCACCGCGGACGCCGAGGGTATCGATGGTCGGCAGCCCAAACGCCTGGAGCTTGTTGCCGTCGCAGACGCCGCCGGTGTTCTTCCAGGACAGGTCCAGTTCGAGCTGCTTGCCGCAGGTGCGGACGCGATGAAAGAGCTCCAGCGTCGCCCCCTCCAGCGGCTTGGGCGGACTGAGGAAGTCGCCGTGAAGCGTCGCGGTGATGCCGTCTCGTCGCCCCAGCACCATCGTCAGCCGCCTTAGATCGTTGCCAATGGCTTCCTGTTTGCCCGCATCGGCGACGCGAACGTTGAAGCGAATGATAGCCAGGTCCGCCACCTGGTTCACCGGCCCGCCGCCGTCGATCCTGCCGACGTTGACCGTCACGCCCTGCGCCTGATTCAGGTTCGCCAGCAACGCCACCACCTCGCCTGCGACATGTATCGCACTGCGGCCTTGGGCGAACTCGCGGCCAACATGAGCGGATCTGCCACGGATCACGAGATCAAAGTTGCCGTTGCCACCCCGAGCACCGGCGAGCTGACCATCCTCCAGTGCCGGCTCAAAGACCAGCCCGGCCACGTGGCCCTTCGCCTCCGCCTGCAGCAGCGACGTGCTGGCGGGCGAGCCGAGCTCTTCGTCCGGGTTCAGCACGATGGTCCAGCCGAGTGAGGTCGCCAGCGGATGCTCTTCGAACGCACACACGGCTTCGCTCAGCACGACCAGGCCACCTTTGAGATCCGCAACGCCCGGCCCGATCCACCGGTGGTCCTGCTCCGTCACCTTCTGGAACGGCGAGTCCGCAGCAAAGACGGTATCGAGGTGACCGTTGAGCAGTACCTTTCGCGGGGTGTCTGGCCGCTTGCGAAATACGACGGCCTCGGCGACTTCGTGCTGCTGGACGTCACCGCGGTCATCAACGACCTCCCGCGGCGGCAGCTTGATGACGTCGGTCCGATCCGCCATTGGCGAAAGCACGTCCTGCAGCAGCTGCCGCTGCCGCCGAACGCCGGGTAGATTCGTGCTGCCGCTGTTGGTCTCGCTCCAGGTCTTGAGCGTCAAACGCATCACGCCGTCGCGGGAGGCGACGGCGTCGAGGGCTTGTCGAGTCGCGGCATCCACGCCGCGGTTCTAGGCGTTGATGCCCGTGATCTTGACCTGCAGATACTTCTGCCGGTGACCGTTTTCGACGTGTACGCCCTTGCGACGCTTGACCTTAACGACGCGGAGCTTCTTATCCTTCACCGGACCCATCACGTCCGCCGTCACGGTCGCACCGGCAACCAGCGGCGATCCGATCTTCGCATCGCCGCCCTCGTTGCCGACGAAGAGCACGCGGTCGAACGTCACGGTTTCGGGCAGGTTCGTATCATCTTCCTCACCCGGCAGCACGCGATCGATGCGAAGGACGTCGCCCTGGGCGACCTTGAACTGAGTTCCGGAATCTTCAATGACAGCGTACATGATCGTGCAAAGTGCTTGGCCGCGATGATTGGAGCGCGAGCGGCAGAGTCAAGCTAGGGTCTTCGCCTCATGCGGTTTCAGCTCATCGACAAGCTCCTCGAAGCCTCGGCCGATCGTGTCGTCGCAGCGAAGAACGTCTCGCTGGCCGAAGAGTATCTGCAGGATCACTTCCCGTCGTTTCCGGTCCTGCCGGGCGTCTTGATGCTCGAAGCCGCCACACAGGCGTCGGCGTGGGCGGCGTACCTCCGCCACGGCTTCACGGGCGACGACGCCTACGACGGGCCGACCGTCGCGATGCTCAAATCTGCGAGAAATGTGCGGTACGGACACTTCGTCGCGCCCGGCAAGACGCTCGTCGTCACAGCCGAAGCTACCGGCGACACCTACAAAGTGACCGGCACTGTAGATGACAAGACCGCCTTCACCGGCAAGATCAGTCTGTCGCTCTTGACGCCGCAAGACGCAGAGGTCAACCGACAGCTGGTCCAGACGCTCCGCGACCGCTGGCAGGTGCTAAAGCCCGTCGATGTTGCGGCAGCCGTCTGAGGGTCTAAGCTGCTGCCCCTATGGCCGCGATGACGCAGGACGAGATTTTCGAGAAGGTTCGCGAGGTGCTGGTTGAAGCACTGAGCGTAGATGATGAGGAAGTCACCACCGATGCGGTGATTCGCGACGACCTCGGGGCCGAGTCAATTGACTTCCTCGACATCCAGTTCCGGCTCGAAAAGGCGTTCGACATCAAGATTCCCAAAGGCGACATGATGCCCGAGGATCTGCAGAACAATCCGGACTTCGTCCAGAACGGTAAGCTGACGGAGGCGGGCATTAACGAGCTCAAGAGTCGCATGCCCCACGCCGACTTCGGCGGCCTTCATGCCGGCGACGACCTCGAGGAGATCAGCAAGCTCTTCACCGTGCAGGCGGTCGTGAACTACGTGACGCGCAAGCTCGACGCCTGATCTTCCGCAGCCCCGCATCATTACGCGGGGCTTCCACCGCCCGGACCGTTTCCGCTCTTCCGCATCTCCGCGAGATGCGACTAAGCTCCTCGCCATGAGGAAGCCGTACATCGTTGGCGTCGCGTCAGCCCTTTTCGTCGCCGCCACTGCGGGGAGTTGTTTAGCTCAAGGCAAGATCGAGGGCCCTGTCGAACCCGTTGCCGCCGCTCCTGCGGCTGAAGGCTGGAAGGCGACGCCAGTCGTCGAGGGCCTGGAACGACCGTGGGGCATGGTCTTCCTGCCGGACGGCGAGACGATGCTCATCAGCGAGAAGCCGGGCCGGCTTCGCCTGTTCCGCGACGGTCAACTCGTCAGCGAGCCGATCGCGGGCCTGCCGAAGATTTTCGCCCGGGGGCAAGGCGGTTTGATGGATGTCAGCCTGCACCCGAGCTTTGCCGACACCCGCTGGGTCTACTTCACCTACTCCGCCGGCACCTCATCGGAGAATCACACGCAGATGGCTCGCGGCACGCTCAGCGATGACATGACCCGCCTCAACGACGTTGAGGTCCTCTTCGAGGTCAACAAGCTCAAGGAAGGCGGCCAGCACTTCGGCAGCCGCATCGAGTGGCTGCCGGACGACACGATGCTCCTCTCCATCGGCGACGGCGGCAATCCGCCGATCGAGGTCAACGGTAAGCTGGCCCGGTTCCACGCTCAGGATCTCCAGAGCCACCTCGGCAAGATCCTCCGCCTCGACGAGAACGGCCGACCCGCTCCAGCCAACCCGTTCATGAGCGACACCGACAACGCAGGTGCCATCTACACCTACGGCCACCGCAACGTCCAGGGCATCTCGATTCACCCGGAGACAGGCGACATCTGGGCGACGGAGCACGGCGCCCGCGGCGGCGACGAGCTCAATCTCATCGAGGCCGGCAACAACTACGGCTGGCCGATCGTCACCTACAGCTACGAGTACTTCGGCCCGCGGATCAGCCAGGACACGACGATGCCCGAGGCCGAGGATCCGAAAGTCGTCTGGACGCCGTGCATCGCCCCGAGCGGCCTTGCCTTCTACACCGGCGACGCCATCGGCGACTGGACCGGCGACCTCTTCGCCGGCGGCCTCGTGCTCAAGCAGATCCGCCGCATCAAGTTCGAAGATGGCCAGCCGACGACGCAGGAGACGCTCCAGTTCCCCAGCCGCATCCGCGACGTCGTCAATGGCCCCGACGGCCACCTCTACGTCCTGACCGACGAGAAGAACGGCCAGGTGCTGCGGATCGATGTAGATCAGAAGTAGCTAGGAGCTAGAAGCTAGATCAATTTCAGGAGCGGCTCCATGTAGCGATCTTGTTCATTCCGTGAATCGGGTTTCTGACTAGCTCCTGGCTTCTAGCTCCTAGCTTCTCCCCCCATGCGTTGGATCTGGATCGACCGTTTCGATGACTTCGTGCCGAAGACGTCAGCGACGAGCGTCAAAGCCGTTACCGCGGCCGAGGAGCATCTGCACGACCTGTACCCGGCGTTCCCGGTCTACCCACAATCGCTAGTGGTTGAGGGTTTTGCTCAGACGGCCGGCATCCTCACGGGCGAAGCGGGCGACTTCAAGGAGAAGGTCATCCTCGCCAAGGTCGGCAAGGCCGAGTTCCAGCGGTACGCCCGGCCAGGCGACGTTCTGCGATTCGAGGCGACGCTCGACACGTTCGGCGAGAGCGGTGCGTCGACGAGCGGCGAAGTCTTCGTGAACGACCAGCCGATGGCGATCCTCTCCATGATGTTCAGCCACGCCGGTCAGGCGATGGCCCACCTCGGGCTGCCGGAACACAACTTCGTCTTCACCGGCGAGTTCATGGCGCTGCTCGACGCGTTTCGCCACGGCGCAAGCCAGCGAGAGTTGGCGTAAGCTTCGAGTATGCAGCGCGTCGTCATCACGGGCATCGGCATGGCGACGCCGCTCGGGCTCGATGCGGCGACGACCTGGTCCCGCTTCAGTGCCGGCGAGTCGGGACTCAAGCCCATCGAAGCCTTCGACGCCAGCTCCTTTGACACGAAAATTGGCGGCGAGTTGCCGGACTTCAAGATCACGCAGCACGTCCCCAAATCGTATCGCAAAGCGACCAAGCTGATGGCCCGCGACATCCAGATCGCGGTCCTTTGTGCGGAAGACGCCTTCGCCAACAGCGGCCTTACAACACGGGCGGACGATGACGGCCCGAGCTTCGACCCGGCCCGGTTCGGCTGCAACATCGGGGCGGGGCTTATCTCGGCAGAGCTTGATGAACTCGGCCGGGCGATGCACGAAGCCCGCGGCGACGACGGCAAGATCGACTGGAAACGGTGGGGCGACCAAGGCATGTCTCAGCTCACGCCGCTGTGGCTGCTGAAGTACCTGCCGAACATGCTCGCGAGTCACGTGACGATTATCCACGGCCTGACCGGACCGTCGAACAACATCACCTGTGCCGAAGCCTCCGGGCACCTGAGCGTCGGCGAGGCAACCCGTGCCATCCGCCGCGGCGTCTGCGACCTCGCCATTGCCGGCGGGTGCGAGTCGCTCATCGACCCGACTGCGATGATGCGGCAACAACTTCTCGGCCGCCTGTCGAAGACCGGCACCGTCAGACCGTTCGCCGACGACGCCGACGGCTGCGTCTGCAGCGAGGGCGGCGCGTTGCTCATTCTCGAAGACCTCGAACACGCCGAGGCCCGCAACGCGACGATCTATGCTGAGGTCGCCGGCTTCGGCAGCACTCAGGACCCATTCGACACCGCCCTGCCCGATCCCGACGGCTCCGCCTACACCGCCGCCATCCGATCGGCGATGCGACAGGCGAAGGTCGACAAGGTCGACCTGGTCGTTCCCCACGGCCTTGGCGTCCCGCACCACGACAGGAGCGAGATGCGGGCGTTGCGGGCCGTCTTCGGCGAGACCGTGCCGGAGTTGCGGACGACGAAGCAATCCATCGGCACATCGGCCGCGGGTTGTGTCATCGACCTCGCCCTGGCGGCGATGATGGTGAAGGAACAGGAAACGACGGTTCTCTCCTCGATCTTCGGCCTCGGCGGCCAGAACGGTGCGATCGTGCTGAAGCATCATGGCTCGTCAACGACTCCTCCTACGGTTGCGACGCAATGAGCCGGACGCGGGTCGTCATCACGGGCATGGGCTGGGTCACGCCGATGGGGCACGACCTCGAGAGCGTCTGGCGTGGCCTTGTCGCCGGCGAGAGTGGCGTCTCGCGGACTGACTTATTTGATGCCTCGACGTTTCCGACGACCTTCAGCGCCCAGGTGCGCGACTACGACCTGTCGCTGTTTGAGCACGTCGGCCGAAACACCGCCTTCGCCATCGGGGCGACGAAGCAGGCTCTGGCGATGAGCGGCATCGCGGGTCACGTCAATCCGTTCCGCTTCGGCAGCTATCTCGGCAGCGGCGAAGGGTCGCTCGATTATGCCGCGTACACCGGAGCGATTCTCGCCGGCACCGACGGCCGCGACTTCGACGCGACGAAGTGGTACGAGGTCGCGAGCAAGATGATGGACGCGCGTCGCGAGCACGAGCAGGAGCCGAACATGCCGTTGTTCCACGTGAGCAAGCTGGCCGACGCGCGCGGGCCGAGCGTCAACTGCCTGACCGCCTGTGCCGCCAGTTGCCAAGCGACGGGCGAGGCGGCGGAAATGATCCGGCTGGGCGAGGCCGACGCGATGCTCGTCGGCGGGGCCCACTCTATGATCCACCCGCTGGGCGTCACCGGCTTTAATCGCCTCACCGCGTTGTCGCAACGCAACGACGAACCGACAAAGGCCAGTCGCCCCTTCGATGCCGATCGCGGCGGCTTCGTCCTCGGCGAGGGCAGCGGCATGCTGGTCATCGAGTCGCTCGACCACGCCCTGAAACGCGGTGCGAAGCCCCTTGCCGAGATCGCGGGTTACGGCAGCACGGCCGATGCGTTCCGCGTGACCGATCAGCACCCCGAAGGCGAAGGAGCGGTGCGGGCGATGAGCGATGCGATGGCGGACGCCGAAGTCACTCCCGCCGAGGTGGACTACATCAATGCCCACGGCACCGGCACCAAGGAGAACGACTCCACAGAGACAAAGGCGATTAAGGCCGTGCTCGGCGACCGTGCTCGGGACGTGCCGGTGAGCAGCATCAAGAGCATGATGGGCCACCTTATCGCAGCGAGCGGCGCGGTGGAGTTGATCTCGTGCGTGCTCGCGATGCGTGACAAGACACTGCCGCCGACGATCAACCTTGATAAGCCGGGAGGCGAGTGCGACCTGGACTACGTCCCGAATGCCGCGAGAAGAATCGACCGTCTCGACGTGTTGATGACCAACAACTTCGGCTTCGGCGGTCAGAACGACACGCTGGTGATCAAGCGGATATAGCTCC
>CAYMAS010000018.1:0-28673 GCA_964388485.1 uncultured Tepidisphaerales bacterium | reverse complement strand
AACTTCGGCTTCGGCGGTCAGAACGACACGCTGGTGATCAAGCGGATATAGCTCCCGGACCCGGAGCGGCGTCGCTTGCGACGCGTTTCTCTCAGCCCGTTTCTGCAAGCCCGTTTCGGTCAGCCCGTTTCGGTACTCGCGGTTCTGTACTCGCAATGATGACGCACCTCATCCTCTCAACGCGTCGCAAGCGACGCCGCTCCGGGATGTCTAATCGCTAATCCACCGCTCAAGAATCGTCATTGTGTACCTGGTACGGTTGCATCGTGATGCTGCGCCTCTTCCTCATCGCGATTCTTGCCGCCGCTTCATCAGCTGAAGCAGACACCACGACCCGCCCTGCCGACAAAGGCGACCACGTTGTCGGCACCGCGGTGTATGCGGGCGACACGATTCTGCTGGATTACTACCCAAAGTCGCAGCTCGTCACGCCTGAGACGATCATCGAACGGGCGAAGTTCCCGGCGATCGACGTGCACTGCCATTGGCACGATGACGTCGAACAGGCGGACCTGCTGGCGGCGATGGAGCCCCTGAACCTGGCGTACGCGGTGAACCTATCAGGCGGCAGCAATATCGAGGCGGTGCGGTCGATGCTTGAGCAGTACGACGATCCGCGGCTGCTGACGCTGGTGAACCTCGACTTCACAAAGGTCGGCGACGACGCCTACTTCGAGCAGTATCTGCGTGAGGCTAAGGCGGCGGGGGCGGCGGGCGTAAAGGTCTTTAAGAACCTTGGCCTGACGGTGAAGGATCCCAAGGGCCAGCGGCTGGCGGTGGATGATTCGCGGCTGGACGTCATCTGGCGAACGGCGGGCGAGCTTGACATGCCTGTATTGATCCACGTCGCCGACCCGGCGGCCTTCTTCGACCCGATCGACGAGCACAACGAGCGATGGATGCAGCTCTTTCGCCGGCCGACGTGGTCGTTTTACGGCGACGCCTTTCCGAGCCGCGAGCAATTGCTCATCGAGCGTGACAACATCGTCGCTCGGCATCCGAAGACAAAGTTCATCGGAGCCCACATTGCCAACGAAGCGGAGGACCTTGGAAGCGTCGCCGAACGGATGCGTCGGCTGCCGAACCTCTACGCCGACATCAGCGGCCGCGTCGCGGAACTGGGGCGTCAGCCGTATTCCGCACGTCGATTTTTCCTGGAGTTCCCGGATCGCATTCTGTTCGGCACGGACCGCTACCCGGGACGCGAAGACCAGCCCCGGTATCGGCCTTACTACCGATTCCTGGAGACGGCCGACGAGTACTTCGACTACCACGAGCACGACTTCCCGCCGACCGGCGAGTGGAAGATCTACGGGATCTTCCTGCCCGACGAGGTGTTGAAGGACGTGTATCACGACAACACCGCAAGGCTATTTGGATTGCCGACGTTGGATGAAGCGGAGCCGTCGCAGTAGCTCCATAGGTCGGAGAAGCCCTACATGATGATGCGGGGCTACGGGTGGAAGGTTGGTGATCGGATCATGACGCTTTGGATGAACCACTTTTGCTGATGTCGCAACCTTTCGTCCTGTCGCTGCTCTTCGTGCTGGGCTTTCTGCTCGTGGGGTTCATCCTGCGGGCGGGCGTCAAGCCGCTGCGGGTGCTGTTCGTACCAGCGAGCGTGGTCGGTGGATTGGTCGCGTTGCTCGTCGTGCAAGCGGGACTGCGCGCCGGTCCCGGTGAGCTGCAGGGTTACATCGGCGGCACGAGCTTCGGCCTCATCCAGGCCGATGACGACGGCAACGAGACCTTCTTCGCCGCCGACCGCGACAGCGGTGAGGAGATCCAACTCGATCAACCGCTGCCGACGCCGTCCGATAGCCAGCAGGTGACCGCCGAGATCAGCCAGATCATCGGCGGCTGGCCCGGCCTGCTCATTGCTGTCGTCTTCGCCGGCCTGCTCATGGAGAGGCCCGGCAAGACCTTCGGCGAAGGCATCAAACGAGCCGGCCGACAGGGCATCATGGTCTACGTCATCGGCCTCGGCGAAGCCTTCTTCGGCCTGCTCGCCTGTGCCCTGCTCATCGCGCCGTTCTACGACGTCCCGCCGATGTTCGGCCAGCTCATCGAGGCCGGCTTCATCGGCGGACACGGCACCGCGGCCGCCATCGGCAGCGTCTTTCGCGAGGTCTACGACTTCGCCCCGGGTCGCGACATCGCCTTCCTCTTCGCCACCGTCGGCCTCGTCTACGGCGTCGTCAGCGGCATCATCTTCGTCAACATCGGCGTGCGTCGGGGCTGGGTCCGACGCAAAGCAGCGACCGGCGAGCCGATGACCATCCCCATTGTCAGCGGCCTCGAAGATCGGGCGGATCCCAAGCCGTCGGCCTTCGCCAAGGTGCGGAGCGACGTGATCGACCCGTTCGCGTTCCAGCTCTGCGTGCTCGGCATGGCCTTCTTCGTCGGCTGGCTGCTGCAACAGGGTTTCCAAACCGCCGCCGACGTGCTGCTGCCCGTGCCGCCCGAGGGAAGCGATCCGCTGGACGATCCGCGGAAGTACGTCGGCAACGTGCCGCTCTTCCTCTTCACGCTCCTCGGCGGCTGGATCGCACGCGAGGCGATGCACCTCACCGGCTTCGGCGACCTGATCGACGCATCGAGCATCCACCGCATCACGGGCGTCGCGATGGAGCTGCTCATCGTTGCCGCCTTAGCGACGCTCCGGCTCGAAGCCGCGGGCGACTTCCTGTGGCCGATTGTCCTGCTCTTGCTCGTCGGCTTCGTCTGGACCGCCGTCTGCCTGCTCGTCCTGAGCCGGATCATCCTGCCACGTGACTACTGGTTCGAGCTGGGCCTGATGAATTACGGCATGAGCACGGCGACGACGGCCCAGGGCATCCTGCTTCTACGGATCATCGACCGCGACCTCGACAGCGGCGCCGCCGAGGATTACGCCGCCGCCGCACCGCTGTCGGCCCCGTTCATCGGCGGCGGCGTGGTGACGCTGCTCGCCACGCCCTTCGCCCTCGCCGCCTTCGGGTTCACGCCGGTGCTGATCGTCATGGGGCTGGTGCTCGCCGGCTTCATCGGGCTGGGCTGGTGGCTGCGTGATCGGCCCGCTTGATGGACCATCCGCCGATGGTCGACACGCTCATCCGGCCGAGGCTTCGACGCATCCAATCTCTTTGCTGATGACGAGCTGCCGCTTTGGGAGAGCGATGACGATGAGTTATGGCTAGAAGCCGTTTGAAAAGGCGCTGCTGCCGTAGGGTGAACCCCGGCCCACCATCCGTGCTATCGGCATCGTCCAGTGGCTGCACGATGAAGAACGGCGAAGCGAACCAGTCGTTCACAGGAGCGCGACGAACGGGTAGTCTGGCCCCCATGCGAAAGATTGCCATGGTGGTGGTGGTGGGATGTCTCGCCTCGGCGGCGCATGCATTGGCGGGTCCGATCGGTACGTGGCTCAGCACCAGCGGCGATATTGTGGCGTTTGATGACGACGGCACCGGCGTCAACCTCACCCGGGCCGGCGAACGGGTGGCCTTCACGCACACGTCAGACGTCGAAGGAAAGATCACGCTCACGGGCGGTGGCGTCGCGACCGACTACCGCTACGTCACCGACGGCCAGAGCCTGCTGCTGAAAGTTAGCGACTCGAACGACTGGCTCATGGCCTCACGCGTCGAGGCAACGCCCCAAGAAGCTTTGGAGACAACGGAGTTGCTTCGGCAAACGACGCCTCCGCCGTTCGGCACATCGCCGCTCCATGCCCAAGCCCTGCGCGATCTCGATGAGTTCGTCGGCAGAACTGGAGGCGAAAAGGCATTGAGCCCGCGGGACCTTGCTGGCGTCTGGGCGGGTCAGATCATCTCGTTCGACAGCACCGGCATCGGCGTGCTGGCGGTTCGGGAGGACGGGGAGGCACTCATCCTCACCGGGTTTCGCGAACAGTCGAAGATGATCCTCGGTTCATCGATAGGGAACACGCTCGTGGCGAACCTCATCGGTGGCCAACAGAGCAACCGACCGACTCAGACCCTTGATCTCATCATGTCCGGCGAAGCTGCACTCCTGCTTCCGCGGCAGCCGGTGGGCACAAGATGGTCCGGACACGTCCTTGACCCGCTGCTGCTGATCAAGACGGATGAAGCTCCCAGCGAAGCGGCCAACCGGCTGTTTCGGCAGGAGTTCGACCGACTTTTTGCCGAGCCAGCCACAAGGCCAGGCCGGCGTCGGTGACGAGCGACCAAAGTCCGTGAAACCCGGCGGCACTTCTCCTACGCTCCGGCCATGCCCACGATCACGGTGGATGGCGAAACCATTGAGGCCAAAGACGGCCAGCTGATTCTTCAGGCGTGCCTCGACGCGGGGCTGGAGTTGCCGCACTACTGCTACCACCCGGGGCTCAGCGTGGTCGCGTCGTGCCGCATCTGTCTAGCGGAGGTGGAGGGCGCTCCGAAGCTCCTGCCGACCTGTCAGACGCCGGTGCGTGACGGCATGGTTGTGCACACGAAGTCGCCGCGGGCCATCGCCAATCAGAAGCAGGTCATGGAGTACCTGCTCGTCAATCACCCGCTCGACTGCCCCGTCTGCGATCAGGCGGGTGAGTGTTATCTACAGGACTACAGCTACCAGTACGGCCGAAGCGAAAGCCGCTTCGAGGAGGAAAAAGGCAAGAAGCCCAAGAAGATCGTCGGTGAACACGTGTTGCTGTACAACGACCGGTGCATCATGTGCACCCGATGCGTCCGCTTCACCCGCGAAGTCAGCGGCGAGGGGGAGCTCATGGTCAAAGGCCGCGGCAGCACGGAGGAGATCGACATCTACCCTGGGAAGCCGCTCGACAACAAGCTCAGCGGCAACGTGACCGACCTGTGCCCCGTCGGGGCCCTGCTCGACCGCGACTTCCTTTTCCAGCAACGCGTCTGGCTGCTCAAGAACGCCCGCAGCATCTCCCCTGCCGACGCCGGCGGAGAGAACATCTACCTGCAGCACAACGAGGGCAAGATTTACCGAATCAAGCCCCGCTACAACCCGGACGTCAACGAGTGGTGGATTAGCGACGATACCCGCTACAGCTACAAAATTGTCCATCATCCCGACCGGCTCCGCGTCGCGGCGATGAAGGACAAGGGCATCCTCGAACCCGCCGCCGCCGGCGATGCGCTGGACGCCGCCATACATGGCCTCAAGCAGGCGGTCGAGTCGCACGGCAACGGCAGCTTGTACGCGGTACTCTCGCCGAACCTCGCCAGCGAAGAAGCCTATCTGCTCGGCCTGCTCATTCGCCAACTCGACTCCCAGGCCACGCTCGTTCTGGGTCCGGTGCCGATCATTGATGACGAAGTCTTCAAGCACTACATCACCGGCGAGGAGACGTTCCGGATCCAGGGTGAGAAGGTGCCGAATCGTCGCGGCATCGAGCGAGTCCTGAAGCTTCTCGGCGGCAACACCGCCACCTTCGCGGAACTCGCCGACAAGCCGAACCTCAAGGCCGGCTGGATCACCGGCAACTACCTCGACCGGTGGATCACCAGCGAATCGCTGCCTGCGGTGATGAAGGACGGTTTCACGATCGTGACGGAGACGCTTCCCAACGCTGCGACGGAGACGGCCGATGTCGTGCTGCCGGCATCGACATTCGCGGAGAAGCATGGTTCGTGGGAAAACTTCGAGGCGAAGGTTCAAGCTTTCGAACCCGCCATCGACCCGCTGCCGGGAACGCACGTCGAGGGCGAAATCTTCGCCAGGCTGCTGGATCGGGATCGGTATGACGATTCTGCGATCCGCGCCGAGCTCGCCGAGCGGGATCGTCACTTTGCCGATGCCGACCTGCCACACGAAGCGGAGCAGACGTCAGAGACGTTCGAGTTTGCGGAGTTGTAGGACGATTCGGCCGTCTTGCTGAGGTCCGACCTACGGTGCTTCGATGGACGTTGAAGTATCCGCTGCTGCTTCGGATCATGTGACGCCGGCCCTTCAGCGTGCGGATGTTGTCGTCATCATCCCGGCTTGGAATGAAGAAGCGAGCATCGGCCGGGTCATCGACGCCCTACCGGACGAGTGGCACCGACGCGTGATCGTCGCTGACAACAACTCAGCGGACTACACCGCCGACGTCGCCCGGAAGTTTGGGGCGACCGTCGTGCCGGCACCGCGGCAGGGATACGGCTCGGCCTGCCTCGCAGCGTTGGCGGAGGCTCGCAAAGACCCGCCGCAGGCGGTCGCGTTCATCGACGCCGACTTCAGCGACCATCCGGATCAACTCGGCGAGGTGGTCGGCCCGATCGTCCGCGACGAGGCCGACCTCGTCATCGCCAGCCGGATGCTCGTCAAGCAGCCAAAAGGTGCCCTGCTCCCGCAGGCGATCTTCGGCAACAAGCTCGCCTGCTTCCTCATCAAGCGGCTGTACGGCGTCGGGTTCACCGACCTCGGCCCGTTCCGGGCGGTGTCGTGGGAGGCCCTGGAGCGGATGAACATGCAGGATCCGACGTTCGGCTGGACGGTCGAGATGCAGGTCAAAGCCGCCAAGCTCGGCCTGCGGTGTCGCGAAGTCGCCGCTCGCTACCGGCCGCGAATCGGCGTGAGCAAGATTACCGGCACGCTCAGCGGCACGTACAAGGCGGGCACGAAGATCCTCTGGGTCATCTTCAGCAGTGCGTTGCGTAAATCGTGACGCGTCGTGAACTTCTTTGGCAGATGCAGCGTGTAGCAGTAGGCTGCTCCACCGGGGGTTCAATGTGCGCGCTTGAGGTAGAACTGGAAGACCGTTCTCATGTATCCGCCGCCAATTTCTGACCAGTCGCCGATCGGAACGCGAAGGGACGTCAAGGCCACCATCGGCCACAACGTTGTGATGGGACTGCTTGGCGAACTCAGCGATGACGAGCGTCATCATCTCGCCGACGCATTCGAAGCATCGTCGCCCGAGATCTGCAGAAAGCACACGATCGCACTTCGCGAAGCAATCGGTGCGACGGCCGGATTATCCGACGACGGTGTGCTGGATGATCTGGCGACGTGCCTCGACGCGATGGTCCGCATCCTCCGGCCGGAGAAGGAAGGGTCACAGAAGGTCAAACGCGTCAGCCCTGGCGAAGAGTTGCGTCTTGCCGGCACCGCCCACGCGGTCGCGCGGTACGGGCAGAGCTTCACGACAGGTGAATTGCTGATCGGAGGTGCTGTCCTCCGGCACAATGTCAACGCGATTCTGCGTGAGACTCTCGGCCGCAGGTTAAATGCGACCGAGGCGGATCTTGTCCACGCGCTGCTGGACGAGCTGGCGGCATCTTCAGCGGTGAGCTTTGCAGATCTTCGCGAGCAGCGCGCTCACCTGGAAGCCGAGGCAATGAGTCGCTTCCTCGCTTCGCTCGCCCACGACGTTCGCGGCTCGCTGAACGCGGCGATGATGTCGATGCACCTGATTACCAGTGCCCTCTCAAGCGGAGACTTGACGCCCGAGCAAGCCAGCGAACTCGCTTGCGATGCCGACGAGTCTCGAAGGCTGATCGACGGGGCGTTGCACACGATGACCGCGGTGCTTCAGGCGGAGCAGTTGCGAGCCGGGGCCGCCGCTGTCCAGGTCCGGCGTCGCGCGGTAGAACTCGCCCCACTGCTCGCCGCGGTGGCAAGGGCGGTCGCAAGAACAGCCAATGCCAACATGGCGGTCACGGCCTGCGGTGATGCGGATGACGATCGGGCGCAGGTCTGCGTCGACTGCGATCCTGAAGTCGTCATCCAGACGGACCCCGACCTGCTCATGAGCATCCTGCTCAACTACGTTCGCAATGCCGTTCGATACGCCGGCTCGAGGGGACCGATCGAGTTGCGTCACGAGAGGACAAACGACGGCTGGACCCGGATCAGCGTGTCCGACAACGGCCCGGGGCTGTCGAAGGAGCAGCAGGCGACGATCTTCGACCGCTTCCACCGCGGTGCCGCAAGCCACTCCAGCGGCGGTCTCGGCCTTGGCCTGTTCATCGCACGCTGTGCCGCCGACCTGCTCGAGGCCGAGGTGTGGGTCGACAGCGAAGAAGGCGAAGGTGCGACGTTCGGCATCTCACTTCCGCCGGTCGCAGCCGACTAGGCTGAAGCATGAGCGACCCCGCCACGCCACCGCCTGCCGCTACGCCCGAGTCTGATGCTCCCACTGGCAAGCCGCAGATCACAATCGACGACTTCCTGAAGCTCGACCTCCGCGTCGCGACGGTCAAGAGCTGCGAGGTCCACCCGAACGCGGACAAGCTGCTCAAGCTACAGCTCGACGACGGCACGCCAGACGGTCGGCAAATCTGTGCCGGTCTTCGCGGCATCTATGAGCCGGACGATCTTGTCGGCAAGCAGATTGTCGTCGTCGCCAACCTCGCACCGCGGAAGATGCGAGGCGAGATGAGCCAGGGCATGCTCCTTGCCGCCAGCGACGAGAGCCATGAAACGGTCGTCATCGTAGGTCCGCACTCGAGCATCGATGCCGGCGCTGGCGTCGGCTGAAGCTCGGTTTTCTGATCTGACTCTCCAGGAGCGGCGGCACTTGTGCCGCGTCGCTTTGACCAACCAGCAGCAATTCCTGAATCTCTCCAGACGCGGTACAAGTGCCGCCGCTCCGGCAGACCTGCATCGACTTCCTTAAAACGCCTTCGTGCCGAAGCACGACCCTCGACCTTGCTTCGCGAATTGCACATCGTCAACCTCGCTGTCATCGCCGAGGCGAGGATCGAGCTGACGACCGGGCTCAACTGCTTTACCGGAGCAACCGGTGCGGGCAAGAGCTTCGTCATCGGTGCGGTCAACGTGTTGCTCGGCCTCAAGGGCGCCGGTGACCTGCTCCGCAAAGGCAGCACCGAAGGCCACGTGACGGGCGTCTTCGACCTGTCGCCGACAATGCTCGCGGCGGTGCGGGAGGCGGTCGACCTGCCGCTGGAAGATGCCGAAGATGACGGCCTAATCCTGACGCGCCGGCTCTTCAAGACCGGCCGCACTCGCGTATCGCTGAACGGCAACCCGGTCACACTCGCGCAGCTCAAGCTCATCGGCGACCTGCTCATCGACGTCCACGGCCAGCACGACTCCGCGTTTCTGCTTAAGCCAGCAAATCAGCTCGCTGTCCTTGACGGCTTCGCCGGTTTGGGCGAAAAACGGGAGGCGTACCGCAAGACTTATGATGAGCTGCAGGTCGCGACGCAGCGATTGGCGGATCTGGAAAAGGGTCGGCAGCTTCGAGAACAGACGCTGGAGCTCTACCACTTTCAGTTTGACGAGCTCGACGCGGCGGCGCTGGATCCCGAGGAGTTTGAGCGACTTCAAAGCAATGCCGCAGTGCTTGAAAATCTCGAGCAGCTCAAGACCGACTCCGCCGAAGCACACGCCGACCTCTACGACGCGGACGGCAGCATCGTCGAGCGGCTTCGGATGATCGTCCGCACGCTCGACGACCTCGGCAGCCTCGACACCGCCGTCCTGCCGATCGCCGAGAACGTCCGCAACGGCACGATCCAGCTCGAAGAAGCCGCCCGCGACCTGGGGCGGTACATGGACAAGCTCGACCTCGATCCCGCGGAGTTGGCGGAGGTCAATGACCGGCTCACCGCCATCCACCGCGTGCTCCACAAGTACGGCGGCACGATGGAGAACGCGCTGGCAATGCACGCCAAGCTCAAGTCAGACATTGCCGACCTCCGCGGCCAGAGCGAGGACTTCGGCGACCTTGCGGCGAAGCTCGATCCGCTCCGCAAGAAGCTCGACCAACAGGCGGCCGCGCTGCGAAAAGCCCGGAAAACCGCCGCCAAGAAGCTCGGCCCGGTGATCGACCAGCAGCTGCACGAGTTGAGCATGGAGAAGGCGACGTTCCGCGTCGATGTGGTGCCGCTCGATCAGCCGGGGCCCACCGGACAAGACGCCGCCGAGTTCGTCGCGCAGCTCAATCCCGGCCTCGATCCGCAGCCGCTTCGCAAGATCGCCAGCGGCGGCGAATTGTCCCGCATCATGCTCGCGATCAAGCAGGTGCTTGCGGAAGAGGACAAGGTCAGCGTGCTGGTCTTCGATGAGATCGACGCGAACGTCGGCGGTCGGCTGGCGAGCGTCGTCGGCTCCAAGCTTCGCAAGCTCGCTGACGCCCATCAAGTGCTGTGCATCACGCACCTGCCGCAGATCGCCAGCTATGCAGACCGGCACCTTGTCGTCGAAAAGCACCAGGCGGACGACACGCGGACGACCGTGCGCCTGCTCGAGGGCGACGAACAGCTCGAAGAACTCGCCGGCATGATCGGCGGCAAGACGATCACCAAGACCACTCGTGCTCAAGCCCGCGAACTGCTCGAACATGCAAAGGCGGAGCGCTCCTGAACCCGACTCGCCGAATCACCCGTTTTGCTCGAACCCGGTAAGATTTCGCTGAAGCCAAGCGTCCTGATCGCCCGACCAGCCCTCGTTGCTGAACACTTCGATCTCGAACAAGCCGTCGAACCCGGCTGCCTCGCAGAGCTGGCGGATGCCGCGGATGTCGATGCAGCCGTCGCCGATTACGCCGCGATCAAGTAGGAAGTCTCGTGTCGGCACACGCCAATCGCACTCGTGCACCGCAAAGAGTCGCCCGAGTCTGCCGCACCGCTCGATCTCCCTTGCCAGGTCCGGGTCCCACCAGACGTGGTAGACGTCAAGTGCGACGCCGACCGCCGCATCACCCACGGCTTGGGCAATGTCCGTCGCTTCCTTCATCCGATTCACGCACGACCGCGTGTCGGCGTACATCGGATGCAACGGCTCGATCGCCAGCTTCACGCCCGACGCCGCCGCGTGCGGAGCGACCGCTGCAATGCCGTCGGCGACGAGCTTCCGCTGATCGGCAAGAGGTTTACCGGGATTGGCACCGACGACGAGCACCACCATCTCCGCCCCAATTGCCGCGGCTTCGTCGATGCAAGCTCTATTGGCGTCCCCCGCGTCCGGCTCGTTGAAGAAGCCGCCACGCACCAGTGCCGGCACCTGCAAGCCACTTCCTGTAACAATCCGCTCGGCTTCGGCAAGACCGACCTCTTCAATCTTGTCACGCCAAACGCTGACGCCGCCACAACCGGCGGCTGCAAACTTGTCACAGCACTCGGCCAACGACCAGGGCTTGCAGGTGATCGTGTGCGGGGCACAGCGTTTCAGATCAGGCATGTTCATTAAAGTGCTAGACATTGTTGTGAGCGATCCGGTTACAGCTCCGGCACGTCCACCCATTGCCGCGACGCCGCGCTCTTCATGCCCAGCTCCGCCAGCTGCACGCCGCTGGCACCCTCACGCAGCGTGAAGCTCCACGGCTCGTCGAGCGCGACGTGGCGAATGAACATCTCCCACTGGATCTTGAACGCGTTGTCGTACGCCGTCGCCGATGGCAGCTTGGACCAGTTCTCGTAGAAGTCGATCGGCTGGGGAATGTCCGGGTTCCAAACCGGCTTGGGCGTCATGCTCGCGTGCTGGACGAAACACTCGCGCAGTCCGGCGACGGCACTGCCTTCGGTGCCGTCGACCTGGATCGTCAGCAGATCATCGCGGCGGACCCGCGTCACCCAGGAGCTGTTGAATTGGGCGATCGTGCCGTCGCGAACGTTGCCCTCGCCGAGCTCGAAGATCGCGTAGGCGGAGTCGTCGGCGGTCGCCTTGTAGGCGTTGCCCTGTTCGTCACGCCGCTCCGGCAGGTCAGTCCTCATGCTGGCGACGAGTCGCTTGACCGGGCCGAACGTGTGCCGCAGGACGTACTGCCAGTGGCAGAACATGTCGACGATGATGCCGCCGCCGTCCTCCTTGCGGTAGTTCCAGCTGGGCCGCTGCGTGGGCTGGTCTTCGATGTCGCCGGCGAAGACCCAGTAGCCGAACTCGCCGCGAATGCTGAGGATTTCGCCGAAAAACTTCTGGTCGATGAGCTGCTTAAGCCGGCGGATGCCGGGCAGCCAGAGCTTGTCCTGCACGACACCGTTCTTGATGCCGGCATCCTCCGCAAGCTTGGCGAGTCGCAGCGCCTCGTCCGTCTCGATGGCCGTGGGCTTCTCGCAGTAGACGGCCTTCTTCGCGTCGCAGGCCATCTGAACGAACTTGCCGCGGAGTTGCGTCGCCGAGGCGTCGAAAACGATATCGCAGTCGTCGCTCATGACCGCCGCCTCGACGTCCGTCGTGTACTTCGGCACGTCGTACTTTTCGGCGAGTGCTTTGAGCTTGTCCTCGTTTCGGCCGCACAGCGTCGGCACGGGCATCAACGTCAGGTCGGGCGAAACCTGGATGCCGCCCTGCTCGCGGATGGCGAGGATCGAACGGACAAGGTGCTGGTTCGTCCCCATACGTCCTGTGACGCCGTTCATGACGATGCCGATGTCTCTGGTGCTCATGTCGGATCACCTTATTCTTCGGCGACAGGACGGGCTTTGCAGATCGGGCCAATTTCATGCCACGTGCGGATCACGTCGAAACGCGTCCGGCGTCTGGCCGACGTGCTGGGTAAACCAGCGTGTGAAGGCACTGGCGTGGGCGAATCCGACGGCAGCTCCGGTCGCCGACGCAGTCGATCCGCCGCCGGCGAGCAGGGCCTTGGCGCGGCTGAGACGGTGAGCGTTGGCGAAGTCGCCCGGCGAGCAGCCGAAGTGGCCGCGGAAGCGGCGGGCGAAGTGCCGACGAGACAAATGGGCCGCCGCCGCGAGTTCATCGAGCGACGGCGGCTTGCCGTCGCTGTCTCCGATGAGTCGAATCGCTTTTGCCAGATCCCGGGCGTCGTCGACCGTCGACGCATCGACCGCCGACAGATCGCGGACCGGCCAGAGCGACAACACCTCCGCCACCTTCGCCAGAAGCCGAGGCGGCCGTTCTCCCTGCTGGATAGGAATCTTCGCCAGATCATCAATGGCGTGAACGACAGTTGCGTCTGGCGTCAACCCGTTTTCGAACCTGGCCCAAAGCCGGCTTCGCACGCCGACTGACAACTGGCCAGCGGCGAGCTTGAGATGCCACCGCCTCCCGCCGGTGAGGTCGTAGCCGTGCATTCGGCCCGGGTAGTGCGTCAGCAGCGAGACGCCGTCAACCTCAACGGGTTCGCCGTCGACCGTCACGCTGCCGGCACATCCGACGAGCAGGTCGAGCTGCAACTCATCGTGGTGACGGTGCGGTCGAATCATGAATCTGCCGACGCGAGCATCGACCAGGTCGCGGACGATTGCGGGCCGACGGAACATCTCGCCGCACCACGACCGGATGGTTTGTTGTGTCTCAAGACGGCTTAACATAGTGAAAGGTGATGACGTTCATCTTACCCGACTGGGCCACCTCGGCATCGTAGAGGTGGCACAAGGTCGTTATGCTCGGTTCGTGATCGACGTCGACCAGACCCTCAAGGCCACGGACCTCCTGCCCGCCATCGACCGCATGTGGTCGCTCAGCGGCAAGAAGATCGAACAGATCGACCAAAGCCAGACGCTTCGAGGTCGAACACCGGTGATTACCCGCGGCGGCAAGTACGAGCCGCAAGGCTGGACCGAGTGGACTCAAGGCTTCGCCTTCGGATCGGCGATCCTGCAGTTCGACGCGACCGGCGACGACGGGGCGCTGCAGATCGGCTGGCGTGGCACGCGGGACGAGATGCACTCGCACGTCAGCCACAGCGGTGTGCACGACCACGGCTTCAACAATCTCAGCACGTACGGCAACCTGCTCCGCCTCGGCCGCGAGGGGCGGTGCGACATGTGCGAGGACGAGGCGGCGTTCTACACGCTGGCGTTGCAGGTCAGCGGCGCGGTGCAGGCGGGCCGGTGGACGAAAACGGCTGACGGTGGCGGGTTCATCCACTCGTTCAACGGGCCGCAGTCGCTGTTCGTCGATACGGTACGAAGCTGCCGCATTTTGGCGGTCAGCCACCTCCTGGGTCACGAACCACTCGGCGAGCAGGATGACGCCCTCGACCTGCCGCGACGCCTGCGTGAGCATCTTAAGAAGACGGCCAACTACAACATATTCTACGGCGAGGGCCGAGACGTCTACGACATCAGCGGCCGCACGGCACACGAGACGCTTTGGAACCCGGCGAGCGGCAAGTATCGCTGCCCGTCGACGCAGCAGGGCTACAGCGCCTTCAGCACCTGGACGCGTGGCCTGGCGTGGGCGATGCTCGGCTATGCGGAAGAACTCGAGCTTTCGAAGCTCAAGCCGGAGTTGTACGGCGACGACCTGATCGAGCTCATGCACAAGGCGGCGAAGGCGACGTGCGACTTCTACCTGCAGCACACGCCGACGTGCGGCGTGCCGTACTGGGACACGGGCGCCCCAGGCCTCGTCCACCTCGGCGACTACCTCGACCGACCGGCCGAGCCGTTCAATGACCACGAGCCCGTTGACTCTTCCGCCGCGGCCATCGCGTGTCAGGGCTTGATTCGCTACGGCGAAGTGATCAACGAGTCGAAGTACGTCGCGGCGGGATTGACGGTGCTCAAGACATTGCTCGAAGAGCCATATCTGTCGACGCACGAGGAGCACGAAGGCCTGTTGCTCCACTCAATCTACCACCGGCCCAACGGCTGGGACTACACGCCCGACGGCCGTAAGATTCCGTGCGGCGAGGCGTGCATGTGGGGCGACTACCACCTGCGTGAAGCGGCGATCCTCGTCGGCCGAATGGCCCGCGGCGAAAGGCCGTACACGTTCTTCGGCTGCGTGCAAGGCCTGTAGGGTGGCCCGGCCCACCGTTCGGACGACAAGATGGTGGGCCAGGGCCCACCCCACGACGCATCGCATGAAACAAACCATCATCGTCACCGGCGGCAGTCGCGGCATCGGGCTCGGCATCGTCAGAGAGCTCGCCGATCACGGCTGCAACGTCGTCATCAACGGCCGACGTCCGCAGGCGGACGTGCAGCCTGTGATCGACGCGCTCGACACCGACGTGCTCTACGTCGCGGCAGACGTCGGTTCTGCGGAAGATCGGCTGAAGCTTGTCGATCAAACTGTCGAACGCTTCGGTCGGATCGACGGCCTGGTCAACAACGCGGGCGTCGCGCCGGACGTGCGGGCGGACTTGCTGGAGGCGGGCGAGGAGAGCTTCGAGCGGCTGATGCGGATCAACCTGCAAGGACCCTACTTCCTGACGCAGGCGGTGGCGAAGCAGATGCAAAAGCAGCACGAGGCCGACGCTGACTGGCGGGGCAGCGTCGTCTTCGTCACGAGCGTTAGCGCAACCGTCGCTAGTATCAACCGGGGCGACTATTGCATCTCCAAAGCCGGCCTGGCGATGGCGACGAAGCTTTGGGCGGCGCGGCTGGGCGACTTCGGCGTCGGCGTCTATGAGGTTCGGCCGGGCGTCATCAAGACCGACATGACCAGCGGCGTCGCGAGCAGGTACGACCAGCTCTTCGCCGACGGTTTGGCGGTCGAGCGACGCTGGGGTCTACCCGAAGACGTCGCCCGGGCGGTTGGCCCGTTGGTCAGAAGCGAGCTGTCCTACGCCACTGGCAGCGTGGTACACGTTGACGGCGGCCTTACACTGCCGCGGCTATGAAGATCCACCAGGGGTTTCCGAGGCTGCCGAGCGAGCAGTCGATTGTTCCCGCGTGGCTCTTGACGCCGAACCATCCCGGCTGCATCGTCCGCTTTTTCGACACGCCAGCCCTCAGCCCAAGTGGCCGATACGCGGCCTTCTTCAGCCTGCCATTCGAGGATCGCACGCCCGGGTCCGGCGATGAGGGAAGAGTGCTCCTGGTCGATCTCGAGCAGGGGCCGGACGCGACGAAGGTCGTTGCGACGACACGAGGTTGGGAGTCGCAACTCGGTGCCCAGGTCAATTGGGGCGAGGACGATGAGACGCTCTTCTTCGGCGATTGCGATCTGCAAACGTGGCAGCCCTTCACGGCGAAGCTCAACCCGCTGACGGGGGATCGTCAGCGACTCGACGGCCCGATCTATCACGTCTCGCCCGACGGCCGGATGATCATCGGCACCAATCCGAGGCTAATGCGTCGCACCCAACGCGGCTACGGCGTTGTCGTGCCCGACGAGTACGCCCGGCGAGAGCCCGGCATTCCGCAGGGCGATGGCGTCTGGCTGACCGATGCCGCCACGGGGCGAGCAGAGCTCCTCCACGATCTGGCAGACGTGGTGCCGCGGTTTCGAGAGGAACTGCTGATCGACGACCCGGCTGATTGGCTCATCTTCGCCTTCCACAGCAAGTTCGCCGCGACAAACGATCGCATCATCTTCACGTTGCGTTACTACGACAGGAGCTTCCAGAGCTTCGAGGATGCCAATTCCGATCATGAAGCTGCCGATATCCGTTTCGCCGTCTTCACGTCTCGAACAGATGGCAGCGATCTGCATCTGGCCGTCGGCCCGCGCTACTGGAAGCACGGCGGGCACCACATCAATTTCGCCCCCGACGGTCAGTCGCTCACGATGAATCTGCGTGGCAGAGCCGTCGGCGTGGATCCAGGTGCCGATATGGTCTTCACGCAGTGCGGCCTCGACGGCAGCGACATGCGGATCATCGCCCCTGATATCCGCGGCGGCGGGCACCCTTCGATGCACCTTCGGGGTCAGCACGTGCTGACCGACTGCTACTGGAAGGAGTCGTTCAATGACGAGGCGACCGGCACCACGCCGCTGCGGTGGGTCTCGCTCGTCGAGAACAACGAACTCGATGTGCTTCGTGTCCGCAACGCCCCGCTGAACAATGGCCTCTCCGGCCCGCTTCGGATCGACCCGCACCCGTGCTGGGACAGGTCGTGGCGGTACATTACCTACACCGGCTCGAGCGAGGAGACGCGTCGTGTCTACCTCGCAGATATGCAGCCGTTGCTCGACGCTTGAGGCGAGCAGGTAGGTCGCCGGAGATTCAGGATGAGGCTGTGAATTGATCGTCTCGCCGCGGCGGCACCTAGTGTCGGCGGCATGTCCGAAGCGAGCGTTGTAGCCGCATCCTCCCCCGATGCCCCGCCGCCGCCGGTGCAGACGCGGGGACCGGGTCAGACGATTGGGACGAAGACGAGACACCTTCCGGTCAGCGACTTCTTCTACCGGCTGCTCGACGGCTTCGGCGACTTCTGCGGTTTTGCGGGCACCGCGTTTCGCTACTCCGTGACGACGATCTGGCGGAAGCAGGCGTTGGCGGCGTTGCTGGGGCAGATGTACGAGGTGGGCGTCAAAAGCGTGCCGGTGGTGGGCGTGACGGGGGCATTCATCGGCATGGTGATGGCGATCGAGAGCTTCGCCCAGTTCGTTGCCATCGGCCAGGAAGAACGCATCGGCAGCGTCATCGGCCTGACCGTCGTCAAGCAGATCGGGCCCGTTCTCGCGGCGATGATGCTCGCCGGCCGCGTCGGCGGAGCACTCACGGCCGAGCTCGGCACCATGAACGTTACGGAGCAACTCGACGCGCTTCGGGTCATGGGCAGTGATCCGATCCGCTACCTCGTGGTGCCGCGGTTTGTCGCGTGCGTGATCCTCACGCCGATCTTGACGATCTACAGCGACGTTCTGGGCATCCTTGGCGGCTGGATCATCGCGACGCGGTCACTAGGCGTCTCGGCAGAAGCTTATTGGGAGAACAGTGCCTTCGGCATCGAGACGTGGCAGCTGATGGAGGGCTTGTTCAAGAGCATCTTCTTCGGCGCCGCCATCGGGCTGATCAGCTGCTACAAAGGGTTCACCTGCGGCAGCGGAGCGAGCGGCGTGGGCAAGGCCTGCACGGAGGGTTTCGTGCAGAGCTTCGTGGCGATCATCATCATCAACTTTTTCTTCGCCAAGCTGCTCCGCGACTTCTATGAGGGTCTGTACGGGCCGCCGGAGAGCGTGTTCTGAGGACGGAGGAAGCCAGGAGCTAGTCAGAGACGCAGAGTCCGATCTGATTCTGACGAGCTCCTAGCTTCTAGCTCCTGACTTCTTCTGCTCCACCATGTCCCTCATCCGTCTCGTCAATCTTCACAAGCGTTTCGGCGAGCTCGTCGTGCTGGATGGCGTGGATTTGGAGGTCGAGGAAGGCAAGACGCTCGTCGTCCTCGGGGCATCGGGCAGCGGCAAGAGTGTGATGCTCAAGCACATCGTTGGCCTGCTCACGCCCGACGCCGGCGAAGTCTGGTTCGAGAGCATCCGTATCGACCGGCTCGGCCGCCGCGACTTGGAGAAGGTTCGCCCGCAGATGGGCTTCCTGTTCCAGCAAGGCGCGTTATTCGACTCGCTGACGAACCTGCAGAACGTCTGCTTTCCGCTGCAGGAGCACACGAAGCTGGCGAGGCGGGACATTGAGGAGCGGGCTCAGCACATGCTCGAACTCGTCGGCCTGCCCGACGTCGGCAACAAGATGCCCGGACAAGTCTCTGGCGGCCAACGCAAGCGAGTTGCGCTCGCTCGGGCAATTGTGATGGAGCCGAAGGTCATCCTGTACGACGAGCCGACCACCGGGCTGGATCCGATCCGCAGCGATGTCATCAGCGAAGTCATCCTCAAGCTCCGCAACGAGCTGGACGTCACGAGCATCGTCGTCACGCACGACATGGCCAATGCTTTCAAGGTGGCGGATCGCATTGTCATGCTGCACCAGGGCCGGCTTCGCTTCGACGGGAGCGTCGAGCAGATTCGGGCCAGCGGCGATCCGGTCGTTGATCGCTTCGTTCGTGGCGAGGCGGACGAGCGGGAACTCGGTGGCCTCAAGCACAGCGACAGGCCTCGACCGCGGTTGACATTTACGCCCCAACGTTGAGATCAGCCGACGATCACAAGCTTCTCGAGCACAAGGTGATTGCGGCCGCGATACTCAGTGACACGGCCCGTAACGCGGAACCGCTGATTCGGCGTTTGGCTGATCGCGCTCTCGACCGCCATCAGGTTCAGGTTCGGCACCAGCCACATCGGCGGGTCGCCCGCCGACGCCGCCGTGTCGCCGTCGCTTTGGAAGACGAACAGGATCGAGCCGTCGTCAAGTCGGCGAACCGTGCCGACGCGGTCGATGACGAACGTGCCCTCCCGCAGCAATCGCCGCGGGCTCGATGATCCGGCTTCAACCTGAAAGTTCGGCTGCTCGACGACCGTGGCCTCCTGTCGAACCGGCGTCTCGACGAGCATCCGATCCAACACGGCATCGGCGGGGTCGAACAGCGACTTCGTCGTCGGCGTGACGCTCTGGTTCTGCTTCGTCCGCTCCTCTTCCGGAGCGGCGGCGAGCAGCGGAACGGCCAGAATGGCAAGGGCGGCGGCGGAGGTCGCGAGTCGTCGGTAGGTCTGGGTCATGGCGTGTGGAGTGGGTTGCGACGAAGCTACGATTGGGGGCGGGCTCCTAGCCAAGTCCTTTGACATGATCGGACGTTCCCGTTTTCGCCGGCTATGCTACTTTTCCCAACCCGCCTCGTCGCCAGGGGCGGCCGGGCCGAGGCAAGGGTCGGTCGTGAACCGGGTCAGGTCCGAGAGGAAGCAGCCCTAAGCGTCCCCGATTCTGTGCCCTCGCTCCCCGGTCGTCCCTGGCGATGACGCGGGTTTTCTTTTGGCCTCGCCGGTCGCACGTCGGCCGCTTCTTCCGTACGGTGCCCGCGCCCGATGCGTCTGCTGATCGTTGCCAACTTCGACAAGATTCGCGTCCGTCCCGCCGCCGACGAGTTGGCGAAGTGGATCACGACCGAATTCGGCGACCGCGTCGATGTCGTCGACGTCATCAACGCCAAGACAGGCAACCGTTCGCAGGAAGATCCGCAGACCACGTTGGCCACCGTCGACGCCGACGTCATCCTCGTCCTCGGCGGCGACGGCACCCTGCTGGGCGTCGCCAGACGCTTGCAGGGCCGGCAGATTCCTGTCATGGGTGTCAACTACGGCCGCCTCGGATTCCTCGCCGACTTCCGACCCGACGAGGTCCAGCGGCATTTCAAGTCACTCGTCGAGGGCAAACTACCCGTCAGCCATCGGCAGATGATCGACGTCAGTGTCCTGGCGGGCGACGTCTCGTGCGACCTGATGGAAGACGAAGACGTCGCCAAACAGCGGCGGTTTCACGTCTTGAGCCTCAACGACGCCGTCATCAACGCCGGCCCGCCCTTTCACATGGTCGAGCTCGACCTCGGCACCGACGGCGACTTCGGCGTCAAGGTTCACGGCGACGGCATGATCGTCGCCACGCCCTCGGGCAGCACCGCCTACAACGTCTCGGCAGGCGGACCCATCTTAAATCCGCCGCTGCAGGGGTTCTGCCTGACACCCATCGCGCCCCACAGCCTGAGCTTCCGGCCGGTGATCGTGCCGAGTTCGTCGCACGTGATGATCGTCGCCGCGAAGGTGAATCGCGGCACGACGCTCGTCTGCGACGGTGCCGACTGCACGCGGCTCAAGGTGGGCGATCGTGTCGTCATTCGGCGGGCAGATGAGGATCTGCAGCTCGTCGAGAATCCGACGAGTCGCCGCTGGGATGCCCTCGCCGGCAAGCTGCATTGGGCGAGAACCCCGAAGTACAACGACGCGTGACGCTTCGTAGACCGCACGCCCGGATGTCGTGCTGAATAACGACCTACTTCGTCAACGCCGCGGGCTGGGTCGCAGGTCGTGTCGCCGGAGCTTCGGGCGACCAGATTTGAGCCAACGCGCTGTAGAACGTGTCCTGCCCGCCGTTGCGAACATCAGCCACCCGCAGCAGACGAGCGGCACGCGTGGCGTCGCCTTCGCCGTAGACGAGATAAGCCAGCAGGAACGTCGGCACCGGCGAGTCAGGTTGATCCATCGCCAGCTGCTCCAGATCCGCCCGCAGCGTCTCGACCCGCTCGGCACCGAGCAGTTCTATCACGGACACCCGACCCATCGCCAGCTCCGGATGCCGCTCCAAGGCCGCCCGCAGCGTCGAGGCACTGCGGCGGTAGAAGCCGGCTCCCAGTTCCGCCGTGCCACGGCCTAGAAGCACCAGCGGCTGATTCGGAACGAGTCGCGCTGCCGCGTCGTAGCGGGCGACGCTCTGGACGTACTGCCCACGTTTCATCGCCGCCTCGGCTTCGTTGAGAATCGCCTTCAACGTCGGCGACGTCACGCCCGACGCGAAGCTGTCGACCTCCACCGGCGGATCGGCCGGCAGGCGACGCTGCTTCGCCCGCGGCCGCGTCGACGGCTGTACGTTCACATTCGGGAACGGCCGGACCATCCCGACGCCATCGCCCGCCTCAGGCTGCTCCAGGCCGGGAAGCCCCGGCAGGGCCGGGTCTTCCTGTTCCGACTCCACCGGCACGGCAGGCCTTAGTTGCTCGGCGAACGGGTCCTCGCGAAAACGATCCAGCCGACGCTGCAGCTGGGCGTACTGCGCCGACTGCTCTTCGGGCCGTGCCAGTCGCAGGACCGGGTCTTCCGGATTCAGGCCTTGCTCGATCCGCTCCAGGGCCTCTTCGCCTGACGCGCCGGCGACGACGCCAGCGGCGGCCGTGCTCTCTTCAGCCCTGCCCGACTGCAGCGTTCCCTCGACGGTGGCGGCATCGACGACGTTGCCCTCCTCGTCCCGTAGCAGATCACCGGTGAGGGCGCGGATGCGGTCGTTCGTCAGCGACTCCAGCCGGTCATCGCGACCAAGCCGCGTGTAAGGCGACAGCTCCCGGCCGCCGACATCGGCGAGCGATTCGACGCGGCCATCGGCGGCGACGCGGTTGCCGAAGACGAGGGCATCGGGCGAGTTGAGCAAATCCTGCTGTGCCTGCTCACTCGGCGGCAGCGTCGTGTCGCGGGTCGCGTCGGCGTCGAGGGCACCGCCGTCGAAGAGTCGCGACAGCGGCGAGACGCGTTGCTGGACGCCGTTGACGTTCCGAATCTGCGGAGCGTCACCGGTGAAGAGGCTGTCGCCGCCAGTGATTTCGGCGGTGAAGCCGCTCGTGCTAGGCGGGACAAAGCCGCCGGTGGAGGGCGTTTGGACGAAGCCGCCGGGTGGATTGGCGACAGTGTTGTCGCCGAAGTATGGCCTCGCGTCGCTCGGGCTCGCATAGTTGATGAGCCGACCGCCGGTTGTAACGCCGCTGGCGGAGCGGTTGAAGGCGTCGAACTCTTCGCCCGCGGTGCCGTCGCGGAAGGCGCGTGGGTCGGTGTAGCCGACGTTGCCGCGGAACTGCCTGCCGCCGGTCACATTCCCGGTGACGATGTTGTTGTTGAACGACCCGAAGCCGCCGTAGGGGTTGTTGTACTGCCCGAACGACGCCCCGCCAACGCCTCGGGCGTTGATGCCGCCAGAGCCGAGCCGCGGGTTGGCATCGAGAACGGCTCCGTCCTGCTGAACCTGGAACTGGGCCGAGGCGTCGCCCGCAGCGAGCGAGACGCAAATTGCACCGACGGCGGCAGCAGAACGGAGGTGGCGGCGTGGGGAGGTGGTCATGGCTTTCTAGAGGTCAGGCGAACGCTTGTCCCGGCGAACGCTTCCTCCATCGTAACGACACAGCGACGGGATGTGACAACACGTGAACTCTTAGGACCCGTAACTCAAACCGCAGTTCTCCCAGCGGTCCACCGCCGGAGCGGCGGGGCTTGCCCCGCGTTCCAATCGAACCCAATCACCAACCCAACGATTCTTCCAACGCGGCGCCAGCGCTGCCGCGGCGTAAGCGCCGCCGCTCCCAAGATTGAGAAGGTCATCACGTCGGTTCGCACCTGGACAGCGCGGCATGACAGCAGCGTCGGCATGACGTGCCGCGGACGCTGACGACAGCTGTTCGTGGACAACGTGGTGCGCCTGCGAGCATTGTGCGGCTGGATGTGAAAGTTTCTTTACCTTCGCGTCCTGCGCGCAACGTCCCATCCAACCCGGATTTGCCGCCGGCTCACGTGCCGCGATCAACACGTCCGATACAAGTGCGGGTGGTCATGATCTTGCCGAACACAACATCTTGGGTATCCTACCTGCCGCGACGATGTGTTGGCGCGCCGCTTGCCCATCTGTTTGCTCGCCCCGCCTTTGCCTTAGCCCCTGCTTCTGATGTCGATTCTCTGTGACACCCAAATTCGCGAACTCGTCGGCATCGAGCCGTTCGAAGATAACGTCCGCCGTCGTGGCCGCGTCAGCTTCGGCGTCTCGTCCTACGGCTACGACGTCCGCGTCGGCAGCCTCTTCAAGGTCTTCACGCCCACCCACCCCACCGGCGGGCAGACCATCGTCGACCCCAAGGCCTTCAGCGACGAGATGTTCGTCACCGTCGACACGAAGAACACGGGCCGGGACCACGTTATCATCCCGCCCAACAGCTTCGCCTTAGCCGAGACGGTCGAGGAGATGAAGATCCCGCGGGATGTGCTGGCCATCTGCGTCGGCAAGAGCACCTATGCCCGCTGCGGCCTGATTGTGAATGTCACGCCCCTCGAACCCGAGTGGCGTGGCAAGGTCACGCTCGAGATCAGCAACACCACGCCCCTGCCCGCCAAGGTCTACGCCAACGAAGGCATTGCCCAAATGCTCTTCCTGCAGGCGGAGCGGACATGTGCCGTCAGCTACGCCGACAAGGGCGGCAAGTACCAGGACCAAAGCGGCCTGACGCTGCCGCTGGTCGATTGACGCCCGACGCGTCGCCGGTTGCATGATGCGGCCGGTTCGGTTTATGTTCGGATCAACTTGACCCTGAAGGACCGCCCGTACCTCCCCGAGAACTCTGCAACTGACAACCCGCCGCTGACCGACCGCGACGACCCTGCGGCGGGAGTCTTGCGGCCTGAAGGTCGCCCGACTCCCGCCACCCCAAGCCTTACCCCCGCCATGAAGATTAATCGCCGTTTCACCGCTGACCTGCCCGTCGACCACGACGGCTTCCGTGACGTCTTTGCCGCTGTGGAGTGGTCGAAGCGGACGAGCCGTATCTCGAACCCGGACGGCAGCGTCGTCTTCGAGATGACCGATGCCGAGATCCCCGCGTCGTGGAGCCAGTTGGCGACCGACATCATGGTCAGCAAGTACTTCCGCAAGGCAGGCGTCCCGCAGGTCGGCGAAGACGGACAAGTCGAGCGACACGAAGACGGCAGCGTCGTCACCGGGCCGGAGAAGTCGGCCAAGCAGGTCATCGGCCGACTGGCCAACTGCTGGACCGACTGGGGCAAGAAGCACGGCTACTTCGACGCCGACGAGGACGCGACTGCCTTCCGCGACGAGCTCGCGTTCATGCTGCTCAACCAGATGGCGGCACCGAACTCGCCGCAGTGGTTCAACACGGGCCTGCACAATTCCTACGGCATCACCGGCCCGGCCCAGGGGCACTACTTCGTCGACCCGGCGGACGAGACGGTGAAGAAGGCGACGAGTGCCTACGAGCGGCCGCAGCCGCATGCGTGCTTCATCCAGAGCGTCGATGATGACCTCGTGGCTGAGGGTGGCATCATGGACCTGTGGACCCGCGAGGCTCGGCTCTTCAAGTACGGCAGCGGCACGGGCACGAACTTCAGCATGGTCCGCGGCGAAGACGAGCCGCTGAGCGGCGGCGGCAAGTCGAGCGGTTTGATGTCGTTCCTCAAGATCGGCGACCGCGCGGCCGGTGCGATCAAGTCGGGCGGCACGACCCGCCGGGCGGCGAAGATGGTCTGCCTCGACCTCGACCACCCGGACATCGAGAGCTTCGTCAACTGGAAGGTCCGCGAGGAGCTGAAGGTCGCCGCGTTGGCCGAGGGCATGAAGCACCTCAGCGACGACCAGAAGGACCTGGCGAACGAGCTTGGCCTGAAGCTCGACTACGACTTCAACGGCGAGGCGTACTACACCGTCTCGGGCCAGAACTCCAACAACTCCGTCCGCATCCCCGACGCGTTCTTCAAGGCCCTGGAGAACGACGGCGACTGGACGCTCTACCGCCGGACCGACGGCGAGGTCCACAAGACGATCAAGGCCCGCGACCTGTGGGACCAGATCAGCCGGGCGGCGTGGCGTTGTGCGGACCCGGGCGTGCAGTACGACTCGACGATCAACGCGTGGCACACCTGCCCGTCGGCCGGCCGCATCAACGCGTCGAACCCGTGCGTCACCGGCGACACCCGCGTTCTGACGCCCGGCGGCATCTGGCGTCGCATCGACGAGATGATCCACCTGCCGGCCCGCGTCATGACGAACGTCGAGGCGCAGGAAGTTCACGTCGTCGACGGTGCCTTCCCGACCGGCACGAAGGAGGTCTTCGAGCTGACCACCGAGAGCGGCTACCAGGTGAAGCTCACCCGCGACCACAAGGTCTGGACCCGCAACCGCGGCTGGATCGAGGCCGGGCATCTGACCCGTGACGACGAAGTCCGCCTCATCAGCGAACCCGCTGCGGTCGAGCGGGTGGGCGAGCCGACGGACGCGAAGCTCTTCCACCTCGCCGGCTTCCTCTTGAGCGACGCCAACGGCGACGGCAGCGTGCTCGACCTGACGCACTGCGGCGTCGATGATGCCGACGATTACGGTCGATACGTAGCCGACCATTGGGGCGAAGGTTCCCGCGTCCGCAAACCCGCCATGGTTGGTCGGATGAGCTTCGATGACGAGGCGGCGGTGACGATGACAACGTCGGCCGAGCCGATGCTCGTCAGCGACGACCGCCGCATGCTCGGCCGACTCGGTGCGTTCGCCAAGACGCCCTTCGCCGGCGGCCGCCGTCTGTCCGGCGATGCCTTCACCGCGGGCCTCGCCGCACAGAAGCACCTGCTCCGCGGCCTCTTCACGGCCGACGGCATCGTCACGAGCGAAACCGTCGGCCTCCGCACGCCACGCCTCGGATTGCTCCGCGACGTCCAGACCCTGCTCATCGGCTTCGGCATCCGCTGCCAGGTCCAGGGCACCGAAGGCGACGCCGTGCTGCGGATTGATCCGCGGTGCCTGTCGCTCTTCGCCAAGCACGTCGGCTTCCTGAGCGACGCCAAGAACGACGCCCTCGAAGCCGCCATGGACGCCCTGCCGTCGCGCGGCGCGTCGTGCGACAACTGGGACCGCATCGCGAGCCTCGAGCCGCTGGGAGCCCAGCAGGTCTTCGACCTGACCGAGCCGGTGACGAGCTCCTTCGTCGCCAACGGCATCACGGTCCACAACTGCAGCGAGTACATGTTCCTCGACGACACCGCCTGCAACCTGGCGTCGCTGAACCTCATCCGCTTCTTCGACACCAAGACCCGCGCGTTCGACCTCGACGGCTACCGCCACGCGGTCCGGCTCTGGACCGTCGTCCTCGAGATCAGCGTCCTCATGGCCAGCTTCCCGAGCGAAAACATCGCGAAGCTCAGCTACCGCTACCGCACGCTCGGCCTGGGCTACGCGAACCTCGGGGCCGTCCTCATGCAGAGCGGCATCGCCTACGACAGCGAAAAGGGCCGGGCGATTTGCGGTGCATTGACCGCCATCCTCACCGGCGACAGCTACGCCGCCTCGGCGGAGCTTGCCAAAGAGCACGGACCCTTCCCCGGCTACGCGGACGACAAGGAGAACATGCTCCGCGTCATGCGGAACCACCGCCGTGCCGCCTACGGCGACGAGACGTACGAAGCCCTCGAAGTCACGCCCGTCGCCATCAACCCGACCGCCTTCGACGGCTCAACGCACCTGCTCAGCGACCAGCTCCTCGACGCCGCCCGCAACGCGTGGGACGTCGCCCTCGAACGCGGCGAAGCCCACGGCTTCCGCAACGCCCAGGCGACCGTCATCGCCCCCACCGGCACCATCGGCCTGCTCATGGACTGCGACACCACTGGCGTCGAGCCGGACTTCGCCCTCGTCAAGTTCAAGAAGCTCAGCGGCGGCGGGTACTTCAAGATCGCCAACAACGGCCTCGTCCCCGCCCTGCTCAGCCTCGGCTACGACGACGCCCAGGCGGACGACGTCCTCAAGTACGTCCTCGGCACGCTCACCCTCGACGATGCCCCGCACATCAACCGCCTCTCGCTGGCCAACAAGGGCTTCGACTCCAAGGAACTCGACGCCATCGAAGCCGGGCTGCCCGCGGCGTTCGAGTTGCCGTTCGCTTTCAGCCCGTGGTCGCTTTCGGCCGAGACGCTCAAGCGGCTCGGCGTGACGGACGAGATGAAGAGCGACCCAGGGTTCAGCCTCCTGCGTCACCTGGGCTTCACCAACAAGGAGATCAACGAGGCCGGCGCCGTCATTTGCGGCAGCGGCACCGTCGAAGGTGCCCCGCACCTGTCGCCCGACCACTACGACGTCTTCGACTGTGCCAACAAGTGCGGCAAGACCGGCACGCGGTACATCGCCGCCGACGGCCACATCAAGATGATGGCCGCCGCCCAGCCGTTCATCAGCGGCGCCATCTCCAAGACGATCAACCTGCCCAACGAGGCCACTGTCGAAGAGGTCCAGGCCGCTTACGAACTCTCCTGGAAGCTGGGTTTGAAGGCGAATGCTTTGTACCGCGACGGGTCGAAGCTCTCGCAACCGCTCAACTCTCAGTCGGATGCAGATGACGAGGACGACTCGGAGGAAAACGTCGAAGCCTCCAAGGATGAAGTCGCAACCGAGGTCGCACGCTTCGCAACCAAAGCTCCCGGACTTGAGTCCCTGGGCTTCGAGTCCAACCTCGAACAAGTTGAACCACGCGTCATCGAGAAGATTGTCGAACGCGTCGTCCATCGCCCGATGCGTCGCAAGCTCGAAGACACCCGCGTCGCCAAGACGCACAAGTTCGACATCGCCGGCCACGAGGGGTATATCACCGTCGGCCTCTATGAAGACGGCACGCCCGGCGAACTGTTCATCACCATGAACAAAGAGGGCTCCACCGTCGGCGGCCTGATGGACACCATCGCAACCCTCGCCTCGCTCGCCCTCCAGTACGGCGTCAAGATCGAGGACCTCGTCCGCAAGTTCGAGCACACCCGCTTCGAACCAGCCGGCATGACGCGCAACCGCGACATCCCTATGGCCAAGAGCCTCGTCGACTACATCTTCCGCTGGCTCGGCATGGAATTCATCCCGGGCTACAAGGCTGCCAACAGCCCCAATCGCACCCAGCCCACACCCACAGTCGCCCCCACCCCCACCTCCGATCAGGCCCGCGGACTCAAGTCCGTGGGATCCGGAACCAGCAACGGCAACGGTAAGGGCCACCACCTCGTCAAGCCCGACACGAAGACGACCGACGTCCTCCCCCGCACCGAGCCCGCGACGGCCGTCCTCGAACAGCCCGCCCCCGGCAACGTCACCCAACCCTCCACCGCCGGCCGCCTCGCCGCCACCGTTTCCAAACCCGCCACCGACCCCCTGACCCTCGCCGGCACCGCCGCCCAAAGCGACGCCCCCGCCTGCGACGTCTGCGGCTCCATCACCGTCCGCAACGGCACCTGCTACAAGTGCCTCAACTGCGGCAACTCGATGGGGTGCAGCTAATTACCCTCCCCGCCCACAGGGTCGGCAGCTGGAAACGGCTCCCGACCTGCTCTGTCCGGACCCTCTGGTGACGTAGCTACAGAGCGATGTTGTGCGTCAGGACCTTGAGCATCATCTCACGCTCGCGGCGGGCCGGGGTGGCGGCACGCAACGCGTCGCCGTAGTTCCGCTTCATCATGCTGTTGACCGTCTCGCTCTGCCAACGCTGGCCGCAGGGGCTCGGCGTGGCGCCGGCAAACGCCGCGTGCATCTCGCTGCGGTAAGGCGTCGCCGGAGCCTTGTCGGTCGGTCGGCCGATCCGCGGCGGGATCAGGCAGTCGAGGTCCATGTCCAGCCTTGCCAACCGATGGTTCTTCTCGCTATCATACCCTGATGCAGGGCTAGCCCTGCATGGGCGTCGGCCACGACTGTGGTCACCTCCGCCCGCTTCCACGCCTCGAAGACGACG
>CAYMAS010000017.1:10512-73881 GCA_964388485.1 uncultured Tepidisphaerales bacterium | reverse complement strand
GTTGTTACTTTCCTTTCCTCCAGGTACTTAGATGTTTCAGTTCCCTGGGTTCGCTTCTGACGACTATGCGTTCACCGTCAGATAATGGTCTAGAGACCATTGGGTTTCCCCATTCGGAGATTCACGGGTCATACGCCTGATTGCCGGCTAACCGTGACTTATCGCAGGCTTCAACGTCCTTCTTCGCTTCTCAGTGCCGAGGCATCCACCGTGCACCCTTAGTAGCTTGACCACACTTATCACGACCCGGCCGGGGCCGAGTGCAACAAAGGGTGGTTCACCGATAAGGTGCTCGATCAAGTGGCCGACTCGGAAAGAGTGTCGGCCACCCGCATTCATTCGCATGTCCTGCACCTTCGTGCATGCAACATGCTCCTTTCATTCGCATTGAACCTTTCCTCGATTGTCAAAGAGCAGGGCCCGGACGTTGCCGCCAGGGCTGCTTTGCCGACTTTCGTCGGCGGCGGGCACACTAGGCGACCCGTCGTTCCGGTCAACTCTCATGGCTAAAAAAGCCGCTTCGAGTCGCTCGGCCCGGCCGTTGCTCTGCCTTTCGGCGTTGCGTCGGTGGGGCGGGAAAGATAGGCCGCTTCGCCTGCTGGGCAAGCGTCGAGGAATGATTTACCTACCGTTGCGAGCGATGCGTTAGAGGCTTGTGAGGAAGCGGCGGTCGTTCTCGACGAACTGCCGGATGTTGCCCACAGCGTACTTGCGCATCGCGATCCGTTCGACGCCAAAGCCGAATGCCCAGCCCGTAAATTCTTCAGGATCAATGTCACACGCTCGCAGAACGTTCGGGTGAACCATCCCGCACCCCCCCAACTCGATCCACTGGCCGCGGTCGGGGAACCAGACGTCGCACTCGGCGGAGGGTTCGGTGAAGGGGAAAAAGCTCGGCCGCAGCCGCACTTTGGTGTTGGGGCCGAAGTAGGCGTGGACGAACTGAAGGATGGTGCTCTTGAGGTCGACCATCGTTACGCCGCGATCGACGACCAGGGCTTCGAGCTGGTGGAACATGCTCAGGTGCGTGTCATCGTGGGTATCGGGTCGGTAGACGCGGCCGGGGATGACGATGCGGATGGGCGGCTGCTTTTGCTTCATCGTGCGGATCTGCACGGTGCTGGTCTGAGTACGAAGCAGCTTGCGAGGGCCCTCGTCGTCTTCATCGGCGAGGTAGAAGTTGTCGAGCGGATCGCGGGCGGGGTGGCTCTCAGGGATGTTGAGGGCAACGAAGTTATGGTATTCGTCTTCGAGTTCCGGCCCCGTACCGACCTCGAAGCCCATGCGGCCGAAGAGGTCGACGAGCTCATCGATGACGCGGTTGACGGGGTGCCGGCGGCCGATGTGGGGGACAATGCCCGGTTCGGTGACATCGATCAGCGGCTTGATTTCGGCGGGGCCGGCTTCGGTGAGCTTGGACTCGTAGAGGCTCGTGAGCTCGTTCTGCAGGTCGTTGACGGCCTTGCCGAGGGCGGGGCGGTCCTCCTTGGAGGCCTTGCCCAGGAGCTTCATGAGCTGTTTGACCTGACCCTTGTTGCCGAGAAACTGACGCTTGAAGGCCTGGAGGTCGTCGGGCGTGCTGGCTCCTTCGAGGGCTTGGAGGGCTTGAGCGCGGGTGTTGTCAACTGCGTGACCTGGAGTGGCTTCCGACATGGTGAACGGTAGTCGTGGGCAAAGCAGAGCCCACGGATGGGAATCCGTGGGCTTGGTGGGCATTGAAGATGGTCTGACGCGTTACTGACCGGTTTTCAGGAGCTCGATGGAGCGGTCGAGGAGCTTCTGGAGGCTCGCGGGCTTGTGGAAGTAGTCGTTGACGCCACGAGCTTCGGCGTACTGCTGGTGACGCACGCCGTCGTTGCCGGTGAGCATGATGACGTAGGGCTTCTCGCTCGGCAGACGGTCGGCCTTAAGGGCTTCGAGCACGAGGAAGCCACTTCGGCCGGGAAGCATCATGTCGAGGACGATGAGGTCGATTTGCTCCTTTTCCGCGTACTCGATGGCTTTGTTACCGTTCTTTGTCGTCAACAACCGGCAGCCGGTCGGCTCAAAGGCTGCCTCGAGAGTCTGGATGACGTCGGGGTCGTCATCGACGATCATCACCGTCTGGCCCGCCAGTTCGCCGTCGGGCTCCTGGGCCTCGGGCTGTTCGGCGGCATCGGTGGTCTCGGTGGTTTCCTCTGCGGTCACACTCGGATTGTCCGCGTGCATTCGCCCCTAAGTCAAGTTACAAAGGGACTTCCCGTCGTTGCAGGCCATGGATGGTCGATACCACGGATAACAACTCGTTCTTCTCGCATGGATGCACCCTTGAGCGACACCCCTCTTCTCCGTCTTGCTGCACCTCCCGAGCCCTTTGACGAAGCCTCGCTGGATGATCCGGCGGCTCCGATTCTCGTCATCGACAGTGGCTTGGGCGGGTTGACCGTGGTCAACGCCTTGCGGCGTCGGTTGCCCGGCGAGTCGATCGTCTACGTCGGCGACACCGCCCGCGTGCCGTATGGCTCCAAGAGCCCCGAGGCCATCCGGCGTGCCAGCACCGAGGTTCTCGAAGCCGCCCTGGACCGCCTGACTCGCCAAGGCCGGCGGCCCAAACACCTTGTCGTCGCCTGCAACAGCGCCTCTGCCGTGGCCCTGTACGACCTGCGGCTCAAGGCGGACGGCATCGATGTGACCGGCGTTATCCAGAGCGGCGTTAGGGCGGCGTGTGCGGCAGGGGGCAAACGAGCCAGGCCGACCATCGGCGTCATCGCGACCCAGGCCACCGTCGACTGCCGGGCCTACGACTCGGCCATCAGTGCCCGTCGGCCCAAGGCCCAGCTGCTGCTCCGGTCGACGCCCCTGCTCGTGCCGCTCGTCGAAGAGGGACGCCGCGACAACGACCCGATCGTCGATCTGGCCCTGCGGCAGTACCTGACGCCGATGATCCGCCGCGCCAACGACGTCGGCGACGGCTTGCACGCACTGGTCCTGGGCTGCACGCACTACCCGATCCTCATGCAGCCCATCCGCCGAATCGTCGGTGACGAGACTGTGATCGTCGACTCCGCCTCCAGTGTCGCCGAGGACGTCGCAGCCGTGCTCAAGAAGCGAGCTCTGCGGGCTGAAGGTGAAGAGCGGGGCGATCTGCAGATCTTCGCTACGGACGTGCCGAGCCGGTTCGGCAAGCTGGCGGGACGGTTCCTGGGCGAGCCGGTCGAAGGCCCGGAGCTCCTCGATCTCGATGCGGCACCCGCTCCACAGACGCCGCGACGGAAGATGCGGATCGGTTGAAATCTCCTGACATAGCTCCAGAACATCCCTGGCGCTCCACGTGGAGCACTCGACCCTCTACCGTCCTTCCGATGAAGCTCCGCCGAACCCTGCTCATCACCTGCCTGACGGGCTCCCTGCTCGTCGGCTGCAACCTCCGGCCCGAAGGGGACCCGTGGCGGGATGATCGCGAGGAAAACTTCGCCCGCAACGAAGCCGTCGCCGAGACGATCACCCAGGGCATCGTCTTCGGCATCGCCGCTGCCGTCGTGGGAATCTTCTCCGTCGGCGGGTCGCTCATCCAGCTCGCCCGAGGCGGCAGCACGCCCGAGATCGTCGACGCCGCCCGCACGCTGGCCAACGAGAATGCGGACGCGACGAAGCAGTTCTTCGCCATCAACCAGCTGGCTGAAACCCGGGCCGGGCGCGAAGAGCCCTACGTCGATCTCTATGCCGCCATCGCCGCCCAGCCGGACGAGGCACCGCTGCTGCGAGCTACCGCCACACGAGCCCTCAACCGTGCCGGGGCCTGGAATAAGACCGAGATTCTCACGTCCCTGCTGACCGACGACGACACGCTTGTCCGCCTCGAAGCCGCCAAGGCCCTGGGCAATGTGCCCGATCCCGAAGCCGCCGACGAACTGCTGGCCCGGGCGTTGGCCGACGACGAGGACGTCGACGTCCGACTCGCCGCAGTCGAATCGCTGGCCCGATATCGGCAGGTCGAGGTCGTCGAACAACTCGCCGCCTTGCTCGACGATGACGACTTCGCCATCGCCTTCCAGGCCCGCTCGTCGCTGGCCCTGATGTTCAAGACGGATCGCGGCTACGACTCGGAAGCGTGGCTGGCCCTCGCCTTCGAAGGGGCCGAGGAGCCCGCGTCGTGAGCCGGGCGTTGTCGTTCGACGGCAAGCTCAAGCTCGACAAGCGTCGCCGCACCCCCGAACGTCCCGCCGGCGAAGCCTTGCTCCGCGTCCGGCAGGCCGGCATCTGCTCGACGGATTTGGAGATCTGCCGGGGCTACATGGGCTTTCGCGGCGTCCTGGGGCACGAGTTCGTCGCGACGGTCGAGGAGGCGGACGACGAGACGCTCGTCGGCAAGCGGGTCGTCGGCGAGATCAACTGCGTCTGTCGGCAGTGCGACCTGTGCAAGCGGGGCCTGTCGAGTCATTGTCGCAACCGGACCGTGCTCGGCATCGTCGGTCGGGACGGGGCCTTTGCCGACTGGTGCGTCCTGCCGGAGCGGAACCTGCACGTCTTGCCGGACACGGTCGGCGATGACGAGGCGACGTTCGTGGAGCCCCTTGCTGCGGCGGTGCAGGTCGAGCGGCAACTCGGGCCGCTCCTGAACGACAGGACGTGGGTCACCGTCCTCGGCGGGGGCCGGCTCGGCCTGCTCGTCGCCCAGGTCCTGGCCCAAACGAAGGCCGCAGTCCGCGTCGTCGGACGCAACGCCGGCAAGCTCCAGCTCTGTGAGCGGTGGGGCATCAAGAGCCGGCACCTCCGCGAGATCGAACCCCGGCACGACCAGGACGTCGTCGTCGACTGCACCGGCAACGCCGCCGGCTTAGGCGTCGCGGCGGCGATGTGCCGACCTCGCGGCACACTGGTCCTCAAGAGCACCGTCGCCCCATCGCCCACCGGTCAGCCGATCGATCTGGCACCAATCGTCATCGACGAGATCACGATCCAAGGCAGCCGTTGTGGTCCGTTTGCTCCTGCGATTAAGCTCCTCGCCGAGGCGCGGGTGGACGTGGCCTCGTTGGTGAGTCGTCGCTTCCGCCTCGACGACGGCCCCGAGGCGATGCGAGCGGCGAGCGAAGGTAACGTGCTCAAGGCGTTGCTGACGATGTAAGGGAACCGGAGAGACGAAGCGACCTATGGCCAAACCGACGAAGCAACGCGCCCTCATCGCCCACGACGGCACCCGTGACGCCGACGTCCTGACGTCGCTGGTCCGCCAGACGTGCGACGGGATCGACATCAACGTGCCGCCGGCCGGATCAGACGTCCTGCGAGGCTGGACGCGGCAGCTGGTCTCCTTGGCCGAGGCGGCATCGGAGGCGGAGACGGCGTTGATCTACCTGCCGATCCGACTCGAAGGCGACGACGCGCTGCGGGCCGCGGAGTGGCAGCAGACGGCTGAGGATCACCTTCGCCACGGGCTCGGGTTTGCCGGGCTGCGGTTCGAGTTGCCGCTGCTGGAGCTGGACGATCGCCGGCTCGAGGAGTTGGCCAACGGCATCACCGGCCGACCCGTCGCGGACGCTGCATGACGATCTGTCGCGTTGCGCCCCGGCGGCCGCCGAGGTCGGCGTTGGAAGTGTGGCGGCGAGGGGTCTGGAGGTCCGCGCTCCACGTGGAGCGCGCTCAACCCTCCATTGGCCACGCCGGCGGGGGTTTTGCACGTTGATGATGCTCCACGTGGAGCGCCGATCAAGCGTGTCGGGGTGTCACGGAGGTTCGAAATGCAAACGGTTCAGTGCTCCGGACGTCCACGTGGCGTCCGGTTTCCGGTCGCGAACCTCCCATGCACGTTCGGTTTTCAAACGATTTTGAAGCACCCGGAGCTACGACAGGACGTCGCAACCTGGAGCGGGGAATCTTCCTAACCGCTCATCGAGTCTCGTCACATTCGCTCCGGGTGGTCGATCCCGAGGAGGTCGAGCCCCTGCGCGATCGTCCGCCCCGTCAGGTCCGCCAACGCAAGCCGACTCTCGCGGATTGCCCCCTCGCTCTTGAGGATCGGGCACGCGTCGTAGAACCGGCTGAACGCCCGGGCGGTGTCGTACAGGTAGGCACACAGCACGTGCGGCCGCAGGTCGAGGGCGACCTGCTGGACGGCGTCTCCGAAGAGCAGCAGCTGCTTGGCCAACGCGACCTCTTCGGGAGCGTCGAGCGTCGAGATCGTGCCGCCGCCGGCCGACTCGGCTTTGCGGAGCACCGACCGCACCCGGGCGTGGGCGTACTGCATGTACGGCCCGCTGTTGCCGTCGAGGCGGAGCATCTCGTCGAAGCTGAAGACGTAGTCGCTGGCCCGGTCCTTCGATAAATCCGCGTACTTGACCGCGCCGATGCCCACCGCCTTGGCAAGGGCGTCCTTCTCGTCGGCGGGCAAGTCGGGCGACGCCTCCTCGACCACGATCCGCGCCCGCCGCTCGGCCTCGTCGAGCAGATCGACGAGCTTGATCGTCCCGCCGTCACGCGTCTTGAGCGGCGTGCCGCCTTCGCCCAGGACGCTGCCGAAGCTGGCGTGCTCGAACGACACGTCGCCCACCGGCTGCCAGTCGGGGATCTTCTCGGCTGCCACCTTTGCCGTGGCGAAGACCTGCTTGAAGTGCTGAGCCTGCCGTGCATCGACGAAGTAGAGCACGCGGTCGGCCTTGAGCTCCGTCGCCCGGTACTCGACGGCCGCCAGATCGGTCGTGCCGTAGCAGTAGCCGCCGTCGGTCTTGCGGATCATCAAGGGGCTCTTGAAGTCGCCTGCGAAGCTGACGAGGGCCCCGTCGGAGACGGCCGCGACCCCGGCGTCTTCGAGATCCCTTGCCAGTGACGGCAGGCGGTCGTTGTAGAACGACTCGCCGCGCTCGTCGTCGACGCCGAGTTGCACGTTCAGCCGGTCGTAGGTCGGCAGGTAGTCTTTTCGCGTCTCGTCCACCAGCCGCTGCCAGGCGTCACGTTCGGCCGATTCGCCCGACTGGAGCCGGACGACCGTCTCGCGGGCCTGGGTCTTGAACGCCTCGTCCTCGTCGAAGCGCCGCTTGGCCTGTCGGTAGAAGTCCTCGAGGTCGCCGATGGGGGCGGTTGCGGCGGCGGTGGGGCCGCCGGCTTCGTTGAGCCGGGCGATGAGCATGCCGAACTGCGTGCCCCAGTCGCCAACGTGGTTTTGGCGGATGACGTGGTGCCCCAGGAACTCGAGCACGCGTGCCGCCGCGTCGCCGAGGATGGTCGAGCGGATGTGCCCGACGTGCATCTGCTTGGCGATGTTGGGGCTGCTGTATTCGACCACGACCGTCTGCGTCGGCTCGTCCCTCGGCACGCCGAGTCGGTTGTCGGACAACGCCTCGCTCGCCTGCTGCGCGACCCATGTCGGCGAGAGTCGGAAGTTGATGAACCCCGGCCCGGCGATCTTGGGCTTCTCCGCCAGCATCTCCAGGTCCGACAACAGGTCTGCCACGTCCGTCGCGATCTGCCGGGGGTTGGCCTTGTCGCCACGCTCCTTCTTGATCCGCCCGGCGAGGCTCATGGCGGCGTTGGACTGGTAATCGCCCATGGTCTTGTTGCCACACGGCGAGACGAGCGGGTCGACGTCGTCGAACCCCGTGACGCGGCAAAAGGCGTCGCGGAGCGTGTCGTGCAGGGCGTCGCGAGGCGTTTGGAGGGGCATGGTGTCGTTGTAGGGAGGCTCAGCTCATCCGTTGCTTCTGGGGTAGCCGCGGACCTTGGTCCGCGTGTCGGGAGGATGCCCCAAGTGCGTCCGGACTCGCGGAGCAAGCTCCGTGGCTACCCCAGATCCGCTATTCCCTGCTCGTCCACACGGTTGCAGCTCGATGACCGATGAGTGAAACTCATGCGGTCCCGCATCGTATGAGTCTGCGGGTGGGGCCCTGTCCCGTTGTCCGTTTGCTCGACGCTCATGCAGCACCATCGCTCGACGCTTATGCAGCACCTTCATCGCACGCCCAGCCGTACCCGCCGCCTCCTTCAGACCGCGACCGCGGGCATTGTGCTGGCGGTCGGCTTTGGCGGACTCGCGTGTGTCGGATCGGAGACCGCCCGGGCGGACGAGCCGCAAGGGCCGATGCTGGCCGACAGCAGCCAGCGGGGCGTGGGCGAGGCGATTCGGCTGGCGATGCTCGAGCCTGAGTTCGTCAACGCCGACGTCCTCAAGCGTCGCGCCATCCTCGCCGCCGGTGACGGCGATCTGCAGGAGACCCGGCAGCTGCTCGAACAGGCGCTCAAGCTCCGGCCCGACGATCCGTCGCTCCGGCAGATGGACGACTGGGTCGCCGACTTCCAGGAAAAACGCGAACGCTTCGCCGCCGAACGCGAAGTGGCCTTCGACCGGCAGGTCAAGGACGTGATGGTCCTGCGGGACAACGGCTTCCGCTCAAGGGCCATCACCGCAGCCCACAACGCCCTGTCGCTCGCCGAAGACGAGGCGGCCTTCAAGGCTCAGCCTTGGGTGCAGGAGCTCATCGCCGAAAGCGAACAGCTGGGCCTGGCCTACGAGACCAACGGCGAGTGGCTCAAGGCGATGCGCGTCTGGGGCGACCTCAGCGGCATCGAGAGCCAGGAGGCCAAGTGGCACGAGAGGTTCAAGAACGCCCAGCGACGCGTCCGCCTGCTGGCGACGTACGTGCCGGACCACCTCATCGACCTCCGCGATGCCGCCATCGAGGAGCAGCGATTGGTCGACCAGGCCCTGGCCGCGGCGCGGGATGACGACGAGACGAACGAGAAGATGGGCGATCCCATCGATGACCCGACCGTCCTCGACGGCGAAGCAGGCGACGCCGTCGACCCGACGACGCAGCCGGCCGAGGACGACGCTCAGATGCTCGCCGCGGAGTTCAAGCGCGACTGGAAGGACGCCGTCAGCGGCATCACGATGACGATGCTCCGCGACGCTCTGGAAGACGCCCGGCAGTACCACGTCCGCGAAGTTGCCCTGCGGCAGATGCTCGTCGGCGGCATCGATGCGCTCGAAGCCGTCGCGTTGACCAACAAGCTCAGCGAAACCTTCCCGAGCATCGCCGACGAAGAGGATCGCAATCGTTTCCTCGAAGGCCTCGCTGAGCAACGCGACCTCATCGCCAACGGCAACGAGCCCAACCGCTCGACCGCCACGACGCTGCTCCGGTCGCTGTCGGCCCTCAACAATCGGACGCTCAAGCTGCCCGATGAGGTCCTCGTCTATGAGTTTGCCGACGGAGCGTTGACGGAGCTCGACCCGTTCACTGCCGTCATCTGGCCCAGCCAGGTCGCGGAGTTCCGCAAGAGCACGCAGGGCAACTTTGTCGGCGTGGGGATCAAAATCCGCGCTGAAGACAATGGTGATCTTCGCGTCGTCAGCCCGCTGCTGGGCGGGCCGGCGATCGAGAGCGGCATCAAATACGGCGACGTCATCACGCACATCGACGGCAAGAGCGCCCACGGCATCAGCGACAGCGACGCCGTCAAGGTCATCACCGGCGATCCGGGCACCGAAGTGACGCTCACCGTCCGCAGCCTTGACGGCGAAGTGGCCGACCACACGCTCGAACGCCGGCAAATCGAGGTTCAGTCCATCACCGGCTGGCAGCAACTCGAAGACGGCGAATGGGACTGGATCGCCGACGAACAGGCCAACATCGGCTATCTGCGGCTGACCAATTTCCAGCGGACCACCGCCCGCGAGCTTCGCGAGGCGTTGCATCAGCTCGAAGAAGCCGGGGCCGAGGCCCTTGTGCTCGACCTTAGGCACAATCCCGGTGGCTTGCTGCAGTCGGCGGTGAGCGTCAGCGACGAGTTCCTCACCGGCCGCGAAGGCAACGGCGAAATCGTTTCGACCCGCGGCGAGCGACGCAACGTCCGCCGCCAGGTCTTCAAGGCCCAAGCCAGCCGGTACGACACCGACCTGCCGATGGTCGTCCTCGTCAACGGCTACAGCGCTTCGGCCAGCGAGATCGTCAGCGGTGCCCTCAAGGACAGCGGCCGGGCGCTCGTGGTCGGCGAACGCACCTTCGGCAAGGGCAGCGTCCAGGAGCTCAAAGACGTCGGCCGCCGCGGCGGCGACGCGTGGCTCAAGCTCACTACGAGCCACTACTACCTGCCCAGTGGCCGGAACATCCATAAGGAAGAGCTCGACACCGAGTGGGGCGTCGATCCCGACGTCGTCGTCGAGATGACGCACCGCCAGGCCATCGACGCGATCCGGGCCCGCCAGAGCCTCGACGTCCTGCGTGACGACGGCTCCGAGGCGACGGTGAAGATCGAGGACGAGGAACAGAACGCGGTCGAGGTCCTACTCGAAAACGACGCCCAACTCAGTGCCGCGCTGCTCCTGCTCCGCATGCAACTCGCCGGCGAAGCGGCATTCTGAGGATCATTTGTCACTCACCTCTGGTAGCCGCGACTGGTGCACCATCGAACTCAATCCCTACGCTCCGCCGCATGCCGAGGGACGCGTGGCATCGTCGGCATCGACCGGAACTCGTCGCCTTCGCGGCGGTTCTGGTCTTCGGCGTCGCGGTGCGGCTGGCGCGGCCGTTGACGATTCCGATTTGGTACGACGAGGCGGCGACGTGGCTGGCATCGACGGCGACGTGGGGCCAGCTGCTCTTGTGGCGGCACCACTTCGAGCACCCGCCGCTGAGTTTCGCCCTCGTCAAGCTCTGCCGCGAGACCTTCGGCGAGTCGGAGTTCGTCCTGCGGCTGCCGTCGCTCGTCGGCGGATTGCTCTGCATTCCGGCGGCGTGGTGGGCGGGACGCGAGTTGGCGGGAACGGGCCGCGATTCGAAGCGACTCGGCGGCATCGTGTTCGCCGTCCTCGTCGCCGGCGGGGCGGCGGGCATCGCCCAGGCGGGACAGGCCCGGATGTACACGCTGCTGTCGCTGGCGTCGCTCGTCGCGATCGGCCTCGTCGCCCGCGGGTCGTGGACGATCGGCAGGACGCTCCTGCTCGGCCTGACGCTGGCGGCAGCGTTGCTGTCGCACCACCTGGGCTACCTCCTGCTCGCCGGCGTCCTGGCGGCGGGGCTGGTCGACGTGCTCCGACGCCGAACGACAATGCTAATGCCGCTGACAGCCGTGTCGCTCGCGTTGCTGCTGGCGTTGCCGGGGGTGATCCGTCTGACCGAACGGGCCGCCGGTCGCGAGCCGCCGCCGACGGTCGTCCTGCCCGGCGAGAGCGAGCTGGCCCGGTCATCCACCAGCCTGACCGCCACCATTGTGCAGGCCCACGCGTTCGATCAATTCCGCAAGGACAAGGGGACGAGCCTGCTTTTGACAATAATGGGCGTAGCCGGGGCGATCCTGCTCGTCCGCCACAATCGGCCAGCAGGCGTCGCTTTGCTGACGATCCTGGCAACGTCGTTGATCGTGCTGCCGATCGCGTTGCAGTACCACCACTTCTTCTCGCGGCGGTATCTGATTCTCTCCCAGCTCTGCCTCTTCGGCGGTATCGCGACATTGGCGGCGACGCTGCCGACGATGGCCGGCCGCATCGTCGCCGGCGTCGCCGTCGGCATCGCCCTCTGGGGCGGCCTCGACGCCGCGACCGCTCCGCCCGAGCCGGACCACCTCGCCGGTGCCCTGATCGACCATCACCAGGCGACCCTCGCGGACGTCGAGGTCGTCGCCTGCTTCCCTGACAAGCTCGACCGCATCGCCCGCTACTACGGCGTTCGTGGCGTGCCGAAGGACCAAGCCCCGGACGCCCGGTGGTTCTTCGCCAGCCAGCTCAAGCCGAACGACCCCCGGCAGCCGACTGCGGTGCAGTGGCTGGTCGATGCAGCCGGCGATATGCATCGCCAACTCATTATCGACACCCTCGACCGCCACGCCGCCTCCCTGTGGCACATCGCCGACGACGGCACCGTCCACGGCTGGACGGGGCAAGGGGTGGAGGTCCGGGCGATCAATCTTGAGTGAACGTTCCTGGACCAGACACGCTGCCTCGCTTCACCTTCCGGGTTAGCCGCGGAGCTGAATCCGGTTGCGGTCAATGCTCCGCCACGTAGACTTCGTCGCGTGACTCCGGGATCACAGCAAGGGTGGCACTGGACGATCCCGCTGGCGATCCTGGTGTTCGGCGTCGCGTTGCGGTTCATCAGGCCGCTGAACATTCCGCTCTGGTACGACGAAGCCGCGACCTGGGACGCGTCGACCGCGACGTGGGGCCAGCTGCTCTTGTGGCGGCATCACTTCGAGCACCCGCCGCTGAGCTTCGCCCTCGTCAAGACCTGCCGCGAGGTCTTCGGGACGGACGCCCCGTGGGCCCTTCGGCTGCCGTCGCTGGTCGCGGGCATCGCGTGCATTCCCGTCGCGTACTGGACCGGCCGGCGACTGACACGCAGCCTGCTCGGCGGCAGCGTGTTGGCGTTGCTCGTCGCCGGCGGCATCAGCGGCATTGATCAGGCCAACCAAGCCCGCATGTACACGCTGCTCATGCTCGGCCTGCTCCTCGTCATCGGCCTCGTCGCCACACCCGCAGCTCGCGACTCGTGGCTCAGGCACGGCCTCTTCATCGGCTTGGGCCTGTCGATCGGGACGTTGTCGCACAACCTCGCCTGGTTCGCCGCACTCGCACTCCTGCTCACCGGCGGCTTTCTCCTGATCCGACGCCGCATAGCCGAGGCGTTGCCGCTCCTTCTCGCCGTCGCCGTCGCCGGCACGCTGGCGGCACCGGGGCTCTGGCGGCTCGGCGCTCGCGTCGCGGGATCGCCGGCACCGGAAGCGGTCGTTAGCACGGAGGTCGAATACATCACCTACGTCGAGCGGGCCGAGGCGAATCCCGACGCAGCCGACCGCTACCCGATCCACAAGATCGGCGAACGCGTCGTCAAGACGCTCTTTCGCGAGTCGTTTCCGCTCAGCGAGATCGTCAGCCACGGCCTGGTCCTTCTCGGCATCGGCGGCATCGTCGTCGCCGCGTGGCGGGGCGGCACCGGCCAGATCTTCGTCGCCATGCTGCTGCTCGGCTCGCTCGTCGCACTGCCCGTCGGCTTGCGATATCATCACGGCTTCAGCGACCGCTATCTCATCCCGACGCAGACGGCGCTCCTGTGCGGCCTTGCCTTGCTCGCCGCGACGCCGCCGGGACCACGACGGCTGCGGCAGATCCTGACCGGCTTGTCCGTCGGCCTGGCGATGCTCATCGCACTCTGGGGCGGAGTTCGCACCGCCGTCCAGCCGCCGAAGTTCAACATTGTCGGGGCATTGCTGCTCGACAACACGCCCGACTTGCGGGCGAGCGAGGCGATTGTCGTCCACACGCCCAAGATGGGCCGGCTGATCCGCTACTACGACCTGCCCGACCCGCTGACGCTGCAGACCGCTCCCGATCCGACGCACCTGCCGCCGGAGGGTCAGACCTTCGTCCTCCTGGGCCACTTCGGCAGCAGCATGGGGCCGGGGCACGATCCGGCGTTGTCGAGCATCACCTACCTCCACGACGCCGCGACGGCCTTGGGGGTCGACGCGTCCGCCGACGACATTCGGCAAATTCTGGAGGACTACCGCTTCACGCTCTGGCGGTTCGACCCGACCGCCGACGATGATCGCCTCGTCGTCTTCACCGGCAGCCGGCTCGACATCGAGCGACTGGCGTTCGACGAGCGATGAGCAGGGTCGCGGCAGCTTGGAAACTCCCGATTCGCCTTCGTTGCGTCATCCCGAGCGAAGCCGAAGGACCTCGCCTGGTCTCGCGTAGAACAAGGCAAGGTCCCTCGGCTCCGCTCGGGATGACGGAGCGGGTGGACAGTGTAACGGTGCCCAGGAGCCGCGTCAGACGTCCAGGTTCTTGACCTCGAGGGCGTGGTCCTCGATGTACTTGCGACGCCGCTCGACGTCGTCGCCCATGAGCACGCTGAACAATCGCTCGGCCTCTTCGGCTTCTTCGAGCGTCACCCGCAGCAGCTTGCGGCGGGCCGGGTCAAGTGTGGTGTCCCAGAGCTGGTCGGCGTTCATCTCGCCCAAGCCCTTGTATCGCTGGACCTCGAGGTCCTTTTTGGCGAACTGGTAGAGGGCCGGGACGATCTGGCTGACGCCTGCGATGTCGCGGACATCGTCCTCACGCATCAGCGCGTACCGCGTTGCGAGCAGCTCGCCGGTAACGCCTTCTTCCTGCGTCAGCAGGTAGTCGTCGATCCGCAAACCGACGCGATCGAGTTCGGCGACGAGGGCGGCGAGTTCTTTGACCTCGTGCAGATCGTCGTTGGCCTGGAGCTTGGGGGCGTCCGTCTGCTCGGCCATCGCATCGTCTTCGGCGGCGTCCATTTCGTCGCCGACGACGATGCGGTTCTGCTCGAAGAACGCGTCGCGATCGGCGGCGGTCGTGAAGAATCGCGTCTTGTTGTCGATGATCGTCCGCACCTTCGGCAGCTCGCCGCCATGGTGCTCGCGTTGGGCGAGGAAGTCGCCGAAGTCGATGCCTCGACGCTCGAGGATGTCGACGAGTTCCGCGAGGCGATTGAGCTTGTTGACGACCTCGCGCAACTCGTCGCCCTTGACCGCGGAGACTTCGTCGACATGGTCGTCGTCGCGAATGACGAGGCGGGTGTTGTCGAGGCCGAGGGTGAGGTAGATCTCCTGCATCCGCTTTTCGTTGAGCACGTATTCGCCGGTTTTGCGACGCTTTTGCTTCACCTGGTAGAGCGGCGGCTGGGCGACGTAGACCCGGCCGGTGCGGATGAGCTCGGGCATGTGCCGGAAGAGGAACGTCAGCAGGAGCGTGCGGATGTGGCTGCCGTCGACGTCGGCGTCGGTCATGATGACGACCTTGCCGTAGCGGCGCTTTTCGTCGTCGTAATCGTCCCGCAGGCCGGCACCGATGGCGGTGATGAGGGTGCGGATCTCGTTGTGGCCGAGCATCTTGACGATGGTGGCCTTCTCGACGTTGAGGAGCTTGCCGCGCAGGCCCAGGATGGCCTGGATGTCGCTGTCGCGTCCGCCCTTGGCCGTGCCGGCGGCGGAGTCACCTTCGACCAGGAACAGCTCGGTGATCTCGTTGCTCTTGGACCGGCAGTCGGTGAGCTTGCCCGGCAGGGCGGTGCCGTCGAGGGCGTTCTTGCGACGCGTCAGGTCGCGTGCCTTGCGGGCCGCCTCGCGTGCCTCGGCAGCGCTAACGCCCTTTTCGAAGACGATCTTGGCAATCTTCGGGTTCTCCTCGAAGAAGCGAGCGAGTTCTTCGTTCACGGCTTGCTGGACGAAGCCCTCGATCTCGCTGTTGCCGAGCTTGGTCTTGGTCTGTCCTTCGAACTGCGGGTTGGCGACTTTGACGCTGATGACGACGGTCAGGCCTTCCCGCAGGTCGTCGCCGGAGGGCGTGACGTTCTTGACGAGCCCGGCGGTCTTGGCGTAGCGATTGACGGTGCCGGTCAGGGCAGATTTGAAGCCCGACAGGTGCGTGCCGCCCTCAGCCGTGTTGATGTTGTTGGCGAAGCTGACGACCGACTCGTTGAACGAGTCGTTCCACTGGAGCGCGACCTCCAGCGAGTGGCCGGCGTCGACGGGTTCCTGGCTGAACTTCACGACCGGCGTGAGGGTGGTTTTGGCATCGTTGAGGTACTGGACGTACTCGACGAGACCGTCGTCGTACTTGAAGTCGTCGCGTTTGTTCCGTGGGGGGTTGCCGTCGACCTTCTCGCGTTCGTCCTCGAGGGCGATGTGCAGGCCTTCGTTGAGGTAGGCCAGCTCGCGGAAACGTTTGGCGAGGACGTCGTAGGAGAAGTTGACGTCGGGGAACATCTGCGGGTCGGGCTTGAAGGTGACCTTCGTGCCGGTTTTTTCGCGTTCGCCGATGATGCTGAGGTCTTTGGTCTTGACGCCGCGTTCGAAGGCCATGGCGTGGACTTTGCCGCCGCGGGAGACTTCGACTTCGAGGAACTCGGCGAGGGCGTTGACGACGCTCGCTCCGACGCCGTGCAGGCCGCCGCTGGTCTTGTACGCACCGGTGCCTTTTTCGTTCTCGAACTTGCCGCCGGCGCCGAGCTTGGCGAAGACGACTTCGACGGTCGGGATGCCCTCGGTCGGGTGGATGCCGACCGGGATGCCCCGGCCGTTGTCGGTGATGCTGCAGGAGCCGTCGGCGTTGATCTTGACGTGGATGGAGTCGCAGTGCCCGGCACCGGCTTCGTCGATGGAGTTGTCGGCGATCTCGTAGACGAGGTGGTGCAGGCCGCGGGTCGTGGTGTCGCCGATATACATGCCCGGCCGGGTGCGGACGTGGTCGATGCCTTCGAGGACCTTGATCTGCTCCTCGTCGTAGCCGTTGTCGGCGGTCGTGACGGGAGCGGCGGGGGAGGTGGTGTCGTCCATGCGTAAGTTCCGAACTGATAACGAACAAAGCCCATACGGAAGACCGCGGGCCAAGGCGGCGATGGTAGGCGGGTGGTGGTTGTTTTGACAGTTAATAAGCGTTCGACGTCATCGTGCCGCCGTAGCATGGGCCGATGTATCGCCTCAGCCGCGAGGTTCGCTTTGCCATCGACCTGACGACGCCCGACGACCGGCCCGTCCGCGGCCGCAACGGCTTTGCAGGCAAGCCGCCCATCACCGGCATCGGGCAAATCTGGTACGCCCTGGTCGTAACCGTCCGTGGCGAGCCGAGCGAGGGCGACGGGTACATCCTGAACATCAAGGACATCGACGCCGCCGTCCGTGAGACGGCGGTGCCGATGGTCAAGCGCGTCGTGCGCCAAATGTGCCGCGACGGCTGCGACGGGCAAGCCAGGCAGGTTGGCGGCTTGAACCTGCTGCGCGACGTGTTCACGACGCTCGGGCCGCACCTCTCGCCGCACAGGCTCGACCAGATCGAGCTCAAGCTCTCGCCGCTGACGAGCCTTCTCGCCGCCGAACGTCCTGGCCACAGTCCGATGACCTACCTCAAGCACACCTTCGACTTCGCCGCCAGCCACCGCCTGCACAACCCCCTCAAAAGCGACGAGGAAAACCTGGCCGTCTTCGGCAAGTGCAACAACCCCCACGGCCACGGCCACAACTACCGCTTCGAGGTCACCCTCCGAGGCGAGCCGGACGACGACGGCTTCCTCATCAACTTCTACGAGCTCGAACGCATCGTCGACGAGGCCGTCGTCGAGCCGTTGGACCACAAGCACCTCAACATCGAGGTCGACGAGTTCCGCGAAGGCAACCCGGATCGGCTCAATCCGTCGGTCGAGTTCATCGCGAAGGTCATCTACCAGCGGCTGACGAAGGCGCTGGGCGAGGAGCGGGCCGACCTCGACGCCGTGACCGTCTGGGAGACCGACAAGACCTGGTGCGAATACCGCGAGCCGGCGGGGGTGTAGGCATCGTGCCACCCGTAAGGTGGGCTTCAGCCCACCATCTGGAACCTGGACTTGCACCTTGCGAATGGTGGGCTGAAGCCCACCCTACGAGAATTTCGAATGCCCACCATCGACCCGACGACTTTCCCAAAAGCTCCCGAAGACTTCGACGAAAAGGGAAAGCAACAGATTACCCTCGCCGGCGGCTGCTTCTGGTGCACCGAGGGCGTCTTCGAGAAGCTGCCGGGCGTGACCGACGTCACCAGCGGCTACATCGGCGGCGACGCCGCCACCGCCAACTATGACGCCGTCTGCTCCGGCAGGACCGGCCACGCCGAAGCCATTCGCGTCACCTACGACGCCGACCGGATCTCGCTCGGCACGATCCTCCGCGTCTTCTTCGCCGTCGCCCACGACCCGACGCAACTCAACCGCCAGGGCAACGACGTCGGCACCCAGTATCGATCCGCCGCCTTTCCGACGAGCGACGACCAGCGACGCGTCATCAAGCGATACATTCAGGCGATCGACGACAGCGGCGTCCTGCCGGGGCCGATTGCGACGACGATCGAACCCGCCGGCGCGTTCATCGAGGCGGAGGCGTATCACCAGGACTTCATGCAGAAGAACCCGGCTCAGCCCTATGCGTGTGCGGTGGGGCTACCCAAGGTCCGCAAGCTCGAAGCCTGGCTCGCGACGTCGCCGGAGCTGAAGTGACTCGACCCTCGATGGCCCGAGGTCGAACGGGCTGTTACTCCTCCGAGATTTGCCCGACGCTCTTGCGGAGCCCTTCGACCACTTCGAACAACGTCCCGGCCGGTAGGGCGTAGGTCTCGACCCGACCCGCACGGGCGATGTTCATGCCCACGAGCCGGCCACGCAGGTCGATCACCGGCCCGCCCATGCGGTTGGCGGGCAGCACCGTGTCGTGCTGAATCACCTGCTCGAAGTCGGTCGATCGCCGGTTCAGCGTCGCCCCGCCCATGGCGTTCTGAAACCGGGCTCGGTCGCCGCGACCCGAGTCGCCGACCTGAATCTCGACCTCAGCCGGCACACCTTTGCGGATGTAGGCGACCGTCACCCGCTCGCCAGCGCGAACGCCCTGAAGCAACTCGATCAGCTCCTGGTTCGTGCCGACGACTTGGTCATCGACTCGCGTGATGAGGTCGCCCGGCATCAGCCCGGCGGCGGCGGCGGGGGAGCCGAACTGCGGCCGGGCCACCGTCACGCCGGTCACGCGATCAGCAATCGTCATCCCGATCTGACCGCCATCGAGCCGCACCGGCACGTCGACGAGGCGGTCCTGCAAGACCGTAAAGCCGTTCGGCCCCCGGACCCGCTCGAAGTCGCGAATGACCCGCAACCGGATCACGCCGCCCGGCCGCGTCCGCGCGATGGCCGACGTCAAGGCCCGACGCGTCAAGACGTCCCGGCCGTCAATCGACACGATGAGATCACCCGGCCGCAGTCCGGCGGCAAAGGCCCGTCCGCCGCGGCGAACGCTCACCACCGGAATCCCGCCGCGACCGTCCGGGCCCAGCTGAATGCCGAGCCGCTGCTGGCTCGGCTCGATCTGCCGGAACCCGGTGATGCTGATGACGCCCGTCGCCACCGGCGTCGGCACGTCGCCGCCCACGCCGTCCGGATCCGCATCGACGCTCACGAGCCACGTCCCCGCCTCCGGCTCGCCGATGACGACGGCTTCAGGCTCGAAGACGAACGGCCGCAGCTGCAAATCGTCCGGCAGGTCCAGCTGCACGAGGGCCACGTCGTGATCCGCATCGATCGCCACGATCTGTGCCGCCACCTCGCCGCCATCTTCGGTCGGCAGCAGATCGGCGAAGAGCGTGTCGTCCATCTCGCTGGCCTTCGTGGCCAAGAGGCCGGTCGCATCGAGGACGAGCCCATAGGCAGCATCAACGGCTTCGCCGTCTTCGGTCACGCGGAGCAGCACCGTCGACTCGGCCACGTCCTTGGCGGCGTCGGCGACGACGTTGCGGATGAGGATGGAGTCCTTGCTCTGCGAACTGTCCGGCGAGCCGCCAAAGAAGCCTTGCCCCGACGCATGGCCGGAGACACCCAATGCCGCGATGACGAAGGTAGCGGTCGTGCGGGAGAGACACTTCATCGTTAACCTGAAGAGAAGGGAACAACGTTTCGATTTGCTGTGAGCGTCGCTAGCCGGGGAACAGGTCGCCGCGATTGGCGAGGATGACGGTGAACTCCAACTCACGCGCCGCCTCGTCGTCGCCGCGGCGGACCTTGAGGACGACCTGATCGCCGCCTCGGGCCTGCGACAGCAGGCTGATGACGTCCTCCGCGTCGACCACCCGCACGCCGCGAAGCTCCGTGATGACATCGCCCGGCTGCATTCCAACTTCCTCGGCAGGTCCGCCGGGCTGCACGGAACCGACGACGGGCTGGCCACGCATCTGGCCGAACTCGATCCCGATGACGCCGTTGTAGTACGGCAGATTCGGGTCGAGCCCTTCGCGTAGCTCACCGCGCGTCGGCGTCAGGCGGATTTCGCGGACCTCTTCCTCGTCGCGGCGGACGAGGTAGACGACGTCGTGATCCGGCCGAAGCCGACGGCGTCGCTCGAGCAGTTCGCCCTCCGTGCGGATCGGCTCGCCGTTGACGGCGACGATGCGGTCGCCCACTCGCAGGCCGGCTTCGTCGGCGGGAGAGCCGGGAATAACGAGACGAACGGTCGCGCCTTCGCGTCCGTCGCTGCCGGGAGACCGGCCCGACTCGCGCGGCTGCAGGCCGCCGAGGTCGAGGCGGATGCCGTCGTCGGCGGTCCGCGTGCGGAGGAAGCCGGGCATGCGGAAGCCGTCGTAGCCGTCGACGCCGCTCGCCAGTGGCTGCCAGAGGTCGGCATAGCGATCGACCGGCACGTGGATGTTGATCAACGCCGAGTTGCCGATGCGGCTGTGGATGCCGATGACCCGGCCATCGAGGTCGAACAGCGGCCCGCCGGAGTCGCCGCCGACGAGCGGGTTGTCGCTTTGAATCAGTTCGTCACCGACCGAGTTGAGTCGGCCGACGCGGACGACGGGCGGCCGATCGTCCTCGTAGCCGCCGGGGTGGCCCAAGGCGACCGTCCACGTGCCGATTTCCAGTGCATCGCTGCGTCCCAGCGGCACGAACGGCAGGTCGTCGGGTGCCGCCGGATCGGTAATGCGGACCATGCCGGCATCGAGCGATTGCTCGCTGCGGCCGAGGGTGCGGCCCTGGTAGACGGTGCCGTCGTGGAGGATGACGCGGCATCGCTGGCCGGGCTCGCCGCTAACGTGGCCGGCGGTGAGGATCAGGCCGTCAGGCGAGATGAGCACGCCGCTACCAACGCCGCCACCGACGACGAGGCCGACCGTGGCGGGCACGGCGGCTTCGACCGTCTGGCGAACCCGGGCTTCAAGTTCGAGCATCTGGGTGACCGTCCGCGGCGTCTCGGTCACGTGAACCGAGTCCTCGAGCTGCGGCGGCATCGTCGGCACGGCCTCCGTCGCATCCGCTGCCTGCCCGGTCGTCGGCTGCAGGAGGGCGACGAGGCTGGTAAGCTGCCCCGGCCCGCCGGGTGTGCTGGCGACGAGCAGCAGGCCGGCCCCGACCATCGGCAGGCTGGCCACCGCCATCGCCGCCACGTACCGCCGCAGGTTGCCCGACCGACGCGACGTCGCAGGCCGAGACGCGGGCGTCTCCTCGTAAGGTACATCGAACGCGTGCCGCATGACCTCAACATACCACTGTGCCCCCGGTCCGGTTGCACCCCTGAAATGCTGAAACGGCCGGATCAAGGGACATCGTGATCCCGACCTCCGCCTCTAATAGCCGCAGGGCCTGCCCCGCGGCGACCAGACGTTCGAGCTAATAAGCAACTCCGGGAGTGAACGCTCATTCGCGGATGGCGTACGTTTGGTAGATGGTCGCCATCGCAACCCCAGCTTCTGGTAGTCGTCACGCCTCGGCTGTGGTGGAGCGGGAGGAAGTCAGCTTCGACAAGGTGCGGGTCAAGCTCGCCGTCCTCGCGGACGCGGCCAAGTACGACGCGTCGTGCTCCAGCAGCGGGGTCAAGCGCAAGGGCCGCGACGACGGCCTTGGCAGTGCCAACGGCCACGGCATCTGTCACAGCTACACACCCGACGGCCGGTGCGTGTCGCTGCTGAAGATCCTCTTGACGAACTTCTGCATCTACGACTGCCAGTACTGCGTCAACCGCGTCAGCAGTGACGTTGATCGCCAGCGGTTCAGCGTCGAGGAGGTCGTGCAGCTGTGCCTCGAGTTCTACCGCCGCAACTACATCGAGGGCCTCTTTCTGTCGAGCGGCATCATTAAGAGCGTCGACTACACGATGGAGCAGCTCATCGAGGTCGCCCGGCGGCTTCGCGTGGAGCACAAGTTCCGCGGCTACATTCACCTCAAGGCCGTGCCCAAGGCGTCGCCCGAGCTGATGGCGAAGGCGGGGCTGTACGCGGATCGGCTGTCGGCGAATATCGAGTTGCCGACGGATGACGATCTGAAGGAGCTCGCCCCGGAGAAGAAGCTCGCCGATGCCGACGGGACGATGGACGACATCAAGAGCGGCATCGTCGAGAGCAAGGCCGAGCGGAAGAAGTCACGGCACGCTCCCGTTTTTGCTCCGGCGGGGCAGAGCACGCAGATGATCGTCGGCGCCACGCCCACGCCGGACCGCGAGATCATCAAGACGGCCGGCAGCCTGTACCAGAAGCACGATCTGCGTCGCGTCTACTACACGGCGTTCAGTCCGATTCCCTACGGCGACGCTCGTTTGCCGCTGATCAGTCCGCCGCTGGTTCGCGAACATCGCCTGTACCAGAGCGACTGGCTGATGCGGTTCTACGGGTTCCGAGCGGAGGAGATCACGACGGCGGAGCAGCCGCAGCTGGATCTGGACATCGACCCCAAGCTTGGCTGGGCGTTGCGGAACCGCAGCCAGTTTCCGGTCGACTTGAACCGCGCCAGCCGGTGGAAGCTGCTGCGTGTGCCCGGCCTGGGCAAGCGGACGGTCGAGCGGCTGCTGATCGTCCGCCGGCACCACGCGATTCGCCTCGACGACCTGAGCCGGCTGAATATTCCGCTTAAGAAGGTCCGCCCCTGGGTCGTCGCCGCCGACCACAACCCGGCGACGCGGCTTCTCGACCTCGACACGCTCCGCCAGCACGTCGCTCCGTCATCGAAGCAGTTGCAGTTGTTCTGAGGCGGCCCTTGAGAACGTTGCCCCCTCCGTCATCCCGAGCGCAGCCGAGAGACCTCGTCTCTGGTTTGCAGATCGAGACGAGGTCCCTCGGCTTCGCTCGGGATGACGGAATTGGGACGCGAGAAAAGGTCGTGCAGGCTGCAGACGCGTCCAGACACGCGGAGCAAGCTCCGCGGCTACCCAGCACCAGGGACGATACAACTCCACCTGGCAAGACAGCTGCCGCTAATAAGCGACAGCTGCCCCTTCCCCCGGACATGCTCTACTCCCCGGCGAGGGCCTGCTCGCGGTGGTAGGCGTTGATTTTCTCATAGACGTCTTCGGGGAAGTCCAGATCCTGATAGACGTTGGCGTCGTCGCTCGTCTGGTGCTCGGGCGGGAGGATCGGGAAATCCTGCTCCTCGTTCCACTTGCGGATCTTGGCCGGCCCGGGTGGCGAGTAGTCGGCGTCATTGACTTGATGGACGAGGGCTTTGGCGTCATCGAGGGCCTCGTCCTTGTCGCGGGCAAGGTACTTGGCGAGGTCGTCAGGGTGCATGAAGTGCCGGGCGATCGAGGCGAAGGTGAATCGGCCGTAGTGGCCGATGTCCTTCTCGTCATCGAGGGCGTCGATGAGGTGACGCATCATCTTGTTTCGCCCCAGCGCCTCGAGGGCGTCGTCGCGGGACATGACTTCGGCAGTGTTCTTATCTGATGTGGGCATGGGTGTTAGGTGTTAGCTTCCCGTTCGGGAGCAACGCCCGTGCCGAAGCCACCTAACGGATCAGGAACAGGCCCACGGTGATCCAGATCGGCATCGTGACCAGCGCCAGCAAGCTCGTGCCGACGACGACGCGTAACGCTGTCCCGACGTCGCCGCCATAATGACGCGACAGGACGATCGGAAACACCGCCGCCGGCATCGCCGCCTGGAGCACGAGCACCGTCTGCAGCTGCCGCGTGATCGGCAACGCCAATGCCAAGCCGATGAACGCCACCGGCAGCACCGCCAGCCGGAGCGTGGCGCTCGTCGCGATCACGCCGATCCCCCGACGCAGCCGGGCCGCTCCCCAGTCGTCGCAAATCGTCGAGCCAGTCAGCAGCAATCCGAGCGGAATCGCCGCCGCCGCGAGCCAGGTCAGCGCCAGATCCGCCGCTTCCAAGGCGTAGAGCACGGCTTGTGGCGACGCTTCGTAGAGGCCCAGGCGATTGTTGATCGCGTTGACGATCAGCGCCAGCACCGTCGCCACCACCGGCGGGCTCAGCAGCCGCTTCCACCACCCCCGCGTCATGCCGCCGGCTAGCACGGTCAGGCCCACGCCCCACATTGCCGCCTCGACGCCGAGGTTGAAGACGAAGAGCACGCCGCTCGTGCCGTTGTCCGGGAAGAGGGCGTCGACGAGCGGGATCGTGATGTAGCCGTAGTTGAACATGCCCGTCGTCAGGCCGAACGTTCGCCGCGTCTTGCCCGGCGGGATCAGGTTCGGCAGCAGCCTCGCGACGAGCAGGGCCAGCGCGATGCCGCCGGTGACGAGCCCGAAGGCGATAATCGGCGGCCACAGAACGTTGCGGACGTCCCGCAACGCTTCGTTGCCGAGGACGCGGCTGACGATGAGGGCCGGAATGAAGACGCGGACGAGCAGCTTGAGCAGGGTCGCGTCACTGCCGTCGTCGATCACGCATTTGCGGCGGAGGTAGAAGCCGATCGCGATCATCGTCACGACGCCGCTGAGCGTGACGGCGACGGCCGGAAGCGTCGACGCGAGGCCGCCGATGGCGAGCGGGAGCACGAACGTCGGGATTTGGGGGATCACAGTCGGGCCGCAGGAGATTACAACGGCGAGACGAGCACCGGTCGCCGCACGCTACGGGCGTGGCGATTCGTTGCCACCCGACGTCACGAAACCCTCACGACTTCTCGCTTTATTCAGGAGATTCTCCGATGCGCACCATCACCCGATCCGAAACCGACGCCGCCCACCTCATCGAAGACGCGACGACGAGCGTCCCGAGCGACACGTTCATGTGGCTCGCCGGCGGCTCGATTGCCGCGGCGTTGACGCTCAAGCTCATGGGCCGCGACCGCGACGCCCTGTTCGTCGGCCAATGGGCCCCGACCTTCGTCGCCCTGGGCATCTACAACAAGGTCGCCCGCTCGATCTTCAACGACTAGGTCGTTGATCCTCTTCATCGCATTGGATGGAGAAGATGCACCCGAAGCCCCCGCGCTAGGTCGATGACCTCCGCCGGGGGCTTCCATATTTCACGGCCGGGCAGCGGTCACGCAGGCGAATCCCCTGTAGCCGCGACGGCCTGCTCAGGACAGCACGGTCCGGACGAAAGCGGCGTGCTCCGGATGGACGTGCAGGCGGTGGAACCGACGCTGCTCGTCGGCGGCGGTGAGGGCGGTGACGAGAGGGCTGACGTCGCCTAGGTCAGCCGTGCCGGTGGCGGTGGCGACGCGGATGCCCGCCGGGCCGTGCTTGTACGGGACGTTGTGCGGCGAATCGTGGAAGGCGAGATAATCCGCCGCCTCGCGACCGCCATGCTGCTCGGCCAGAGCGTCGAGCACCCGCTCGCTGATCGCTTGGGCATTCTCGCGGTCGCTCAGGTCGATCGTCTTGAACAGCCGCCGGTCCAGCAAGCCGCCGCACAGATCCGCCAGCGTCCGGTCGCCGCTGTCTCGCCACGCTTTGAAGCAGCCCAGGACCGACACGTCGTCCAGATCCGCGAATTCACCTGCCGCCAGTCGCTCGCCCAAGAGCACCCGCCCGACGGCGCCACTGCCCGGCGGCATCGCGAGGTTCAGGCCCGCCACGTCGCCTGTGGCCTCCGTCAACATCAGCTCCCGAGCCCGCCGCAACGCCAACGTCACCATGCCCTCGGCGGCGCGGACGACCTTGTGGAAGTAGACGTGCCGGTACATGTGGTACCGCGCCTGCAGATACGCCTCCGCCGCCGAGATGCCCTTGACGCTGATCGCCAGCCGATCGTCCGCCACCGTCATCGCCTGGATCAGCCACGACAGGTCGTACCGCCCGTACCGGCTGCCGGTCATGAGGTTGTCCCGCAGCAGGTAATCGAGCCGATCCGCATCCAGCTGGCTTGACAGGGCGTCGCACGCGATGGCATCGCCTCGGCACTCCAACAACGCCACCACCCGCTCCGGCAGCGTTGGCTCGTGACGAATCAGGACGCGGTGGACGTCGGTGGTGTCGTCGAGGATCAGCCGCTTGGTGATGCCCTCGTGGTGGATGCCGCTGACGCGTTCGAAGACGTGACTGAACGGCCCGTGTCCCAGGTCGTGCAGCAGGGCGGCGACGAGCGTCGCCTCGCGAACGTCGCCGCGGATCTCGACACGATCCAGAATGCAGCGGGCGGTCTGGAAGACGCCGAGGCTGTGGCTGTAGCGGCTATGGTCGGCACCGGGATAGGCCAAGCTGGTGAACCCGAGCTGGCGGATGCGTCGTAGGCGTTGGACCTCCCGGCAGCCGAGCAGGCTGAAGACGAGGCGATCCGCCGAATCGCTCAACCGCAGGGCGATGACGTCGTGGACCGGGTCGCGAATGACCTTCTCGCCGGTGCCGGACACGCTGCTACTCTACTCGCCGAGGCTGTTGGTCCGATAGATCCCTCATGAGCGCCGCATTATCGAACCGTCTCCGCTTTCTCGGCGTCACCTTTACAGCGACGCTGCTGCCGATCATCGCGGGAGTTTCCGCGTTGATCGTGTGGGGTTGACGCACACTCTGGCGTAGCGCTTCGTGCCCGATCCACCCGCTCTAGGCTGCAGGTATGGCGACGCGGGTCACGATCTACGACACCACATTGCGCGACGGCACGCAGGGCGAGGGCTTCAACCTGAGCCTGCACGACAAGCTCGCCATTGCCGAGAGGCTTGACGATCTGGGCGTCAACGAGATCGAAGGCGGCTTTCCACAGTCGAACCCGAAGGACTCCGCCTTCTTCACCGAGGTCCGGCGACTCAACCTCAAGCACGCCAAGGTCACGGCCTTTGGCATGACGCGTCGCCGCGGCATCACAGCCGGCGAAGACAAGGGCCTCAACGCGTTGCTGTCGGCAGAGACCGAAATCGTCACGCTCGTGGGCAAAAGCAGCCGGTTCCAGCTCGAGACGGTGCTCAGCGTCGACGTAGCTGAAAACCGGGCGATGATCCAGGAGAGTGTCGGTTACTGCATCGGCCGCGACCGGCTGGTCGTCTACGACGCCGAACACTTCTTCGACGCGTTCAAGGAAGATCCGGACCACGCGCTTTCGACGCTCAAAGCAGCGGACGAAGCCGACGCGACGGTTCTTTGCCTGTGCGATACGAACGGCGGCAGCTTGCCGGAAGAAGTGGAGGCGGCGGTTCGTCGTGTCAAAGAGGAGCTGCCGCATGCCCGCGTCGGCATTCACACGCACGACGACGGCGGCCTCGCCTTGGCCAACGCATTGGCTGCCGTGAGAGCCGGGGCTCAGCACGTGCAGGGAACCGCCAACGGCGTCGGCGAACGGTGCGGCAACATGGACCTGCTGCCGCTCATCGCCACGCTCCTCCTCAAGTACCCGGGGCAGTACGAGGCATTGGCGACGGATAGCTTGACGAAGCTCACCGCTCTGAGCCGCTTCGTCTACGAGACGGCGAACATGAACCTCCGCCCCGGCCAGCCTTACGTCGGGCCCAGCGCCTTCGCCCACAAGGGCGGCATGCACGTCCACGCCGTCCGCAAACACGCCGGCACCTACGAACACATCGATCCCGAGCTCGTCGGCAACACCCGACGCGTCCTCGTCAGCGAGCTCAGCGGCGCCAGCAACATCGCCGAGAAGGTCGGTCGAAAGTTCGGCGTGGAGGAGGATCGCGACCTGCAGCGACGCGTGCTCGAACGCGTGCAGGATCTCGAAAACAGCGGCTTCGTCTTCGAAGCAGCGGAGGCAAGCTTCGAGCTGCTCTTCCGCAAGGAAGTCGGCCGCCGCAAGCGGTACTTCGACCTGGACCACTACCGCTGCGTCATCCTCCGCAGCGACGACGAGAAGCCGATCGCCGAAGCCACCGTCAAGCTGCACGTCGGCGGCGAGATCGAGCACCGCGTGGCCGAAGGCGACGGCCCGGTCGACGCACTCGACGCCGCCCTACGCAAGGCACTCGTCAAGCATTACCCGGCGATCGGCGACTTGGCGTTGAAGGACTACAAGGTTCGCGTCGTCAACTCCGATGCCGCGACGGCCGCCCGCGTCCGCGTCGTCATCGAGTTCGCCCGGCACGACGGCAACGCCTCGACGCCCGCCGACTACTTCGGCACCGTCGGCGTCGATGAGAACATCATCAACGCGTCGTGGGAAGCCCTCATCGACGGCTACGAGTACCACCTGCTTCACCACGAAGAACAAGCGGGCTGATGGTCAGAAACCGCGACGCTTGAACTGCTTTTCGAGGTCGTCGAGCGTCAGCCGCAACGTGGTCGGACGGCCGTGTGGACAATTCGACTGCCGCGGCGTCAGGTGGCGGCGGGACATGAGGTGGTCGATCTCATCGGGCGACAGGCGATCGCCCGCCTTCACCGCCGCTTTGCAGGCCATGAGGTCGAGGATCGTGTGGACCGCCTCCTCGTCGTCGCCCGACTCGCCTCGCAACACCTCCGCAACGAATGCCGCGGGATCGACGTTCGACAACCGCCCGATGACGAGCGTCGGGAACGAACGCACCGCGATGGCGTCGGGTCCGAACGCTTCCGCCTCGATGCCGAGCCGCGACAGGAGCGGGCCGAGATCGTCGAGCCTGCTCACCTCCGTTTCGCTCACCTCCGCAACGGCCGGCATGAGCATGCGCTGCGACTCGAGCGGGCCGCGCCGGACGCGGGCGAGCAGGTCTTCGTAGAGCACCCGCTCGTGCAGCGCGTGCTGGTCGATGATCTCCATGCCTTCGTCGCCCTCGACCACGAGGTAGCTGTTGTGCAACTGCATCGCCCGCGTCGTCGCCGCGGGCGAGTCCGCTGCGGGTGGTGGCGGTGGTGCCGCGGGTGGTGGCGGATCGCCAGGCTCGGGCGTGTCCAGCAGCGTCTGCTCACGTTCGACTTCCAGCCGCTCCTTGAAGAAGTCGGCCAGCGTCTCGCGAACGTCAGGCCTTGGCTCTTCGACCACCGGCTCCGGTTTGGCCCGCGGCACCAGGTCCTCGCCCAGCAACGCCTCCCGCAGCGTCGCGTTGATCATCGACCACAGGCGGCTCGGCTCGCGAAATCGCACCTCGCTCTTGGCCGGGTGAACGTTGACGTCGACCATCCCCGGCGGCACGTCGAGCAGCAACACGACCGCCGGATGTCGGCCCGGCTCGGTCAGGCCCCGATACGCCTCGCGGGCGGCGTGTTGAAGCGAGCGGTCGCCGACGCTGCGGCCGTTGACGAAAAGGTGGTGGTATCGAGCCGTCGTCGCCGCGTATTCCGGCAGGCCTGCGATGCCGCGAAGCCGCAAGTCGCCGTCGCGGGTGTCGAAGCGGATGGCCCGGTCCCGATACTCCGCCGGCCAGGCCATGACGAGCCGGTGCCATGGATCGTCCGTCGCCGGCCAGTCGGCGGCGAGCTTGCCGTCGCGCTCGTACCGGAACGCCACCTCCGGCCGCGGCAGGGCGAGGCGTTGGAAGACGTCGGTCACCTGCCCGCTCTCGGCCGCGGCGGCTTTGAGGAACTTGCGTCGCGCGGGCGTGTTGTGGAACAAGTCCCGGCACTCGATGGTCGTGCCGACATTGCCCGCGGCGGGCCGGACCTCGCCGAGTCGGCCGCCGTCGCAGGTGAGCTCGAACGCTTCGCCGTCCGGGGTCCGGCTGACGATCCGCGACTTCGTCACGGAGCCGATGCTCGCCAACGCCTCGCCGCGGAAGCCGAGGGTCGCGACGGATTCGAGCTCACGGTCGTCTCGCACCTTGCTGGTCGCATGTTGCCGAAACGCCAGCGGCAGCTCGTCGGCAGGAATGCCGCGGCCATTGTCGATGACGCGAATCAGATCCCGCCCGCCGGCTTCGATCTGCAGCGTGATACTCGTCGCACCGGCATCGAGGGCGTTCTCGACCAGTTCCTTCACCACACTCGCCGGCCGCTGCACGACCTCGCCCGCCGCGATCCGGTCCACGACCTCCGGGGGCAGCGGGAGGATCGGGCGACGGTCGGGCACGGTGAAGAGCGTACGAGCCGTACGCCGCAGGTCGTGCTTCAGCACGATGCTCCGAATGTCAACCTACCGGTTCACTTGCGCGAGCGTGACTTGGTCGGTGCCGGAGCATCACTGAGGCGCTCGGCAGCGTCGCTGAGGAGGTCGGCGAGGGCAGCGCGGTCGGCTTTGGCGTCGCCGAGGGTGGCGCTGGCGGTGTCGATCGCCTCGTTCAGTTCGTCCCGCAGCGTCGACAATTCGTCACGAATCGTCGTCGCCGTGTCGTCGAGCGTTTCACGCAACGCGTCGTGCGTCTCACCGGCTTCGGCGGCGTGCTTGTCGAGCTTGGCGTCGAGCTTCTCGTTCCGCTCGGTCTGGTCGGCGTCGATCTTGCGCATCGCCTCGGTGTGGCTGCGATCGATCTCGCGAATCTCGTCTTTGATTTCGCCATGCGTGGTCTTTGCGGCGTCTTTTAGGTCGCTGACACTCTCTTCGAGGCGATCAGCGAGGTCGCCGAGCCGCTCGTCCATCTTGGCGACGGCTTCGTCGAGGCGAGTCGACAGGTCTTCCCGCAGATTCTCCAGGTCGCCGTTGATCTGCTCTTCGAGTTCGCCGAGACGACGCTGGGTATCGCGTTGCTGGTTGCCGAAGAGGATGTCGCGAACGCGTTCGAGCGAATCGGGGCTGCCGTCGTGATCGAGAACGGCGGACTCCTCGGCGTCGATGCCGTTGAGGTCGCTGATGCGGTTGGTCTTGCGGGTGGGCGTCTTGGTCTTCTTCGCCATAGGAGGAGGTTGGAGAGGGTGTGGATGTGCGTCCGTGCGCAGCCGTGCAAGAGATTATCGGGCCCGGGCTTGTAATGCCAATTCTCGTCCACGTGAAGATCATCGACTGTCGACCTTGCAATGCGGTGGTCGATGAGCATCCTGTAGAAAGCGCCTCTCCTGTAGAGGCACTGCCGGGAGATCATGCGTCGGACCTGCTTCATCTTCGCCACCGCCACCTGCCTGTTCGTTGCCGAACCGGGTCGTGCAGGTGATGTCCGCATCTTCCACGACGACTTCGCTAAGGCCGTTGCGGACGATTCGCCGCTGGTCGGGACGTGGTCTGACACGGTCAATCGCTCGAGCGGCACGCGGTTCTCGCAACTGCCCAATGCCGGTGCCTATGCCCCGATCTTTCCGGATCGCGACCGGGATCACAGCATCGCCTACGTGGTCCAGACCGGCAGGAATGGCAACGGTGCCTTCGACCCCGGCGGCATCGCGAACTTCGACACCAGCCTCGTCACGGGTACTGAAGCCACTCTCGACTACGGTGAAGTCGCGTTTCGTTTCCGGAATCGGAAATCGACGGCGGGTTCCCTTTCAGACGGGCGGCTCAACCTGAGCCTCCTCGACGGCACCACGGCTGTCGCCGATATCGACATCTCGTATATTGGCCAGCCGCAGGACATCAGCGTCATCGACATCGATGAGGACGGCACGTTTGATGACGGCTTGCTCGACACCGGTCCTCGTAACCTGGCGTGGGTTTACAACAACGTCCCGAACCGCACACTCTTCCGCTACGGCACCGTCCTGCCGACGGGTATGTGGACGCTGTTCGATCTTGGCGAAGCGGGCGGGCCGCGCATCGTCAGGTCTGTAGTCACTGGCGTGCTCCGCGACGGGACGGTCGACGGCTTCGAGATTCGCGTGCTTGACGGGATCTCAGCCAACTACGCCTTCGACGACTTGGTCGTAACCGCATTGAGCGTGCCCGAACCCACAGCGGCAGCGGGCGTGTTCGGCGTGTTGGGCTTGATGAGCGCCCGCCGGCGATAGAGCGGCACAGGCAGCATCTTCCGGAACAGCCAAGGTAGCTTCCGACGTGCCGTCGTATCTGAACAGCGAGCAAGACGCTACTCCTGCTGGTCGTTCCAACAGCTTCATCTGCAGAAGCCGCACAGGCGGCGCATCTTACCCGACTTCGCGCCCGTAGGACGCGTTCGGCTTATCGGTCGATTTTTGCTTCGCCACTGAGTTGCCGCCGTTCTGCGGTCGATGCATCAGTAGCACCGTGAACCGATCCACCACCCGACCCTCGTTCCGACCCGAGCGACTCGAAGGCCGCCGACTCCTCGCTGCCGTCAGCAGCGTCGACTTCGACTACGGCTCGTTCACCGACAGCAACACGGCCGAACTCGACCTCGGCGGCGATGCCGACGTCGTCAACGGCAGGCTCCGCGTCTCGCCCGACGTCCAGTACAGCCAGGGCAACGTCTTTACTGACGACAAGCTCGTCTTCGACGACGACACCGGCTTCTCGACCACCTTCAGCTTCAACATCGGCGGCGGCGATCGTCTGGCTGGTGGCGACGGGCTCGTCTTCGTCCTCTGGGGCGGCGACGGCGAAGCTCCGCTGCCGGGCTTCCCGGGCGGGTCACTCGGCTACGCCGGACTCTGGCCGGGCGTCGCGGTGGAGTTCGATTCGGCTGAGAGCTTCGGCGATCCGGCGAGCGACCACGTCGCCCTGCACGTCGACGGCAACAGTGCCGCCGCGATGGACGCGCAGAGCGTCGCCATCGTCAACGGCGACCTCAACGACGGCCGAACGCGGTGGGCGTGGATCGACTACGACGCGACGAGCGACCGGCTCCGTGTCTACCTCAACGACCAAAACGCCAAGCCAAGTGTCCCGCTGCTCAATCGGCCCATCGACCTGCCGAGCTTCACCCGCGGCGAGGCTCACATCGGCCTGACCGCCGCCAGCGGCTACTTCCACAACCGCCACGACGTCCTGAGCTGGTCGTTCCAAACGCTCCTGCCCGGCACCGACAATGCCGATCCCGTCGCCGACGACGACAGCTACACCGTCACCCAGAATAGCGGCAACAACCCGCTCGCCGTCCTCGCCAACGACTCGGACACCGACGGCGACAGCCTCGTCGTCACCGGTGCCTCGGGCGCTTCCAACGGCACCGTCAGCACCGACGGCACCCGCGTCTTCTACAAGCCGAACCTCGGCTTCGCCGGGACAGACGCGTTCACCTACACCGTCACCGACGGCCGCGGCGGCAGTGATTCGGCGACTGTCAGCGTCACCGTCGAGCAAGCCCTCGCCAGCGGCACCTTTCAACTCGGCAGCGGCTCCTACACGGTCGACGAGGGTGCCGGCTTCGTCGATATCACCGTCAACCGCGTCGGTGGCTCCGACGGCACCGCGACCCTCGATTTCAACACCGGCGACATCAGCGCTACCGGCGGCCTCGACTACCAGGCTCGCAGCGGCACGCTCCGGTTCGAGCCGGGCGAAACAACCCAAACGCTTCGCATCAATCTCAGCGACGACACGCTCAACGAAGGCGATGAAGCCTTCTTCGTCTCGCTCGATGCGGTGACAGGCGCGAACCTCGGCGCTCCGCGAACGGCTCAAATCGTCATCACCGACAACGACCAGCCGCCACCGGTCGCGGGCGACCTGCCGTGGCTCGAGCAGTTCAATCTGCCCAACGGCACGCAGAGCGACTCCGGCACGACCGGCTGGCAACTCAGCGGCACCTCCGGCAACCGCGCCGAAGTCCAGTCGAATCGACTGCGCGTCAGCAACACCGGACCCGATACCGCCGCCCGCTTCACCAGCGACCCGATCAGCGTCGGTGCCGACGGCCCGGCGGTGCTTTCGCTCGTCCTCAGCGCCAGCGGCGACATGGAGGGCAGCGGACAGTGGGTCGACTTCGTAGAGGTACGATACCAGGACGAGACGGGGCAAGTCGTTCTTCTCGAAAGGCTGGTCGACAACTTCGGCAACATCACCCGCAGCTACGACGGCATCGATGCGGACGTCGTGACGATCCTCATCGACATTCGTACGACCGCCAGCAGCGAGGTCTACTACATCGACAACGTCTCGCTCGCGAGCGAGCCGGACGTCGTAGCGCCGACGCCGATGAGCTTCTACGATCAGGCGGAAAACGCCGCGGCTTCCGGGTCCAACGGCTGGACCGAGCTGGCCGGCGGCTCGGGCGGCGGAAGCGTTCGTTGGGACGGCACCAAGAGCACCGCCGGTCCAGCGAGCAGCCCGCTCGAATTCGACTTCTCCGCACCGTCGGCCGGGCTGTACACGGTCGACCTGCGGCTCGATTCCGGCGGCGGCGGGGCCAACTCGTTCTGGGTCCGCGTCGACGGGGCCGACGTCTCGGAGAGCGACAACATCTCCCGTAGCGATGGCTGGGTCCGGTTCAACGGCCTGCCGGACACGAACGGCCTGCAGTGGTTCCGCGTCTACAACGATCAGGCCAACGACGAGACCGTCAGCTTCTTCCTCCCGGCGGGCGATCACACGCTGCAGATCGCCGGCCGGGAAAACGGCATTCGCCTCGACGGCGTCTACGTGACCAACACGGACGACGCACCGTCGACGGACGATCTCGACGAGATCCCCGGCGACGACACCGTCACGCCGCCCGCTCCGACGGGCGAGTTCCGCCGAACCGACATCGTCATCGGCGGCATCAGCAGCGTGACCGACGTCAAGTACGCCGGCAGCCTCGGCGATGTCGTCTACGCCGCAGAGCGGGCCGGGCGGATTCGCCTCGTCGTCGATGGCGACCTCATCAGCACGCCCTTTGTCGACATCACCGACGATGTCAACGGCACCCGCGACCGCGGCCTGCTGGCAATCGAGCTCGATCCCAACTTCCCGACCGAGCCGTACGTCTACGCGATGTACACCTACGACCCGCCCGAAGCAGCCAGCGGCAGCGGGCTCGCCGCTCGCGATGCCAACGGCAACCGCGCCGGCCGCGTCGTTCGCTTCACCGCCGACGCCTCGACAGGCTACCGGACGGCCGTCCCGAACAGCCAGGAAGTCATCGTCGGCAAGCGGTCGACGTGGGACAACATCTCCGGCCCCGACAAGGACTCGACCGGCCGGAGCAACTTCGATCTACCCGCCAGCGGCACGCCCGAAGATCCGCGGAACAACGGTCAGTACGTCAACGACTTCATCGCCAGCGATTCGCAGTCGCACAGCGTCGGCGACCTTGCCTTCGGTGCCGACGGCAACCTCTACATCACCACCGGCGATGCCACCAGCTACGGAGCCGTCGACCCGCGGACGAAGTACGTCCAGGACCTCGACACGCTTCGCGGCAAGGTGCTTCGCGTCGATCCGGACACTGGTCGTGGCCTGAGCGACAATCCGTTCTGGACGGGCGACAGCGACGACAACGCCAGCCGCGTCTGGTCGCTGGGCCTGCGGAACCCGTTCAGCGTCGCGGTGCAGGCGGATGGCGACCTGTTCATCGGCGACGTCGGCTGGGGCACGGTCGAGGAGATCAATCGCGTCGCCACCGGCGGGACCGGCGGCGGCTCGGGCGAAGAGAACTTCGGCTGGCCCTGGTACGAGGGCCGCTACACCGGCGCCAACCAGACCAACGGCTACCGCAACGAGCCGGCCGCCGGCCCGTTCTACGCGGGCGAGACCGTCGACGGCGACCTGACGCTGCCGGTCTTCAGCCGCGACCACTCGCAAGGTGCCCGCGCCTTCATCATCGGCGACTTCCTCGAAGGCAACGCCTGGCCGAGCGAGTACCGCAACAGCCTGCTGCTCGTCGACTGGAACAGCGGCGTGGTGGAGGCGGTGGTGCTCGATGCCAACGACAACTTCGTCCGCGTCGAGACGATCTTCACCGGCGCGGGCCCGATCACGAGCATGGACGCCACCGACGACGGCCGCCTCTACTACGGCCGCTGGGACGGCCGCATCGGGGTGATCGACTTCGCGTAGATCGGAAGCCTCCGGCGTCACACCGGGAGCCGACGTCGCAGGGCCGTCTCGAGATCCCGGGCTGCATGGATGATCGCAACGACCTTGAGCACGTCCGGGTCGAGGCGGTAGACGATGAAGTGGTTGCCTGAGCGGAAGAAGCGGTAACGCTTGGGAAACGCAGGCGATCGGCTGGTTCCGAGCGTCGGCGTCTCCACGAGCCGCATGGCGTCGTCACGCACCTTTGCGAGTTGACGATCGGCTGCCTCTTCACCGACTTCCGTCGCGAGATAGTGCCAGAGACGGAAAGCATCGTTCCTCGCCTCTTTGGTGAGGTCGAAGCTCACTTCAGTTCGCCTCGCTCCTGAAGCTCCGCTCGCAGCTTCCCGATTTTCTCTTGAACATCCTCCCAGGTGTAGTGGCGGCCCGTGTCCTCACGCTCACGTCGCTCCAGCTCCTCCACGAGCCACTGATCGTACTCCTCGTCCGTCTCCCAACGTGGGTTCTCACGCTCGGGCGGAGGCGTCGCTTCGAGCAGGTCCATGGCGGCGACGATGACGTCTTCGGCGGTATCGAAGCCGTGTCCGATGCGTTGATCAATGCGTCGCTGCAGCTTCTCGGAGAGGGTGAGGGTCATGATGGGCTTCCGTGACAGGGGAGTCTCGCAAAGTATATCAATCACCTTCACCGAGCAGTAGGTTCAGCACCTCACGGTCCGCCTTGCGTTCGCCAGGTTTGCCGGGGAAGAGGGCGAAGCCGCCGGAGTAATCCCACATGGCGTAGCCGAATTCGAATTCGTTCGCGAGGTCGGTCACGTAATCGGTCCACGCCAGACGGCTGTCGCGTGGAGCGTGCGGGGCAAAGACGCCGAACTCGCCGAGGTAGACCTCGACGTCGTGCTCGTCCCGCCAGGCGGCGACCTTCTCGAAGCGTTCGCGGGTCCAGGCCTTCGTGAAATAGCCGTTTTCGATCTGGAAGCGGACGTGGCCGAAGGCCTCGTCATCGGTGGTGGTGCGGCGGGCGATGTCTTCCGCCAAGTCGGCATCGCCGGCTTCGATCGGCCACGGCAGGCCCTTCGTCCGCATCGCCGGCGGCCAGGCCCAGCCGGCACCTTGGTGCGTGAACATGAACGGCTCGTAGTAGTGAAACGTGTAGACAAGGTTCTCGACGTCGTATGGCTCGAACGGCTGCGTCGGCTTGTGGTTCTGGTCGTCCTCGTCACCGTACAGCGATGCCGCATGCGACCAGCCGCCGGCGGTGACGATGATGGTGTGGCGTGGCACGATTGGTCTTATGGCCTCGATGACCTCTTTCTGAATCGAGCGCCAATCGTCAACGTTGTGCGGCTCATTCATGATTTCGAAGCGGACGCGATCTGGATCAAACTTCCCCAAGGTGTTCGTCAGTATCCACCAATGCTTGACGAACCGTTCGCGACCTTGGGGCGTGTTCAATGATGCCTTGTAGTTGTCGCTCGGGTGAACATCGATGATGACGTTCAGTTCGGCGTCGAGCAGCCATCGAACACGCTCGTGAAACTGTCGCAAGCGCTCTCGACTGAAGCTCACGCCGCCGATCTGTTCGGGCTGGTCCTCGATGAAAAAGATCGCCGGCTCAACCGTCAGCCGCACGTGATCCAACCCGCTCTTCGCGATGAGCTCGGCATCTTCCTTCGTGAAGTACGTCGCCAGATGCGACTCGTCGTAATGCCCGACGAGCGTCTGCGCATACCAGTGACTCAAGTTGATCCCACGCTGAAACCCGTCCGCTCGCAACGAACCTGCAAGCACCAGCACGATCAAAAGCATCCATCGCATCGTGCGGATCCTATCAGAACCCTCCGATCAAGCCGTGGAACTTCGAGTCCCACGGTCCGACTCTGCATCTCGCTAACCTAACGCCATGTCCCCTTCCGAGCGTAAGCGGCTCACCCTCCGCAACCTTCAAGCCGCCCAACACGACGGCCGCAAGCTCGCGATGCTCACCTGCTACGACCACCTGACCGCCCGACACCTCGACGCTGCCGGGCTCGACATTCTTCTCGTCGGCGACTCCGCAGCCAACGTCATCCTCGGCCACGAACGCACCACGCGGATCGACCTCGACTTTCTCATCACCCTCACCGAAGCCGTCCGTCGCGGGGCTCCCGGCTGCCACGTCATGGCGGACATGCCGTTCGGCAGCTACCACGGTTCGACCGGCGACGCCGTCGACAACGTCTGTCGCATGGTACGCCAGACCGGGTGCGACAGTGTCAAGTTGGAAGCGACGCCGCGGCACCTGAACCTCGTCCAGGCCCTGAACGATGCCGGCGTGGCAGTCTGCGTCCACCTGGGGCTTCGGCCGCAGAGCGTGCAGACGATCGGCTACCGCGTGCAGGCCAAGAGCGACGAGGCGATCAACGAGCTGATCGACCTGGCCCGCGACTTCCAGATGAACGGGGCGAGCATGATCCTTCTCGAAGCCGTGCCACCTGAGGCGTCGCAGCAGCTTTGTCACGAAGTCGATCTCCCAGTCATTGGTTGCGGTGCAGGCCCGGCCCCGACCGCGTACGTCGTCGTGCTCCAGGACCTTCTGGGCCTGACTGACCGCCGGCCCAAGTTCGTGCCGGACCTGGGCGTCTTGCCGTTGCCCGAGGCGGCGAAGCAGTGGGTCGAGATGGTCCACAGCGGTCGATACCCGGCGGCGGAGCACCTCTACGATGCCGGTCGTGCCTGAGGAACCCCAAGCCGTCGAAGCCGTTGCTGTCGAAGCTCGTCCCGCCGGGGAGAAGCTCGTCGCCCTGCGAACCTTCGTCATCGGGGCGGTCCTCATGTGGCTCATCGCCGTCGCGGGATGGGCGGCGACGAAGGGCTTCGAATCCTGGAGCATCGGCCGGGTCGCGAGCGACGTCGAGACCAGCAAACTGCGGCTCGCCAGCGTCGCGGAGCTGCAAGGCGTCTTCAACGAAGTCAACGCCGCCGTCGAGCCCAGCGTCGTAAAGATCGACGTCCTCCGCCCGCCCAACAGCAGCCAAAACGGCCCGGAGACCAACAGCGGCAGCGGCGTCATCGTCGAGGTCGACACCACCGGCCGAAGCCCCGTCGGCTACGTCGTCACGAACGAACACGTTATCCGCGGCACCAGTCGCGTCAGTGTCACGCTCTTCGACGGCCGCACGGTCGAAGCCACCGTCATCGGCGACGACTCGAGCACCGACCTGGCCGTCCTTCGCGTGCCCGCTGTCGGCCTCATCGCCGCCGACTGGGGCGACAGCGACGCACTCCGGCAGGGTGATTGGGTGCTCGCCTTCGGCAGCCCGTTCGGCTTCGCCGGCTCGATGACGGCGGGCATCGTCAGTGCGCTCAACCGCACGCAAAGCGACGTCGTCCTCAACCCGGCCGGCGAGTTCGGCTACCAGGACTTCATCCAAGTCGACGCCGCCATCAACCCCGGAAATTCGGGCGGACCGCTCGTCGATATCACCGGCAGCATCGTCGGCATCAACACGGCGATCTTCACCCGCACCGGCGACTTCAGCGGCATCGGCTTCGCCATCCCGAGCAACCAGGCGCGTCGCATCTTCACCGACATCCGCGATACCGGCCGCGTCGTTCGGGGTTGGGTCGGCGTGTCGGGCGTCTCCGTCCGCGACCTGCCCGGTGCCGCCGATCGCCTCGGCCTCGAGGACGATCGCGGCGTCGTCATCAACCGCGTTTTCCGAGGAACGCCCGCCGCCGAGGCAGGCTTGCTACGCGGCGACGTCGTCGTTGCCATCGATGACGCACGCATCGACGATTACCCGGATCTTCGGAACACGGCCAGCTTCGCAACGCCCGGCGACGTGCTGACGCTGGCGATCATTCGCGACGGCGAGTCACTGGACCTGCCGCTGACGGTGGGCGAGGCACCGGCGGGGCAGTTGACGCTCCCGCTGGAGCCGCTGGGCGTGGATCTGTTCGGCCTCGAACTGATCGACTCCAACGCAGGGCCGCCTGTGGTGGTGAGCGTCGAGCGCGGTTCACCGGCGAGTCGTGCGGGCATCGAGCCGGGCGACTTCGTCTACAGCGTCAACGAGCGGCCGGTGATGGAAGCCGCCGCCGCCGAACGGCTGCTGAGCATGGTGCCGCCGACAGTCGGGGCAACGGTCCGCATCGGCGACGGCAGCCGCGTCGTGCAGGTGCTTCTGCGTGACGATTGAGACCCTCCGCGAGGATTCAGCCGTGCGGCAAGCTGCCATACGGTGCGGCACGCGACCGCAGCAGCACTCGCGGGATGGCAGCGATGTGTAAACTTGCCGCATGAGACAGGCCACCACAGCGACTCCGGACGATGCCGCTCCAATGCGGGTGCTGGTCGTCGACGATGACGAGATGTTTCGCACCCGACTCGTTCGGGCGCTGAGCAATCGGAACCTCCAGACTGCCGCCGCCGGCAGCTACGACCAGGCCGTCGCCGCGGCTAAAGAGTTCAAGCCCGACTGGGCGACCATCGACCTCCGCATGCCCGGTAAGGGCGGGCTCGAAGTGGTCAAGACGCTCCACAGCCTCGACCCGGATATGGTCCTCGTCGTCCTCACCGGCTACGGCACGATCGCGACCGCCGTCGAAGCCGTTCGTCTCGGTGCCGCCGACTACCTGACGAAGCCGGTGGATGCGGACCAGATTCTCGCCTCGTTCGAAGCAGCCGAGGCCAAGGCGGCGGACCGGCCGCTGCCGAACCTGCCGCAGATCAAGGCCGCCGAGGCCCAGACGCCCTCGCTAGCGCGGGTCGAGTGGGACTACATTCACCGCGTCCTGGCCGACTGCGGCAACAACATTTCTCAAGCTGCTCGCAAGCTCGGTATCCACCGGCGCAGCCTGCAACGCAAGCTCCACAAGCTGCCGCCGCTGGAATAGGACTCCTTACGCGACCGGCACGACCAGCGTCGCCGTCGTGCCGACGCCAAGGTCGCTGTCGAGCGTGAACGTCCCGCCGTTGTGTTCGGCAACGAGGCGGACGAGGAACAAACCCAATCCCATGCCGCGGCCGGGGTCTTTGGTGGTGAAGAACGGTTCCGTCGCCCGCCGGCACGTCTCTTCGTCCATGCCCGGCCCCTCGTCGGCGACGACGATCGTGACGTTGCCGCCGACGGCTTCCAGCCGCACCTCGACGCGGCCGGTGCCGTCGTCGGCGTCGAAGGCGTTGTTGACGAGCAACTCGACCGCCTGGTGCAACGCCCGGGCCGGCACTTTGGCCTCAGGCGTCTGCGCCTCGACCACGTCGAGCCGCTCTCGGCGGTCCGCAGCCAGGGCTTCACGAACGCCGGCGACGACTCGCGACGGATCGCTCGTGCCCGGCTCGTCCGTGCCTCGGCCGGCGACGTCGCCCCGGAGGTGTTCGAGGATGCCGCGACATCGATCGACCTGCTGGCGGACGAGGGCCGCGTCGTCCGCCAGATCCGCGTCGCCGAGTCGTTTGGCGGCGAGTTCCATCTCCTTGCTGACGACCGCGATGGTCGCCAAAGGCGTGCCCAATTCGTGCGCCGCACCGGCAGCCAGCGTGGTGAGGGCAGCGAGTCGTTCGCCGACTTGCGCCCGCTCCCGCACCAGCCGCAGCTGCTCGTCCCGCTCGCCCAACGCCGAGACGACCCGGTTGACGAAGTAGCCCACCAGCACCAGCACCAACAGCAATGCGACCGCCTCACCCACCGGCAGCGGCACGCCCGGCAGGCCTTCGAGGTCCACCGCGTTCGATGGCTCGAGAAGCGCCAGCAGCGTGTAGCAAAGGGAGACGACGCCGATAATCAGCCACGTCCACCGCAGGCTCAGCGTGCTGGCGGCGAGGGCGACGTGGAGGACGAACAGCAGGACGAACGGATTGCTCTTGCCACCCGTGTACCAGAGCAAACTCGTCAACAGGCCCACGTCCAGGAGAATCACGCCCGCCGACAGCCATGAGCCGCTTCGGCCAGCGCCGGCCGAGCCTCGACGCAGCATCAGCATCAAGCCGATATTGGTCAGTACGGTCACGGCGATGATCAGACCGAGCCTGCGCCACGGAAGATCCACATTCAACAGACCCGCCGCCGTCAGGGCGATGAGCTGACCCCCGGCGGCAAGCCAACGCAGTAGCACCAGCCACCGCAGCACGATCTGCGACTCCCGCGCCGCCGGCGGCAGAGTGGGCGAGACAGGAACAGACGACGGAGCCAGGATAGGAACTGCGGCCCGGATCGTGCTGGCGGCATCGTGGGGTGCGGGATGCACGTGGTACGCTAGCGGGCTCCGGTAGGGGCTCCTGCGACAGGAGGAGGCAGCAGCAGCTCGTTGAACTTTCAGAAAAATCGCGATCTTATTTTGCCCGTCGACTTGCGCTTCAAAACGTCGCAGTTGACGTACATTCGGCGTCCACGGCGCATCTTGCGTCATTGTGAACGATCCGCGATGTCTGGTACTAGCTTTCGACAAGACGCGGATGCGTCGCAATCTGCGCGGCTGACTGGGGTCCATGCCCCCGATCTTGATTTGCCTCCAGGCATTGGAGACGCAGTGGTTTCGCTCGGCAGCGACCTGCTCGTGCTGCTCAATGCCGACTCGCAGATCATGGCCGCCAACGGGCGGTTCGCTGAGCTGTTCGGCGAGGATGCCAATGATGCCATCGGCAAGAGCTTTGCGGGTCTTGTTCACGATGCAGATCGGTTGCTGCTACCGGAGTCGATCCACGACTTTGAAAAGCGTCGTCAAGAGTTGCGCGGCCGCTGGGAGATGCGGATCAAGCTGCCGGACGGCCGGTATCAACTTGTCAGCTGCATGCCGACGAACCTGAGCGGGGACCCGAGGTTCAAGGGTCTACTGCTGTCGCTGAGGCCGGTCGACGAGCCGGGGCCGATGATCGCCAATCGGCAGATGCTGATGGAGGCCATCGAGGCTGCCAACAACTGCATCGTCGTCGCCGACGCCACGGACGAAGACTTGCCACTCATCTACATCAACGCCGGGTTCCGCAAGGTCACCGGCTATGGCGACGAGGTCCTCGGTCACAATTGCCGATTTCTGCAGGACGTCGCACCTGAGGATAACAAGGGGGTCGACACGCCCGATCAGGACGATCAGGATCTGAGCGACCTGCCTCGCGGTCTGGACGATGTCGATCACGACGACAGCCTCAATCAGATCCGCCAGGCAATCAAGAACAGGGAGTTCATCGACACCACCATCCGCAACTATCGCAAAGACGGTACGGCTTTCTATAACCATCTGTACTTGACACCCGTCAGCATCCTGGGGCACCACCTCGGGTTCATCGGCGTGCAGAATGACGTGACGGATCAGCTGCGGGCCAAGCGGGAGCTTCGTGATCGCGAGCAACTGCTCACCGGCTTCCTGGATGCTGCACCGATGATGATGGGCGTCCTGTCGATCAAGCAGAACCGGAATGACGTGAAGGGTGAGCTGCCGCAAGCCGAAGCCGAGGCTTTCGAACATTCCCCTCTTAACAGTGCGGCCCGCGGCTACTTCGGACCCGCCGCCAAGAGCACCGGCAACGGGCAGGGACGGCAGCTGTCGAGCTTCGCACTTACGAGCGAATCCATCGAGCGATGGCGGCAGGCCTTGGTGCAGACTCATCAATCGCAGCAGCCTGAGACGTTCGTCGTCGAATCCAACAGCGACCCCGACGTCACGCGTCTTCGGGTCACGGTCAGCGAGATCGACGATGAGATCTCTCGTGGCCGGCGGACTTTCTGCTACATCGCCAGCGACCTGGCTGAGCTTCGAGCCGCCGAGGATGAGCGCGACCTGCTCTATGCCGCCGTCGACAATTCGGGCGAGAGCCTGCTCGTCACCCGCCGCGACGGAACCGTCACCTACGCCAACCCGGCCTTCAAGGAGACGTTCGGCTTCCAGGTCGACGACGCCCGCGGACAACCGGTCGGCCAGCTGCTAGACAATGCCGACCAACCGTTCCTTCAACAGCTCTTCGGCGACGACGCGAACGCAGCCATCGCCCATTGGCCGGCACGAGGCGAGACGACCGCAATTGATGCCGACGGCCGAACACGCTACGTCGAGTGGGTGGTCAATCGCATCACCGAAGGCATCGATGTCCTCAACGGCAGCCGCGACAAAGCCGGCTACGTCATCGGCCTCCGCGACCTCACCGCCCGTCGGCAACTCGAGCGACAGGTGCTCGATATTCAGGAGAACGAGCGGGAACGTATTGCTCGCGATCTGCACGACACGGTCGCCCAACAACTGAACACGCTCACGCTCCTCGTCGGCAACGTCCGCCGGGAATTGAAGAACGACGGCATCTCGCCAGACCAAGTCGAGCAACTTGATGAGGCGGTGCATCAGGCCCAACTCGCCGCAGAGCAGGCACGATCCATCAGCCACACCCTTGGTGCGGTCGAACTGACGCGTGCCGGCCTCATCGTGGCGTTGCGTCAGCACGCGGATCGAGTCAAGCGGGCGTACGGCGTCGACATCGCCCTCGAAGCGGATGATGCCGTTCAGCCTCGCGATGGTGAAGCGGACGTGCACCTGTTCCGCATCACTAGTGAAGCCATCAACAATGCCGTCCGACACGGTCAGCCGTCGCGGGTCGACATCACGATCTGCCGACACGAAGCGGAGCGGGGGCAGGGTTTGCTGATCGTCGCCGACAACGGCCGGGGCATTCCTGACGAGGCTCGCGGCGTCTTTGGCCCGCGTGGTCTGGCGGATCGTCAGCCGAATGTCGGACTCGGGCTCAATTCGATGGCCTATCGCGCGGGCCTCATCGCCGGCCAGCTCAAGATCGAGCCCGGCAACGGGGGTCAGGGCACGGTTGTCACCTGCCAGTTCCCGATCAAGCCCGGCTAATCCGATGCGCGACGTCTTCCGAGGCGTGCTCGTAGACGGTCGCGAGGAACCCGAGCAGCCGGAATTTCGTCCTGGCACTCCGTTCAAACGGCGGCTTGCCGAGCTTCTGCAGCGCGTTGTCGGCCCCGAGCGGCGTGGGATCGTCCAAGCAGGACAGGCCGTCACCTCCTTGAAAGTAGGCGACGCGGCGGGCTTCGATGTCTTCGGGAGACCTTGTCGGCTCCTGAGGCTCCTGAGGCTCTTGCGGTGCGGGAACGTCGCTCATGCTGCCTCCTCCATGTCGTCGTAGTCGTCGAATTCGTCGTAATCTGCCGCCGCGGCGGCGGCGGCACTGGTGGCTCCGACCGCGTTGGGTGGCGGGCTCTTGCTGAGCGACAGGTACTCCTTGAGTTCGCCCGTCGTCAGCTCCGTCAGCCACTCGTCGCCGCTGCCGACGATGTTCTGGGCCAGCGCCGTCTTCTCTGCCAGCATCTTGTCGATGCGTTCCTCAACGGTGCCGAGCGTGACGAACTTGTGGACCTGCACGCGCTTCGTCTGGCCGATGCGGTAGGCCCGGTCGGTCGCCTGGTTCTCGACAGCCGGGTTCCACCAGCGGTCGTAGTGGAAGACGTGCGTCGCGGCGGTAAGGTTGAGGCCCAAGCCGCCGGCGCGGAGGCTGAGGATGAAGACGTCGGGGCTTTTGCCTTTGCCTTTGCCTTGGAAGTCGAGGACCATTTCCTCACGCTTCGGCTGCGGGGTGCCGCCGTGAAGGAACGCGACCTTCCGACCGAGCCGTTGCTCGAGCATAGCGACGAGTAGGTCGCCCATCTTTCGATACTGCGTGAAGACCAGGGCCTTTTCCCCCTCTTCGATAACTTCTTCGAGCATCTCGGCCAGTCGCGTCGCCTTGCCGCTGCGGGCGAGTTGCTGGTTCGACTTGCCGGGCGTGAAGTCGCTCGTCTCGCCGAGCAAGGCCGGGTGATTGCAAACCTGCTTGAGCTTGGTGAGGACCGAGAGGATCAGCCCACGTCGGCGGATGCCGCTGGCGGTGTCGATGCGGCCGATCATCTCGCCGGTAATCGACTCGTACGTCGCCGCCTGCTCCTTCGTCAGACCGCAGTAGACGCCCATCTCCATCTTCTCCGGCAAATCGGCTGCGACTTCGGGCTCATCCTTCGTCCGACGCAGAATGAACGGCCGGATCATCTCCCGAAGCCGCCGAGCCCGACCGCGATCGTTGTGCTTCTCGATCGGCACGGCGAACCGTTCGCGGAACTCGTTCGGACTGCCGAGCAAGCCCGGATTCAGCAGGTCCATGATCGACCACAACTCGCCAAGATGGTTCTCCACCGGCGTACCCGTCAAGGCGATCCGCCTTGGAGCATCGAGCGCCCGCACGCTCTTGGAGCTCGCCGCGTTAGGGTTCTTGACCTTCTGCGCCTCGTCCAGCACGACGCGGTTCCACCGCACCTGCTTGAGCTGGTCGTAGTCGCGATGCGACAGGGCGTAGCTCGTGATGACGACATCGCTCGCCAACGCCGCCTCCTTGAAGGCTTCGCCCTTGAGCCGGGCCGCGCCATGGTGCGGCAAGAGTCGAAGCTGCGGCGCGAACCGGGACAGCTCCCGAGCCCAGTTGCCCAGCACCGACGTCGGCACGAACAGCAGGGTCGGCGGGATGGTGACGTCTTCGCCCTTTTTCCGAAGTTCTTCCGCCTTTTCCCACTCGTCGAGCAGCAGGGCGATCAGCTGGATCGTCTTCCCGAGCCCCATGTCGTCCGCCAACACGCCGCCGAGGCCGAGGCGGTCGAGGAAGGCCATCCAGCGGAGGCCGCGGAGTTGGTAAGGACGCAGCTCGCCCTTGAACGTTTCGGGTTGCGGGATCGTTTCGGCCTTGTCGGGCGTCTGCTCGAGGAGCTCGTCGACCCACTCCATGCCGCTGAGGCGGACGGCCGGAGCAACGCCGCCGCTGGTGCGGAATTCGCCGAGGCCGAAGCCGGCGCGGAAGGCTTCGCCGAGCGTGAGCGTGCCGGGCGGGCGACGGTCCATCAACTCGGCCGCGGCACTGGCGGCTTCGGGGTCGATCTCGATCCAACGCCCGTTGCGGCGCACGAGCGGCTGACCGGCACGCACCAGAGCACGAAACTCGTTGACATCGATCTCCTCACCGCCGACGGCGACTTTCCAGTCAAAGTTGAGCAATGCGTCGAGACCGATGCGGCTCGATCCGCCTTGTGCCTCGTCAAAGGGTCGAAGCTCCATGACGACCTCGACTCGGGCTTCCTGCGAGCCGGCCCAACCGGGCAGTCGCACGTCGAAGCCGGCGTCGCTGAGGCTTTCGGCCCAGTCGCGGCTCATGCCGAAGGCTTCGTTCGGATTGAGCAGCAGGTGGCTCGCCCGCTCGGGTGCGGTCGCGACAGACTCGTCTGCCTGTCCGGCTTCCATCACGCGCTGCAACGGCGGCAGGAAGTCGGCGGCACGCTTAAGCTCGGCGGCGAGACGTTCACGCAAACGCACCGCATTGCGGCCGACGTAGCCGATGCTGCCGGCGGGTTGGTCCCACACCTGACGCGCCGGCAGCGGGACGTGATGGTCCTGCAACTCTACCGGCGGCAGGAGACGCCACGTCAACGGCCACTTGGCAATCGACAGCGGCACGTCCGTCGGCGCGGGGTCGTCCTCATCCCGCTCGGCAGCGAGCAGGTCCATCGCCGCCTGCGAATCGGGTTCAAGCAGCTCGAAGCCGAGTCGCCACGGGTCGCCGCCGTCGTCGCCGAGTCGGGCGGTCCACGTCTGCACCTTGTCGAGCAGCCCAGCGACTTCACGCGGTTGGCCGCGGACGTGGGTGAGGTCAGTTTCACGCGCGATCTCGTCCGGATCGCGGACAAGGCTGCTGATCCATCGAACTTCCGCTTCGGCTTCGCTGTTCGCCGCCCGCTCGTGAACGCCTGCGAAGAACTCGTCCTTCGCCAGCGAGTCCCGCACCAAGGCATCGCAACACGCGTCGAGCACCTGCTCGACCAGCTCCAGCCGATCCGCCACTCGGCCGGCGCCTTCGTCGGCACAGAAGCAGACTCCCGGCATCGCCGCGGCGAACGTCTCAAGTCGTTCCACGTCGCTCGATTCGCCGACCAGCAGCCGCCATGACGCAATCACGCCGTGCGGCGACCGACGGGCGGACGGGTAGAACTGCTCACGAGCCACCGCAGCTTCGGCGAAGGCGAGCAGACGCGACAGGGCAAAGAGACTGCGGGTCGACGTCTCGCTGACGTTGCTCAACACGCTCAGCAGATTGCGGCCACTCACCGCCGTTGCAGGTTGTCGCCGCAAGGTGCCGTCAGGATCGGCGACGTCGATGCCGCGGTTGGCGTCGTCGTCCCACAACCACAGCTTGCCGGCGTGCCACGTGGCTTGGGCTCCGCGGGTGGCGGGGGTGGCGGGGGTGAGGTCGCGGGCTCCGCCGTCGGCTAGGTCGGTCATGGGCAGGTCAACGTCTGTCGCTCCCGCGGTTCTTGCCCGGCGTCGGACCCTCTCCCGCGGCGGATCGACAGGGTAGGGCGGGTCGACGTTCGACAAGGCTGCAGGACGATGAAAGTTGTCCCCAACTCGTGCGACTCACGAAGCCGCCGCCCGCTCGCCCGGCTCGGGGTAGACCATGGCCAACTCCGCGATGCCGATGTCGAACTTCGGCTTCGTCTCCTCAACCGTCAGTTCGCCACGCCACAGACGACTGGCATCTTTGATGTACTCGACGGCCCGCTTGAGCGTCTTGGCGTATCGGCCGTTGGCAATTGTAGTGCCGTCCAGCGCCTCCTGCACCTTGTCGCCCCCGACCGACTCGCCCGCGACGAGTCGCTGTGTGATCTCGATGAGCGGCGACGACTCGTCGTAGAAGTTCGTCTCGACGAGGTACTCGTTCCACTTGTCCGAGTCGGGATTCGTGAAGATCCTCTCGTACTCGGCGACTTTGATGTTGAACGCTTGGCCGCGATTGATGAGGCCATCGAGCCAATTGTGGATGTGGTCGTCGTCCGGGTTGAGCGTGTGGATCGCGATGAGCTCACGCCGCAACGTCTCGCGCATCAGACGATCGAGCTCCGGCTTGGCAACGGTTTTCAAGGGATCGAGAAAGTCGCCGCCGAGCGCGGTGCCGCGGCCGAACCGCTTGTTGAGCATGAGGACGTCGCAGTAGATCGTGCATTCATTGTAGCCGGCGAAGTCGTCCTTTTGCTTGAAGTGCATGAAGACCGGTTTCATGTGCCGGTCGATGCTGCGGTGCGACAGGGCGCTGAGGATGAAGCTGAGCTTCTTCCGCCAGTTCGGATCGGCATCCGGGCCGCCCTTGTTCGACTCCTGGCGGCAGTAGGCGATCATTTCCGCGCTCCATTTGTCCGCCCGACGCGTCACGCCCCCGAGCTGACTGATAATGTCGTTCGCCTCGTCGTTCCAGACCTCGTTGAACGTCGGCTCAATGCCACGCTCCTTGCCAAGGGCTCGGCACAAGTTACGCGTATCGAAGGCGGCGGCGAGGTGGCAGATGTGTTCGGACATGCGGCTCACGCTATCGCATCGGCGTCGGGATTCACGTTGCAAAGGGTCATCGCGTAGACTTTGGCCATGCCCTTCGGGATCGGACGAGTCTTCTGCCTCGCACTTTGGCTGTCGTTGCTGGTGCCGACGCTGGCGTGGGCGGATCAGATCTGGATCGGCCGGCTGCCGCCGCAGGAGGTGCAGATTCGGGGCTTCGAGAACGACCAGCTCCTCTACATCGTCGGCAGCCGGGAGCGACAAACGCCGCTCGACGAAGTCGTCCGCATCGAACTTGACGGCAACGATCGCTTCAACGCCGCAGAAGAGGCGTTTCAAGCCGGTGACTGGCAGGTCGCGTCGCAGCAGTACAGCCAGGTCCTGGACCGGCGGGGCGGCGAGGATTGGGTCCGGCGGCGGAGCACGTTTCGCCTCGTCGACGCCGCCGCGCGCGCCGGGCTGTTTCGCGAGGCGGTCGACGGCTTCGTGTCGATGACAGGGATCGATCCAGTCGCCGCTGCGACGCGTCAGCCGAATCCGGAGCGGGAGAACGTCGACGCTCGCCAGGTCGCCGACGCTCGGTCTCGCGTGCAGACGGCGTTGACCGGTGCTTCCGACGACGCACGCCGACGTGCGTTGCTGGCGTACATGCTCCGGCTCGATAATGCCCTGGGCGATTCCGAAGCCGCGGCCAACACGGTGCGTCTCCTGACGCCGCTCGTCAGCTCGACCGTGCCGGAGAATCAGGCGGACTGGCCGCTCTTTGCTCGAGTCACGATCGGCCGGGCGAGCCTGCAACTCGGCGAACGCAATCCCGCCGCGGCTCGTCGACTTATCGAAGACGCGTCGGCCGTGTTCACGAACGAGGAGCAGAAGGCGGACGCCCTGATGCTCCTCGCCGATGCCGCTCGCCTGGAGGCGGGCGACGACCGGGCTAAGAAGCTCGATGCGGCGCTCGCCTACGTCCGCGTCGCCGCCCAAGCCCCGGAGATCGAGTCGATCGCCGCCCGTGCACTCGTCGCGGCAGGAGACATCCATGCGGAGTTGAGCCTCGACGAAGACGCCGCCGCTCTGTGGCGTCAGGCGGCCGACCGTTACCCGTCCAGCGCCGCCGGTGCGACCGCCGCGGAGAAGCTCAAGCCGTCCGACGCTGCCAAATAGACCCGAACCCTGACGCCCCGCATGAGTGACACGACTGCCACCAATCGGCCTCTGCCCACCGCGCCCGACGAGGACGGCCCGGACGAAGGCCTCTACACCGGTGACTATCGCCGCTCCGCCGGACGCAAGAAGTTCGTCCTCAACGTCGTGCCGATCCTCACGAGCCTCGGCATCCACCTCGGCCTCGTCGGCGTCGCGTTGGCGTTGCTGGTGACGGTCCGAGAGGTGATTCAGACCGGGCCGGTGCTCGAGCAGGCGACCGTCGGCACGACGAAGCTCGCGACGGAGAACGTCGGCGCGATGCCGAACGTCGGCAACGTCGACGACGTCACTCGGCAGAACGCGAGCCTCGATCCCGTGGCTCAGAGCAGCGACTTTCGTGAGCAGGGCGTCGGTGATGCCGCCGATCTGCTGGCGGCGACAACGGGCGGGGCGACGTCGGCGAGCATGACCGGCATCACCGGCATGGGCGAACTCAGCAACGCTCTCGGCGGCGGCGGGGGCGAGGGCTCGCCGCTCTTCGGCGAAGCCGGCGGCGGTCAGGGCTTCATGGGCCTCGACACCGGAACGGCCGGCGACGGCGGCGACGTCTACCGCATCGCCTTCGTCTGCGACTCGTCAGGCTCCATGGGCGGCGAGCCGCAGTTCCTGCTCTTCCAGGAGCTCAAGAATGCGGTCGAACCGCTTGAAGTCACGCAGCAGTTCAACGTCGTCTTCTTCAGCGGCGACGACTATCGCGTCGCCTTCCCAGGCGAGCTGAAACCGGCGACGGGACGGTTCAAGGACCAGATGCGCGACTTCCTCGACGGCATCGCGATGGACGGCAATACGAATCCGGTCCCGGCGCTCCGCGCCGCCTTCGAGATGAGGCCTCAGCCGCAGTTGATCTTCTTCCTGACCGACGGCCAGTTCGACGGCATCGTCAGCTACGAGGACGTCATCAACACGATCGACCAGCTGCGCGAGCAGAGCTCTGCGCCACCGATCATCAACACGATCCAGTTCATCAACCGCAACGAGCGGGCCGAGGAAGTGCTCCAGGACATCGCCCGCCGCACGGGCGGCGAGTATGTCTTTGTCGGCCGGGACTTCTTCGGCGGCTGAGCCTTTGACGCGACACCACCCGCACGCCACACTGCACCATCGCGGCACAAGTCGCTTCCTCTCCAAGCGTCGTCCGACGCCCCGGCCTGCCGACCCTCGGTGAGCCTGACCCAGACCACCTCGAACCTGCCATGACTGCAAGGCGTTCTCGTACCACCTCAGCCGCTTCAACGAATCTGCCGCCCCACGGCCAGCCGCTGTGGCGGCAGCGGGCGTTGCTGCTCAGCGCGTTGCTCGTCGCGATTCTCGTCAGCGGCAGTCGCGTGATGGCCCAGGACGACACCGCACCCGCCGCCGACACTGCAGCTGAGAGGGCCTCGACCGTCTCGTCGCCGTGGCTGTTGCCGTTCGAGTCGCTCAAGAGTCTGGAGCCGGTGACCATCGTCATCCTGCTCTGCAGCGTCGTCGCGGTGACGCTCATCATCCAGGCCTCGCTGCGAGCCCGCCGCACGGTGCTGTTGCCGGACGAGTCCGAAGCGCAGATCGAGCAGCTCATCAAGGAGCGGAAGTTCAAGGACCTCGTCGACTTCACCGAAGAGGACGATTCGTTCCTCAGCCGCAGCCTCAATCCGGCGCTCAAGCGGGCGCCGAGCTTCAGCGAGATGCGTGACGCCCTCGAAGGCGGCGTTGCGGACGAGACGGCCGAAGAGTTCCGCAAGCTCGAGTACATCAACATCCTCGCCAACGTCGGCCCGCTGCTGGGCCTGCTTGGCACGGTGGTCGGCATCATGGACGCGTTCCTGTCGATGCAGCAGGCCGGCGGCTCGGCGGACGTCGGAGCACTGGCCGGTGGTATCTCGACCGCGCTCGGCACGACGATGCTCGGCCTCGTGCTGGCGATCCCGTCGCTCGTCGCCTACGGCATTCTTCGCAACAAGGTCGATCGCCTCACGGGCGAAGGCGCGTTGGCGGCTGAGGAATACCTGCTGATGATTCGGCCCGACAAGGACAAGCCGTCGTCCGGCAGCTCGTCGTCCGTCTCACGCTCGTCGCGTCCGGCCCCAACGAAGGGTCAAGCCCGGCAGGTCGCCCCCACGCCCACCCCGTCGCCCACTCCATCGCCCGCTCCCGCCGCTGAGTAGGACCGCTTCTCATGCGACGCCGTTCCGCACCACCCGCCGGTCAGGCGGTCAACATCACGCCCCTGAGCGACATCATGCTGTCGCTCCTGATCTTCTTCATGCTCGTCTCCAAAGCGGGCATCGAAACAGGAGCCGATCAGGACCTGCAGCTGCCCGAGGCCACGCTCGGCATCACCGCCGACCAGTTCGAAGAGGAACGCGCCGCGACCAGCTTCCTCGTCGTCAACGTCCGCGAAGGCCTGACGCCCGGCAACCCGCGGGTTTACGGCAAGTACGTCCAAAGCGGCGACGAGTGGGAGTTTCCGGTCAACGATCCGCGAAACGATTCGTCCAATCTCACGCCGTTCATCGAGGACTTCAAAGGGGATCGCGACGACTTCGAAGTCTACATCCACGCCGGCCGCAACACGCCTTACTTCGACACCGAAGCCGTCCTCCGCGCCGTCAGCCGAGCCGGCGTGGCGGGTGTGCAGTACGCGTTCAGCCAGCCGACCAATTGAGGAGCCCTATGCCCCGACGCCGCAGTAGGAAGATCGTCAGCAAGGAGCCGCCGAACCTCACGCCTGTCGTCAACGTCGCGATGGTCGTCCTGGTCGTCTTCATGCTCACGGCCAGCTTCATCGAGCCCCAGCCTTACATGCAAAGCCGCGTCGCCCTTGTCGAGCAGGGCGGCACGGCCGAGTATTCGGCCACCGACGAGCCCTTGCGGGTTCTGGTCGACATCGACGCCAGCACGCCCAGTCAGTTCCGCGTCTTCATCGGCAGCGACTCGGCGGCGACGGGTGAGGAAGCACTGGCTCTCTTCGAACAGCGAGCCGCCGCCCTCGGCGGCACCGAGCAAGAGCTGGCAGACACGCAGGTCGAGATCAGCCCGCAACGCAACGTGATCTGGCAGCACCTCATTACGGTTTACGAAGCCGCCCAACGAGCGGGATTCAGCAGCATCACCTTCACGCCCAGCCGGTGAGGCCGGGCCGATCGACATATCGTTTCTCGTCATGCCAAGTCTCTTGTCGCCGGTCCTGAAGCTCGCCGTCGCCGCCGTTGCGCTGCCAGGGCTCGCGACGGCCCAGCCGACCGGGCTCGATGCCCTCGACGAGTCGCGGACGCTGCAGACGCTGACGGAACTTGGGCTCGAAGACCTCCTGCGGCACGCGCTCGAACGCCAGGGCGTCAGCGAAGAAGACGCCGACGTCTACCTCGCGAACATCGCGCTCTCCCGGCTGACCGGCGACGCATTCGTTCCCTCGACAGAGCGGCAGGCGCTCGTGCTTGACGTGGTGGGCGGTGTTGATGATCTGGTGACGCGAGAAGTGCTCGAACGCGACGTCCCCGCCATGGCCGGACAGATGATGCGGCAGGCGACCGTCCTCATCGACCGCGGCATCGGCGAAGAAGTCCGGCTGCTCGAGTACTTCGGCGACAACGCAGATCGCCGCCGCTATGTCGGTCCGGTGGCGGACGCGGTGCGGCGGCTGCTGACGAGGGCCGGCGAGCTGTACGCAGCGGAGGCGGATCGGCTCGAGGAGATGATCGTCGACGCGAACCAGCCCGAGGTCCAACGGGCCGCCGCGGCACGTCGAAGCTCGCAGCAGGCGGCGTCGCTGTTGCCGTTCGCCGACTACTACCGCCTGCTGGCAATCGACCCCGATTCGCCCGACCGCGTGCAGCTGGCGGATGAGCTCATCAAGCAGCTGTCGCCGCTGGACGTCGAGCGAAACCCGCAACGCGACTTCGTCCAGCTGCTCCTCGGCAAGATCTCCAGCGCCAAGAGCACCTCCGAAGGCCGGCAAGCCGCTAGGGACTACTTCGACGGTGCCATCGCCGCCGGCTCCGATCCGACACGCCTCTTCGACGCCTACTTCGGCCGCACGGTGGTCGAAGCTCTCGACGGCAAGCCGGACGCCGCGGAAGCGCAAATGGATCGCTTCGATGCGTGGTACGCCCAGCAAGACAAGGAAGGACCGCTCGCCGGTCGTGATCCGCTCGTGCTGGTCGCTTCGTACCGGGTCGCCGAGGCCAAGGCGCGCGTCGGCGAGACGGCTGAAGCCCGTGCCGAAGCCGAGCAGGACGTGACGCGGATTCTGATGCGGCTCGTCAACGATTACGATGGCTACCGGCCGATCGTGACGGATCAGCTTCTGGCCCGTCTTGAAGACGACTCAGATTTGGCGAGCCTGTCGCCGCTGCTGCTGGACGCGGTGGTCGATCAGGGTCGGGCCGAGGCCGCACGCGTCGCAGCCCAGCAGACGGCGGCGGCGAATGATCCGAACATCGACCCGCCGACGATCGACGAGGAGACGGTCGAACAAGGCATCGCCGCCGCTCGCGAGCTGTTGAGTCGCCTGCAGGCTGGTGGCGACGTCGACCCGCAGAGTGTCGCCAACAGCGTCTTCCTCGCCGCCCTCATGGAGCAGACGTTGGGTCGGCCCATGGAGTCGGTCGACTTGTTCCTGGCCTACGGCGAGTTGCCGTCAGCCGAGTCGGACCGTCGTCGCAACGCCTATCGCCGGGCGTTGGGGATCATTGAGGAAGTGCGTGCGGACGTCGAGCCCGGCAGTGAGCTGGAGCTCGCCGCGGACGAACGCGAAGCTCGCCTGCTGCCGGTGCTGGTCGACGAGTTCGGCGACGAACAGCGGGCCTTCGACCTGGCGCTTCGGCTTCACCGCAACGGCGACCTCGCCGGTGCCGCAGCCTACTACGCGAAGGTGCCGCAGGACGATCCGCGGCTGCCCGATGCCCAGCGGCTTCGCTTCCTCGCCGTCGCCCAACTGGCCGCGGAGACGGATGGCGAAGATGCCGCCTACGAGCGTCGCGTGGCCGAGGCCATCGAGCAGGGTCAAGCAGCGGTGGCATCGCTGGATCAGGCCATCGCGTCGGCACAAGGTTCGGCCCGAGAGGCGTACCGCCAGCGAGGTGCCGAGACACGCGTTGCCTTGGCCCGGCTTCAGTTGAACGAAGAGAACAACCCCGAGGCGGCGACGCGTCTGCTTCGGGATCTCGAAGAGCGGGTCGAAGGACTCGACGGCGCGAACACGATCCTGGATGACGCGTTGCCGCTGCGGTTCCAAGCCCAAGCCGCCGCCGGGGATGTCGACGGGGCGACGAGCGATTTGCTGGCGTTGCTGGACGATTCCGACGCTCAACGCGGCTTCCGGTACATCCAGCAGTTTCGCGACACCCTTTCAGCCGCCTATGACCGGGCGGTGCAGCGGGGCGACGCCGAGCAGCAGCGGCAGCTGACGCTCGTCCGAGCCACCGTCACGCCGCAGCTCGTCGACTGGATCGACCGCAGCGACGACCCGGAATATCGCCGCTTCGCCTACGCCTTCCGCAAGCTCGACGCCGAAACGCAACTGCAGGCAGCTCTCGAAGAACAGGATCCGACCAGCCGTCAGCAGCGGCTCGAAACGGCACGACGGCGCTTTAGCGAGCTCAACGAAGCCGCCAACATTCGACAGTTCCAGGGCCTCATCGAAGGCCTCTCCGACGCCGAGCGGCAGCAGGTGCTATACGACCCGGAAGTGCTGCTCAGCCTCGGCCGCATCGAGTACGCCCTGGGCCAGTTCGAGCAGGCCCAAGGTCGCTTCAATCGGCTGCTCGGCGACCGGACGCTCGGCGAGCCGACGTTGCTGCAGACCACCGACGGCATGACCCGCCGGGTGCCGAACGACGACTACTGGGAGGCGCAGCTGCTCTTCATCCGCAGCAGTCTGGAGTCGGGTGCGAGCGAGGAGGAGATGCAGCGGCTGCTCCGCCGGCTCTACGCGCTCAATGGCGACGGCGTCGGCGGGACGAAGTGGCAGGACGAGTTCGCCCAACTGCGTGAGCGGCTTGGCGTCGAACAATGACCAAGCGATCACTGCTCGACACCTCTGGTAGCCGCGGGGCCTCGGCTATGCCTCGACGAGCTCTTGCGGCACTTCCGCCTCGATCTTGTCTTGCAGGATCTCTTCGATCACCACTTCCATGTCGGTCATGCCGGGCGTCCGCTCGATGAGCGGGCGGGCGCCGCGCATGAGCTCGACCCGCCGCTTCTGGATGAGGGCGGTGAGGCGGAATCGGCCGCCAACCTTCTTGACGATCTCGTCGCTCTTGAGTGCCTCGATCATGGGGACGGGGACGCTAGGGACGCTCATGCCGCTTCTCAAGTTTATGCCGCTTCTCAAGTCGCCGGCTCGTCGAACAAGCCCGGACCGGTTTGGGCGTCGACGTCGCCCAGGTGCTCGCCCTGGCGGTAGCGGACGAGCTTCTTGAGCTCGCTGACCGCCTGCTCCAGATCGTCGTTGACCAACATCGCGTCGAACGCCCTGCTGCCCTTGGCCATGTGAATCTCACGCCGCGCCGCCCGATACCGCTTGGCGATGATTCGCGGCTCGTCCCGGCCTCGCTCGACGAGGCGGTCGTACAGCGTCTTCTCCGTCGGCGGCAGGACGAAGATGAGCAGGGCTTCGGGATAGTGATACCGCACCTGCAACGCACCCTGCACGTCGATCTCCAGCAACACGTCGCGGCCATCGTCGAGCAGGTCGAGGGCCGGGTGCTTGGGCGTGGCGTAGTAGTCGTCGTAGTTCTGGGCGTACTCGAGGAATTTGCCGGCGTCGAGGCGTTCGAAGAAGACTTCTTCACTGACGTGCTCATACGACTTTCCCTTGCTGTCGCCGGGCCGGGGCTCGCGCGTGGTGACGGCGGGCACGTACGCGACGCCTAGCTCGTCGGCCATGCGGAGCGACAGCGTGCTCTTGCCCACGCCGCTCGGGCCGCACATGACGATGAGCTGTCCTTTGGCGGGCGGCATGACAGAGACTACCGCGCAAACTACTCGACGTTCTAAACCTGCTCACTCGACGTTCTGAACTTGCTCCTTGAGCCGGTCGATCGAGCCTTTGATCTCGATGACGCGGCCGGCGATGTCGGCGTCTTGTGCCTTGGAGCCGATGGTGTTGGCCTCACGCAGCATCTCCTGGGCGATGAAGTCGAGCTTCCGGCCGACGTGCTCACCGCCGTCGTCGGCTATGGCGTCGCGGAACTGCTGGACGTGGTGGCCGAGTCGTTGCACTTCCTCGCTGATGTCGCTCCGTTCGGCGAAGACGGCGACTTCCCGCAGCAGGTCTTCGCGAGCGACCTCGAGATTCGCCTCCTGCAGCAGCTCATTGACGCGGGCCCGAACACGCTCATGATAGAGCGTGACGACGTGGCCGCTTCGGGCACCGATTTGCGTCAGGTGGCCGCCCATGGCGTCGAGGTGTTGGCGGAGGTCCGCTTCGAGGGCTTGGCCTTCACGTTTGCGGGCGGCGATGAGGCTGTCCATCGCCTGCTTTACGGCCTCAATCGCAGGGCCTTTGAGATCATCCGACTGCGGAACGAGCTCTTCGGGTTCGGCAACCGTCACGACGCCCGGCAGCGACAGGAGTGCCGCCGTGTCGGCAGCCAGTCCGGCCGCGGCAAGCTGCTTCGCGTAGTTCTGGACCGCTTCGACATCGATGGTGGCGGCGGGGCGATCGCGGGCTTCTTCGTCCGCATCGATCTTGATGCTGAGAAAGACGCTGCCACGGCCGAGCTTGCGGCGGAGGAGCGTTTCAATCTCGGGTTCGAGAAACGACAGCGTGTCAGGCAGGCGGATGACCGGCTTGAAGAAGCGGTTGTTGAGGCTCTTGATTTCGGCCACAAGGGCAACCCCGCCCGCGGCGGCACGGGCGTCGCCGAAGCCAGTCATGCTCTGAATCATCCTGCTGCCCAGCTTAAGCGACCGCCGCCGGCCGACGCCAACCTCGCCACTACTCGCCCGTCGGATTCGGCTCGTCAGCCGTCGCCGGCTTATCGTTGATGACGCCGTCGTCATCAATAATTTCGTCGTCCGCGTTCTCCAACTCGACTGCCGGATCCGTCGCCACAATGGCGCTGTTCCTGGCATCGACGACGTCGATCGTCCAGATCAGGCTCATGCTCAGAATCAGGAAGAAGACGAAGACGACCGCCGTCACCCAAGTCAGAACGTCGCCAGTTTTAGAGCCGAACGCCGTATTTCCGCCGGCGCCGCCGAAGGCACTGCTGAGCCCGCCGCCGCGACCCTTTTGGATCAGGATCAGGAGGATCATGAAGACGCAGACGACGCAGAAGGTCGTCGCGAGGATCGGGAAAAGAATATCTGCCATGGAGTCGGTCCCGGAAACGGGACGGGTAGGTTAGGCGCTGTCGACTCGGGGTTCGTGACTTGAGGGGGCGTTGCTTGTCACGTGTTGAAACCGGGTCCAGACGCGCGACGCAAGCGACGCCGCTCCGGGTCAGGATGGACGTGCTGCTTCGAGGATCGGGCGGAACTGGTCTGCCTTGAGACTTGCGCCACCGACGAGGGCACCGTCGACGTCGGGATTGGCGAGCAATTCCGCGGCATTGTCGCCCTTGACGCTGCCGCCGTAGATGATGCGAACCTGATCGGCGAAGTCGGCACCGAAGTCCTCGGCGATCTGCTCGCGGATGTACTTGTGGACCTCCTGAGCCTGATCCGGCGTCGCGACTTTGCCGGTGCCGATGGCCCAAACGGGCTCATAGGCGATGACGACGCGACTCGGATCATCGAACTTCGGCGACAACTCGCTGAGTTGGCCGTCGATGACGCCGAAGGTTTGATCGGCTTCGCGTTGTTCCAGCAACTCGCCGACGCAGTGGACGAGCGTCATGCCTGCGTTGAAGACGGCAGCCGCCTTTTTGGCGAGCAGATCGGTCGGCTCGCCCAGCACATGCCGACGCTCGGAGTGTCCGACGAGGCAGAACCGGCAGCCGATGTCGACGAGCATCTCGGCCGACACCTCGCCGGTGTACGCACCTTTGCTCTCGAAGTAGCAGTCCTGCGCCCCGAGCATCACCTTGCTGCCCAGGTGCTGCTTGACGGCGTCGAGGTAAACGAACGGCGGGGCACACCCCTCGTCGACGCCCGGATGCTCCTCGGCGGCGAGCAGCTTCGCCAACTCGATGCCGGCAGCGCGGTCGAGGTTCATCTTCCAGTTTCCGGCGACGAAAGGCGTGCGTTTGACCATGATGAGCGAGCGTAGGAACCGCTCGAGCCGCAGGTGCCGCCACTGGCTGCGTCAGTTTCTCGCATATTCCAGCGGCAGTTCCACGGTGCCCGCGTCCGCGACGGTCACCGTGCCGCGTCGCTCGCCCAGCAGCTCGTGCCACGCGACGACCTCGTACTCGCCCGCCGGGACACGATCGAGCTCGAACCGGCCGTCGCTGTCGGTCGCGGTGAAGAACGGATGGTCGAAGACGCCGACATACGCCGCCATCCACGGGTGGATGTCGCACTTGACAACAATCGGCTCGGGCTCGGGCCGGTCAAAAGTCACCCGCTGCTCTTGCCCGCCGGTGGCGAAGACAAGGTTCTGCCGCTCGTTATTCTCCGGCGTGTACCGCACGTTGTGCCGCATCGGATCGCCGTTGGTTACGATCAGCGGCTGGTCGACTTGAATGCCTTGGACCCGCGGCACGAACCGGCACCCGTTCTGGTCCAACTCCTTGGCGGGTTGCTCGGCACCGGTCGACGCACCAATCTCGCCCTCAAGGTAAACGAGCACGTTCGCCAAGCCGCCGTCGGTGGAGACGACAAGCGACTCGTCCATCACCTCGCCGCAGGCGTCGCTCTCGCCGACGACGCGTTCGGCGGGTGCCGGGCCGTCATAGCTGATGGTTCCGACGACGCTGCCGTCGCCGAAGGTCGGGGCAGCAAGGGTCATGCGTCCTTCAAGCCCGCTGGAGTTGTCGCTGCGACAGCCTTTGGTCTCGCACCCGGCCACGGCAAGACAGGCGACGGCTAGGCCGAGACGGACGAGGACGGGACGGTGCTTCATGGGCAGAGCTTATGGTCGCCTCGTGGCAGAAGGTTTCGATGCCATCGTGGACGACGAGGCGGAGGTTTCCGAGGAGGAACGCCGGCTTCGGCGGGTGCGACAACAACGTCACTCCCTCAGGCAGCGGAACCTGCGGCGGGGCGAGACCTTCAAGGCGGCGATGGCGGTGGCCATGCAATTGAGCGGGGTCTACGCCGTGCTGCTGGGGCTGCCGGGGAACGCGGTCCTGATCGGCATCGGCATCGTCTTGATCGTCGTCGGCACCTGGTTGCTCAACCGCTGGCGACGCCGCACTACACTGCCGGCATGAGCCTCCAAGACCTCGACGTCGCCGGCAAGACCGTGCTGATGCGTGCCGACTTCAACGTGCCGCTCGATGGCAACACGATCACCGACGATCGCCGCATCACGCAGGCGATGCCGACGATCAAGTCCATCGTCAGCCGCGGCGGCCGACTCATCCTCATGAGCCACCTCGGCCGGCCCAAGGGCGAACGCAAGCCCGAGTTTTCCCTCAAGCCCGTCACCGGCCACCTCAAGAAACTCCTCGTCGCCTGCGTCGCCGACCCGGCAGACGGCCTCGGCAAAAAGCAGGACGTCGGCACCCAGGACGACACGCTCAACAAGACCCCCGAGGTCCACTTCGCCGACGACTGCATCGGCGACAGCGTCAAAGCCCTCGCCGCCAAGCTCAACGACGGCGACGTCCTGCTCCTTGAAAACCTCCGCTACCACAAGGGCGAGGAGAAGAACGAGGCCGACTTCGTCGAGGCCCTCATCGCCTCCACCCAGCCCGACGCCTACGTCAACGACGCGTTCGGCACCGCCCACCGCAACCACGCCTCCACCTACGGCGTGCCCAAGGTGCTCAACGGCCTCGGCAAGCCGACCACCGCCGGCTTTCTCATCGAGAAGGAGCTCCAGTTCCTCGGCGACGCCATCAGCCAGCCCAAGCGCCCCTTCGTCGCCATTCTCGGCGGCGCCAAGGTCAGCGACAAGATCAACGTCATTGAAGAACTCCTCGGCAAGGCCGACACCCTCCTCATCGGCGGGGCGATGGCATACACCTTCTTCCTCGCCCAAGGCAAACAAGTCGGGAATTCTCTCGTCGAGAAGGACAAGGTCGACCTCGCCAAATCGCTCCTGGAAAAAGCGAGTGGCAAGATCAAGCTGCCGACCGACACCGTCATCGCGAGCGAGATGACTGATGATGCCCAGACGTCGATCGTCAGCGGCGACATTCCCGACGACAAGGAAGGCTTCGACATCGGCCCTGAGACGCGAAGCAGCTACGTCGCCGAGATCAAGAACGCCAAAACGGTCATCTGGAACGGCCCCATGGGCGTTTTCGAGAAAAAGCCCTTTGCCGCCGGCACGCAAGCCGTCGCCGACGCGTGTGCCGCTGCGACGCGTGAGTCGCAGGCCATCACCATCATCGGCGGCGGCGACTCGGCGGCGGCCGTTGAAAAGCTCGGCCTCAGCGAGCACGTCTCCCACGTCTCCACCGGTGGCGGGGCCTCGCTCGAGTTCCTCGAGAAAGGCCGCTTCGATACGCTGGACCTTTTGAAGTAGGATCGTCCCGTGCGTACCGAAAAGATGGCCGAAGTTCGCCAGCCCGTCCGGTTCTCGCCGGAGGAGTTCTACACGCTCGTCGAGCAGCGCGTGGTGCCGGAGTTCAGCGAGCTGGTGGACGGACAGATCATCGAGATGCCAGGGCAGAATTACCTAGCCGTTGCCGTCATCGGCGAAGTTTTCCGCATCCTATCGGCCGCCTGGCGCGATCGCTGGGCCGTCGGTTCGCACCTGACGCACCCGTTTACGTCCGGCTGGAACCCGATGCCGGACGTCAGCGTCTATGACCGACGACCGCCGGCCCATCCGCGACGAGGCAGCTACCCGAAACTTCGCCTGGCAGTGGAAGTGAGCGATTCCACACTTGCTTATGACCTGGGCGACAAGGCCTCCCGCTACGCCGCGGAGGGCGTCGAGGAGCTTTGGGTTGCCGATGCGGAGAACCGACAGCTGCACGTCTTCCGGTCGCCAATCGATGGCGCGTGGCAGGAGCATCAGGAACTAGGCGGCGCTGACGCGGTGTCGCCGCTGTGCCTGCCGACGCTGGCGCTCCGCGTCGGCGAGCTGTTCCCGCCGACTGACGAAGCGTGACTCAAACCAACGCCACGACTCATGCCAATGCCGCAACGAGTTCCTGAAGATCCGTTCCCTGCGGGTCATCGGGCCGACGCTTGAGGTAGCTGTCGAGCCAGCCCTTGGCCGCTCGTGGCTGGTTGAGACGGGCCAGCACGAGGCCGAGGTCGCGGCGGAGGTGGTCCTCCTCGGGCCAGAGCAGGATTTCGAGCTCCAGGATCGCCGCGACGTCTTCGGGCCGATTCTCCGTCTGGAAGACCTGCAGGAGGTTCTGCATGAGCCGCGTGATCCAGTGCCGGTGACTGACCGGGCGAAGCAGGTCGGTATCAAAGGGCACCTCCGGCCCCGCGCAGGCCGCGACCCGGGCGGCGGCGTCTCGCTGATCGAGCAGACGCCCGCCGTCGAAGCAGTCGACCAGCACCTGACCGTCCATCTCCAGACCCGCCACAAAATGCCCCGGCAAGCCGACGCCCCAGGCGTCGAGACCGAGGCGACCGGCGACAAGCTTGTAGACCAGGGCCAGCGAAATCGGCAACCCACGCCGGCTCTCCAGGACGTCCGGCAGCGAGCTGTTCTCCGGCCGGTAGTACTCGCTCGTGTTCCCGGCGAAGCCTGCTTCGTCGAACATCGCCCGGTGCAGGTGAGCGACGATGGCCTGTGGAGCCACGGCGGCGCGGGCTCGCGTCTTGATCAACCCGCCAAAGGGCGTTGCGGCGTTTTTGGCGAGTTGGTTGAGCTTGCGGGACGCGTCGCGAACGTCGAGCGTGGGCGTCAGGTGCAAGGCGACAGCGCAGGCGGCGTCGAGGAGGCCTTCATCGCTCGCTAGTCGCGGGCCGTTCTTCGAGGCAGCGACCTGGCGGGCCATGAGATCGAACGCATCGGGCGCACAGCAGGTCGGGGCGAACGGCGCGGTTGGGCGACGCTTCGTTCGCGACCGCTTCGCCAGCGGCTTGTCAGTGTGCGACTCGGACGGCTTGTCGGTGTGGTGGGGCATCGGCGCAGGAGGACCGCCGAAAGGGCGGCATCGGGTGCGGCGGGAGCGACGGTGCGTCCGACGGCAGGGCTTGCCGCGGGCCGGGCTCTTGTCCCTTCGGCATCGGCATTGCGGCTGCGGTGGCACCAGTGGCAGCCTGTGATTCGCCGACTCCTGCCAGGGCACATTGACAGCTCAAGACTCTTGATCCCTCGTGTCGATGGGCTACTGTGTCGGCCCCGCCGTTGCGGCGTGTCCGCGACGCGAATCGGCAGTAGCTCAGCGGTAGAGCAGTCGGCTGTTAACCGACCGGTCGAAGGTTCGAATCCTTCCTGCCGAGTATCAGCGAAGACCCCGCGATCCGTCGCGGGGTCTTTTGCATCCGGTAAGCCCCGGTCGCCGTT
>CAYMAS010000017.1:0-10502 GCA_964388485.1 uncultured Tepidisphaerales bacterium | reverse complement strand
GGGGGGGGGGGGGGGGGGGGGGGGCGACGGGTTGTGTCGGACGCTCTCAGGCCGCCTTCTTGAGGGTCGCGTTGACCTTGTCGGTCAGACCTTCGGGCGTGAAGGGCTTGATGACGTAGTTGTTGACGCCCGCCTTGATCGCTTCGACGACGCGGGTCTTTTCCGCCTCGGTCGTGCACATGATCATCGGCGTGGCCTTGTCCGATTCCCGCATCTTCATCACAAAGGTGTGGCCGTCCATGTTCGGCATGTTCCAGTCGACCAGGATCAAGTCGAAGGTCTCTCCTTGGCGAATGAGCTTCAACGCTTCGACGCCGTCGCCGGCTTCGGCAAAGTCGGTGCAGATCGATGCGAGCACCTTTTTCTGGATGTTCCGCATCGTGGTGGAGTCGTCTATGAGGAGAATACGCATGAGTTTTGGGTAGGGGGCTGGCGAGGGAGAGCGGAGCGATGAGCGGTACGTAACTTCAGGCGGCCTTGCGAATGGCGCCGGCGACGGTGCGGATGCCGACTTCCACGGCGATTTTGCCGAAGCTCTCGACCTCGCAGGGGACGACCAGCGTCGGCACTTCCTTGAGTCGGGCCACGACGTGGCCCTTGCCCAGAATCACGTTGGGAATGCCGATGGTCGCCTCGTAACCCAGGTCCGGCTTGGCGGCGCCGGCGATCATGTTGCCGAGCTCGCCGATGGCATCGACGAAGTCGCTCGAATCCGCTTCGAGCTCCATGCCGGCGAAACGTTCGATAATGGCTTTGGCGGCATCGAGCTCGAAGCTGACGACCACGCTGCCGGTGATGTCCCCGCCGAACTGGATGATGGCGCTGACGTCGTAGCTGGCCGAAGGGTTTTCCTTGACGTGTGGCCGACCTGTCTCGATCTCCGTCCCCGCCATCGTCTGCAGCACGCCTCGCACGCTCTTGACGAACGGGACGATGAGCTGCGGATTAAAGGGAGCGGAAGTGTCTTGACTGGCCATGTGCAGAAGGTTGCAGTGTGCAGAAGGTTGCAGTGTGCAGAAGGTTGCAGGAAGTGTGGTCCTGCCAGCACATCGGCAAGGGGATGAGGCGGGTTTAGAAGCTCATCCAGATCGGCTGCCTCTTCACGGGTCGCGAACGACCAGCCAACCGAGCCCCCTGGCCGCGACGGCTTCGACGAAGGACCGCATGGCGGCGTCGCCGGCGCCTCGGGGCAGGGTCTCCTCAGTGAGGAGGCCGACGACGTCGCCAGCGTGGCACTGGAGGTCGTAAGGCCAGCCGACGCGATGGATGAGGGCCAGCCGACCGTCATGCAGCCGGGCCACCTCAAACAACAACGACTTGGCCTCGGCTCGGACGACCTCGAGCGGCGGCGTGTCTGCGGGCACCGTCAGCCGCTCGCCGTCCGTCGCCCACGCCTCGAGCAGCCAGACGTCCTCCGTCGCCAACAGGTTCAATTCGCGGCGAACATTCATGAGATTAATCCACGTCCGGCTCTCGTGGCATGTCGACGATCCGCACCACCGCCGCCGGCTCCCGCATCGCCGGCAGCTGGTTGATCGTTGCCACCGCCGACTGCACCGACGCCTCGCGAGCCAGGTGCGTCGTGATGACCACCGGCACCGACTCGTGCTCGCCGGGCGCTTCGCGTTGCGTCACGCTCGCGAGGCTGATGCCGGCTTCGCCCAGGGCTCGCGTGACGTCCGCCAACACGCCCGGAGCGTCGCGAGCGATCAACCGCAGGTAGTAACGGTGCTGCGTCTGGCCGAAGTCGATGACCTCGGCGTTGCGGGCACGATCCGCGAAGGCTCGCACCCGTCCGAAGGTCTGGCCGTAGGCACCGGTTGCGACCGACAGCAGGTCTGAGACCACCGCCGCGGCCGTCGGCATGCCGCCGGCTCCGCGGCCGACGAACAGGCTCCTGCCCAGCGCCTTGCCGTAGACGCCGACCGCGTTGAATGGTCCATTGACGTCCGCCATCGCGTCGCCTGCCGGAAGAAAGCCGGGAAAAACACTCAACGCCAGCCGGTCCTTCTCGTCCCGCTTAGCGACGGCCAGGAGCTTGATGACGTAGCCGAGTTCCGTCGCATACGCCACGTCCCGCGGGTCGAGGCCGTCGATGCCCTCCTTGTAGACCTTCGACGGGTCGATCCGTTCGCCGAAGGCCAGCCCGCTCAAGATCGCCAGCTTCTGGGCGGCGTCGGAGCCGTCGACGTCGAGCGTCGGGTCGGCTTCGGCATATCCCGCGTCCTGAGCTTCATGCAACGCCACCTCATAGCTGACGCCCCGCGCGGTCATGCTGGAGAGGATCGCGTTGCTGGTGCCGTTGAGGATGCCGACCAACGCTCGGTGATCGTCCCCGAGCAACCCGCCGACGAGCGATCCGACGATCGGCACACCGCCACCGCAGGAGGCCTCGAACGCGAGTGAGACGTTGTGCTCGCGAGCGACGGCCAAAAGCTCCGCTCCGTGTGCTGCGAGCAGGGCCTTGTTCGCCGTCACGACGCTTTTACCCGCCTGCAACGCCGCTGTCACCAGCTCTCTGGCCCGATCGACGCCGCCGACGAGTTCGACCACGACGTCCGCCTGCTCCAGCGTGGCCATCGCGTCGGCGTCTTCGGTAATCGGCCACACCGCCGCGGCTGCCTGGTGCTTAGCGAGGTCCCGCACCGCGATGCCGACGATCTCGAAGCTCACGCCCGTCCGCCGCTGCAGGTCGCCCGAGGCGTCGCGAACGATCTCCACGACGCCGCGTCCGACCGTGCCGTGGCCGAGCATGGCGACGCGAACGGGCTTCACGGAGGCTGCGGTCGAATCTGCCACGCCGGCAGGTTAGGGCCGTGACGTTGCTTCACCTCACGCTCACCTTTAGACTGCCGGGCCGCCGTCGGGCGGTTCACCATGCTCGCGGTCATCAGCGACATCCACGGCAACCTCGAGGCCCTCACCGCCGTCTTCGCCGAGATCGATCGCCGCGGCATCCAGGACGTCCTGTGCCTCGGCGATGTCGTCGGCTACGGACCCGATCCCGTCGCCTGCCTCGACATGGTCCGGCGGCGGTGCCGGGCGACCATCCTGGGCAACCACGACTTCGCCGTCCTCTTCGAGCCGTACAACTTCAACACCGGGGCCGAGTCCGCCGCCTACTGGACGCGTCGGCAGCTGCAGAACGACGACAATCCCGAAGAGCGTCGCGAGCGGTGGAAGTACCTCGCGAGCCTGCCGGTGCGTCGCGAGTTTCAACAGGAAGGCCGTCGGTATCAGGCCGTTCACGCCTCGCCACGTCGGCCGATTAACGAATACGTCTTTCCGGACGACATCTACACCAACCCCGGCAAGTTCAACGCCCTCTTCGAGAAGCTCGGCACCTCCCTGCCGACGCCCAACGGCAGCCCGTCCGCCGAGGCCGGAGCGATGGTCTGCTTCATCGGCCACACGCACGTGCCGGGTGTCTTTACGCAGCAGCCCGATTTCTACAGCCCGCCGGAGGTGAACAACAAGTTCACGTTCGTCGATGACGAAAAGGCCCTCGTCAACGTCGGCAGCGTCGGCCAGCCGCGGGATCGCGACCCGCGTAGCAGTTTCGCCATCCTCAGCACGCCCCCCGGCGGCTCGCCCGTCGTGGAGTTCGTCCGCGTCGAGTACGACGCGAAAATCACGAAGCGAAAGGTCGAAGCGACCGGGGAACTCGATGATTTCCTCGGGCAACGGCTTCTCGAAGGGCGCTAGGGGCCCTCCGTCATCCCAAACGCAGCCGAGGGATGACGGAAAGTGGGACTACCGTCGCCCAATGCCGCGTCTGCTCATCCGCAACGGAACGATCATCGATCCCAGCGCCGGCATGCCACGTCATGCCGACCTGCTCATCGAGGACGACCTCATCGTCGGCACCGGTGACTTCTCGCACGTCGAAGACGCCACCATCCTCGATGCGACCGACCGCTGGGTCACCCCCGGCCTGATCGATCCGCACGTCCACTTCCGCCAACCGGGCGACGAAGCGGAAGAGACAATCGCCACCGGTGCCGCCGCCGCAGTCGCAGGCGGGTTCACGACCGTCGCCTGCATGCCCAACACGACCCCGCCGCTGGATGACGAGGCGAGCATCGAGTTCGTCCTCCGCGAATCCGCCAGCGTCGGCCTGGCCAATGTCCTGCCCGTCGGATGCCTGACCAAAGGCCGACTCGGCGAAGAGCTGGCGGAAATCGGCGGCATGCACCAGCGTGGGGCCGTCGCCTTCACCGACGACGGCGCGGGCGTGAGCGACTCGGGCGTCATGCGACGGGCTCTGCAGTACTGCCGCATGTTCGACACGCTCGTCATGCAGCACTGTGAGGACCCGCAGCTGTCGGGCGGAGCCGTCCACGGCGGGGCGGTCGCAGCAGAATTGGGCCTGCCGGGCATCCCGCCTGAAGCCGAGGAGGCAATGCTGGCCCGCGATCTCATCCTCAACAAGCGGATCGGCTGCCGATACCACGTCCAGCACATCAGCACGGCCGGCGCGGTCGAACTGGTCAGGCGGGCCAAGGCCGACGGGCAGCGCGTCACCGCCGAAGCCGCCCCGCATCACCTCTTGCTAACGGACGAGTGGCTTCGCTCCTTCGACGCCAACTACAAGATGAACCCGCCGCTACGGACGGCGGACGACGTCACTGCCGTCATCCGCGGCGTCATCGACGGCACCCTCGACTGCCTCGCGACTGACCACGCACCCCACCTGGCCGAGGAGAAGGCCGTCCCCCTCGCCGACGCCGCCTTCGGCATTCTGGGACTGGAACCAGCGTTCGGCCTCTACATGAAAGCCCTCTACGAGCCGGGCCACATCGACGAGAACCGGCTCATCGAGATGATGACCGTCGTCCCCGCACGCCTGCTCGGCATGGACCGCGGCACCCTCGGCGACGGCCGAACTGCCGACGTCACCATCATCGACCCGACGCTCGAATGGACCGTCGACACCACGCAATTCAAGAGCAAAAGCCGCAACTGCCCCTTCGACGGCTGGAACCTCACCGGCAAGCCCGTCCACACCATCGTCGCCGGCAAGGTCCTGATGTAGAGCACCGATCCCCGGTCCGCGTCGCAAGCGACGGCGCTCCAAACCCTCCTCGACTCCGGCACACGATGTGCGGGACTCTGAACCAGATGCCCGACCTCCCCGAACCACCCGCCGAAGCTCAACCCGCCGGCGGCGGCAAGGTGATGCTCGCCGTCAGCCACTATGCCGTCCTCAGCGGCCTGTGCCAGCTCATTCCGCTGCCCTTCCTCGACGACGCCATCGACGAACGCGTCCGCGAACGACTCGTCGGCAACATCCTGGCCCGACGACGCGACGACCTGTCGCCGAGCCAACTGCAACCGCTCTACGCCGCCCGATCGTCCTCAGTAGCAGCCAAAGCGTGGTCCGGCATGAAGGCGCTCGTCATGAAGCCGCTCAAGAAAGTGCTGCGGACGGTCTTCTTCGTCTTCATGATCCGGCGGGCGATCCTGGAGACGGCCGAAGCCCTGCTGTTGGGCCACACGCTCGACCGACTGCTCGCCAAGGGCTGGTTCCCAGCGGGCCAGTCGCAGCCCGAGCGACTGACGGACGCCGAAAAGGTGCGATTGGCGATCGAGAAGACGGTCGCCAGTCCCGAGCGTCGTGGCCTGATGCGGCTGGTCCGCTCCACCTTCCGCCGCTTCGCCGCCGAGGTGCCGGTGCTGAGCGACTGGATCAAGGCCCCGTCGCTCGACGCCGAGCAGAAGGACCACCTCCACGCCGCCGCCGCGGACCTGGAAGGCCGGCTCGACAGCGACGAAGGCCGCAGCATTCTCTCCAAACTCGACGCCGCCGTCGACGCCCGCCTCACCTGAAGCACGACAATCACCGGAACGATTAACGCCCGCCGGCTTCGCCGGTGGGCGTTCAAGTTCAAGCGGAGGAACGACTTCAGACCACCCCACGCCCGACGCGTGTTGCGTCCGGCAGGGTGTCATCGCGTCCGTCCGAAACCGGCTTCCCCTGGCCGCCACCCGTCATCGCCGCCCCCGGAACCGTGCCCAAGGGCTCGATGTCCCTGGGCTCCCGCACCGTTCCCGCCGGCGTCAACGCCCGCTGCCGATGCCGCAGATACGCCGCCACGGCTTCGAAGCCGACGTACGCCAGGACCGCGATGCCGAGGAGGGAAAGGGCCTTTTTCATGTCCAGGAACTTGGCTGCGAGGAGGAGGGTGATCATGCGGGAGCGTCAGGAGAAGAGTCTGCGGGTTCCAAAGACCTTACTTCAGCTTAATGTCCATCTCCTTCGTTTCGCCATCGGCAATCTTGAGCATGCCGCGGTTGAAGCCGTCCTCTGACCGACGCTTGCCCGCGGACCAGAAGTAGGTACCCGCCTGCAGGCCTCCGATCGTAAACTTTCCGTCCTTGTCGGTCGTGACGGACTTGACGCCGCGGGGGGCCGCCATCTCGCCGGTACGCTCGACTGGAGCGCGGATCTCGACCTTGACGCCAGCCGCAGGCTCGCCGGCCTTATTGGTTACGGTGCCTTTCCAAGTCGCCGGTGCCATCACGACGAGCGAGGAGCTATTCACCACCGGGGCGGCAACGGTCGCCGACGAGCCGATGAACGCGACCCCGGCTGCGACGGCGACAAGCGTGGCAAGTTTGGAAACGGTACGTGTGCTGATCTTCATAGTTGTCAAGGATTAGGAGGGAAAATCGATCCAGGTCGCGTCCCTGCAGGGCCATCGTACAGTCCTCAGGTCAGCGAGGAAACGTCGGCTCTGAGACGCGTGACCGGCCCGAGAGTTCCGACGGTTCGTCATCACGACGGATTTAGGGGAGTCTGCGACCTGCTAGTCACGGTGCGGAACACCTGACCGGTGGCCGGGCGGGACACCTGACGGGGACGGGAGTTGCATCGGGACGAATTTTTATCAGGATGGGGTGAACCCGTCGCCTGCCCATGGCGAACCCTTGAAGCCGCCCGCTCCACAGGAGAGCGGCCACCGGACTGAGCAGGACAAGGACGAATCGCTGGGAGAGATCCTGGTACGCGAGCCTTAACCGCCGCTCGACCAATCTACGAGCCCCAGAACTTGTCACTGCCTTACAACTTGTCCCAAGCGGAACGCCTTAACCCCAGAGTGACCCTCATGGAAGCAATCACGACACCTAACCGGCAGCGGCGTGGATTCACGCTGGTGGAACTTCTCGTCGTCATCGGCATTATCGCGTTGCTGGTCGGCATCCTCCTACCGACCCTCGGCAGCGCCCGCGATGCCGCCCGCGCCACCAAGTCAGCAACGAACCTTCGCTCGCAGGCTCAAGCGGCTATTGGCTACGCCGTCGAGAACGAAGGCTCCATGGCCTACTCGCTGTTCTACACGGGGTCGCCCAATGGGATATCCCCACGGGCTACGACGGTGCCTGCTCATACAATCCACACGCTCCTGACCGACTACATGGAGTCGCCTGATGCGGGTCCGGAAGTCTTCATGCGAGGCAACCCGAGCTTCCTGCCGGAGCAGATCAGCGAGGTGTTCCTGTGCCCGGAGGTGCCGGACAGCGTCAATACAGGTCTCGTCCACTACGCGGTCAACCCGACGATCTTCCCGCAGATCCCGGTCGAGATCGCCGGCTCCCCGGCATCCAATCGCGGCCAAGCCGTGAATGTCATCCTGCCACGGCATGCCATGGTGGGTGGCCTGGCTGCAGTTTTCAACGAGACATCGCTCTCGAAAGCAGCGAAGTTGCCGGCGAAGATCAGCAACATCTTCCCCGACAACGCTCTATTCTGGGATACGCCGGCCTTTCTCAACCTTCCAGCCGCGTTCCGTGACTTCTACTTCGACGCCTACGCGCAGAGCTATATCGACAACGACCGCGACGGCACCTACAGCAGCTACGGCATCACTCCCAACGCTCCTTATGGCCAGCGAACCCGATACCGGGACGTCTTGGAGAACGCTCTCGACCCGGCTGATCGCGAGGCCTTCGGCGACGAGTATCCGACGACCTACTACAAGCCTGGCGTCTTCGCGACGTCCTTCTCCAACAAGGACCACATCGCAACAGACGTAATGCCGACCAGCATTCGCTACTTCGTCTATCCCACGGGCAACCTCCGGTTCCGACACCGTGGTGAAAGCCAGCAGAACACCGCCTTCATGGACGGAAGCGTTCGCGGCCTTGCTTGGAACCCGAACGCGAGCCCCGGCACGAACGAGTTTCTCGCCGACCACGAATTCAAGCGGGCCTACTACCGAATCAAGGTTCCGACGCCATTGCTCGCTAACGAGCTCGAGTTCGGCGGCACCGAGTTCTAGTCGAGTCGATCGACTGAAGTTGAGCGGGCGACACCGATCAGTGTCGCCCGCTTTTCGCTTTGCTGATCGGGCACACATTGATCGTGCAGCAACTAGCTGCGGGTTGAGCAGCCGCTTCGTGGCGGTAGAAGTCGCTGCACCAAGACAAAAGGCGTCCGCCGAAAAGATGCGGCAGACGCCTTGATCTGTCTGTGCCGAATGGCCTCAGCCCTGGTAGTACCCCGGCATCGGCTTGCCTTGCGACTCCCACTTCTTGACGACTTCCTCACTCTTGCCGGCGCTGTTGAGCATGTGCAGCTTGCGCTTGACCATGTCCGTGATCGCCTCGCGGGCCGGGCCGAGGTACTTGCGGGGGTCGAACTCCTCGGGTTTTTCGTGGAAGACCTCGCGAATCTTCGCCGTCATCGCCAGACGCAGGTCGGTGTCGATGTTGACCTTGCAGACGCCGTAATTGCGGACGGCCTGGGCGATCTGCTCCTCCGGCACACCCTTGGCGTTGGGCATGTTGCCGCCGTACTTGTTGACGAGGGCGACGAACTCTTCGGGGACGCTGGAACTGCCGTGCATGACCAAGGGCAGGCCCGGGCAGGTCTTCATGATGCCCTCGATGCGGTCGAAGGCGAGCTTGGCTTCGTGCGTGAACTTGAAGGCGCCGTGGCTCGTGCCGATCGCGACGGCCAGGCTGTCGATGCCGGTCTTCTCGTAAAAGTCCTTGGCCTCTTCGGGGTCCGTCAGGAACTTCTCGATGTTCTTCTCGTATTCGGCGGCATCCAGGCCGACGACGTCTTCCTCGATGCCGCCGAGCATGCCAAGCTCCGCCTCGACCACGACGCCGTTGGCGTGGGCGACGTCGACGGCCTTCTTGGTCACGGCGACGTTCTCGTCGTATTCGTGGTGGCTGCCGTCGATCATGACGGACGTGTAGCCGTCGTCGATGCACTCCTGGATGAGCTCGACCGTGTCGCCATGGTCGCAGTGGATGGCGATGGGAACCTCCGGGTTCTCCTTGACGGCGGCGTCGATGATGTGCTTGAGGTAGACGATGTTCGCATACGCCCGAGCACCCTTGGAAATCTGGAGGATGCAGGGCGACTTTTCGGCCACGCAGGCGTCGATGATCGACTGCGCGAGCTCCATGTTGTTGACGTTGAACGCTCCGATGGCGAAGCCGCCTTCGTAAGCGAGGTCGAACATCGGCTTGGTGGTCATGAGGGGCATGGGCCACGCTATGCAGGCGAACGGGCGCTTTGCAGCGTGGGCGGACGGGTTGCCGCAGGACAAGCTGCCGCAGGTGGAGGCGGAGCCTGCCATAGATGGAGGCGGAGCCTGCCGCAGGTGGAGGGGAGGCGTTTTCCACCTTTTCGGGGTGTACCGGCAGGACGGCCTGACCTGTGCTAGCATCGGGCAGCGACGGGCACGGTGTCCGTCGCATGACCGAGACTTGTTCGGCTTGTCGACCCTGTGGTCGTGTTCCGTTTGCTCCGAGGTTGCCAGGCCGAGATCACCTGAGACACAGATGCTCCACGTGGAGCATTGAGGCGATGCCCGCGGGCATGGCCTTGTCTGGCGTGAGGCTTGACGACGGTGCCAACGACGCGATGCCCGGGACCTGCCGAACAATCTGACCGCCGCGCCGCTGAGTGGCCCGGCATGAATGTGAGACTCTGATGCGACTGTTTGTTGGGAACCTTCCCTACCGATCTGAAGAACCCGAACTCATGAGCCTTTTTGGCGAGTTTGGCACTGTTGATGATGTGTTCCTCGCTCGCGATCGCGAAACCGGCCGCAGCCGGGGCTTCGCCTTCGTCACGATGAACAACGACGAAGAAGCCAAGGCCGCCATCGAAGGCACCGACGGCAAGCCGATGGACGGACGAAACCTCAAGGTCAACGAGGCCGCCCCCCGTGAAGAACGCCCACGTGGCGGCGGTGGTGGTGGTGGCGGCGGCTACCGCGGTGGCGGTGGTGGTGGTGGCCAAGGCGGCGGTGGTGGTGGCCAAGGCGGCGGTGGTGGTGGCTACCGCGGCGGTGGTGGTGGAGGCGGCTACGGCGGTGGTGGTGGCGGCGGCCGAGGTGGCCGTAGCGGTGGTGGTGGTGGCTACGGCGGTGGCGGCGGCGGCCGAGGTGGCCGTGGCGGCGGTGGTGGTGGCGGCTACGGCGGTGGCGGCGGCGGCGATCGCTACTGATCTCGCCCCTCATCCTCCCAAACCTTCGACGCCA
>CAYMAS010000016.1:57798-77948 GCA_964388485.1 uncultured Tepidisphaerales bacterium | reverse complement strand
ATGATGTTCTCCTGGTCATCGACGCCGAAGCCCTGCACGTACTGGCCGTCGCTGGTGACGAGGTTGTTTCGGGAGTCGAGGCTGAAGGAGCCGTCGCGGGTGTACATCTGTTCCTGGCCACGGACGATGAAGAAGCCGTCGCCATCGACGGCGAGGTCCGTTTGTCGGCCGGTGGGTTCGATGCTGCCGGGCGACCAGTCCTTTTCGATCGAACCGACGGCGGCACCGAGGCCACGCTGGTCGGGGTTTTGTCCACCCGCGTCGCCCGACGGCGGGCTGCCGCCGGAGTCGGTCACATAGAACTGCGGCTTGAACAACGCGCGGCTGGCTTTGAAACCGACGGTGTTGACGTTGGCAATGTTGTTGCCGACGACGTTGAGTCGCGTCTGGTTGACGTCGAGGCCGCTGAGGCCGGTGAAGAGCGTGGAGGTGAGGGCCATGATAAAGTGCGGGAGAGGGCGGGGCAGCGGGTGACTTGATAAGTGATGAGTGGGTGACTGGGTGAGTGATGAATGCAGAGTCTGAAACTCATCATTCATCAATCATCAGTCCATCACTCACTTGACCTCGGTGACCTTCGTGAGGTCGAGCTTGTGGCCGGAGTCGAGTTCGAGGAAGACGTCTTCGCCCTCGACTCGGATGCTCGTGACGAGGCCGGTAACATTTTGCGTCTCACCGGCAAAGCTGGTGAGGCCGGACACTTCCTTGCCGATGAGGCCACCGGCGCTGGCGAGGTTGTTTTGCAACACCATCGTCGAGAGCGATTCCTGGAGCTGCGTCGAGCTTTCGAGCTGGCCGATCTGGCTCATCTGCGAGAGCAAGGCCTCGTTGCCCTGGGGCTCCATCGGGTCCTGGTTCTGGAGCTGGGTGACCATGAGGTTGATGAAGTCCTCGGTGTCGAGGTCGAAGTTCGATTTCGGAGCGCTGGCCACGCCCGCGCCGCCGCCGGATAATGCGTCGATCATGTTGGTGTTATCGGTCGAAGACGCTCTGGCTCAACATGATCGGACGTCCACAAATACTGGAAAAGCAACGGAAAAGCCCCGCATGCAGATGCGGGGCTGCGGAACGGACTTCATCATGTGAGGCGTCAGGCTGCCTCGCTGTACCACCGCCTCATCACCTGGTCGCGACGCTGTTGGTCGCGTTGTTCCTGTTCGCTCTGGTCGCGGGTGGCGCTGCGTCCATCGCCCTGCCCGCTCTCGTTGCCGCCACGGGCTTCGGCCTCGCGGCCGGCGCTGAGGCCGTCGCCGGAGGAGGCGCTCATGCGAGTCACGTGCACCCGATCCACCGCCACGCCCGCTCGCTCGAGTCCCGCCCGCAGTTGCTCGACGCTGCCCTTTACCAGTGCATGAGCCATGTCGCTGCTGGTGCCGATCGAAGCAATCGTCTCACCGCCGGACACCCGAACCTGCACCCGGACGCTGCCGAGCGACGGCGGGTCGAGGCGGATCGTCATCGTCTTGCCACTCGCGCCGGCCGATGCCTTGGCGGCGACCTGGAGGTTCTGTTGATTTTCGTCGCCCATCAGGCTCGGCGAGACGCGAGTCGTCGACGGAGCGGGCAGCTCCACCTTGGCTTGCGTCGGCTTCGCCGGCTCGACCAGGTCGCCACCGTCGATTGAAGCGTCCGCCGCATGAGCCGCGGGCATGACGGCATCCGTGGCGGCGACGGGCTTCGATGGTGGTGGAACGTCCGCCGGCTTCTTCGGCTCGGCGACAGGTGACGTCGGCATCGAAGGCTGCGGAGGTTGCGTCTGCGGAATCGGCGGTGCTTCGGCAACAGCGGGCTGGTTCGCGCTCACGACCGGCGACGCGGTCGCGGCCACCGGCGTCGGCTGGGACTTGCCGTCAATCGTCAACGGCCGCATCGCGGCAACGGCAGATGCGTCGTCCGGCTGAACCATCGACGCCGCGATAACCGGTGCCGTCGCCTCGCCATCCACCGGCTGCGTCGGCACGTCACCTTCAGTCGGCACGTCACCTTCGACAGGCAGGTCGAACCCGATTACCTGCGGCGTCATCGCCACGACCTCGCCGACCGGGGCATCCGGCGTCGCCGCCTGCGGCTTCGCCTCAGGCTCCGCCGGCAAGGTCGTCGGCTGCATCGCCAGATTCTGGAAGAGAATCGGCGTCGCGTTGGCCTCGTCACGAGCGACCGGAACGTCGGCCTGCGTCACCTCTTTGGGTGGAGCATCGGCCAAAGCGGGCTTGGCATCGTTCTGCCCTGCGAGCTTGTCGCGGAACGACGGCGTCGACTCGTCCGCCGACTGTGGCTTAGGCGACGGCGATCGGCCGGTGTCACGCGAAGCCGTCGGCTGCTGCCGGGGCGAGGGAGGAAGGAGCGTGCTGGGCGACATGCGTAGGTCCGTGGTGAGGTAAGTGATCTAGTTGACAGGCGCGAGTTGCGCACCGGCCGTCTGGGCTTCGGGTTCGCCCTGCCGCATCTGCTCCATCAGCTGGCGGAGACGCTCGGTCTCCTGTGGCGTCTGGAATTCTTCGAGAATCTTCGACGCCGCCCGCTCGTCCATCGCCCGCAGGAACGCGAGCGTGACCGTGTCGTCGAGTCCTTCGAGCACCCGCTTGGCCTGTGCGGACGGCATCGCCTCGTACAACGCCAAGGCTTCGCGGAAGCCTTCGTCCTGCGCACGGGCCGCGGCTTCGGCGGCGGTGTTTTGCCACCGGGCGACTTCCGCCTCGTGCGTCTGCCGCTCGCGAGCAAGCCTCGTGGCACTGGCATCGAGGAGCTTGAGACGATCTTCCAGCTCACGCCGTTGCCGACTCAACAGCGTCGACCGCGCGTCGAACTCGTGGTTCATGCCCGCCACCCGCTCTGTCGCGGGTCGGCCGCTTTGCTCGTCGAGCATCGTCATGAGCTCCTGCATCGGCGATGGCTCGTCGGGCTCGATTTCTTCTTGGTCTTGAGTCACCTCGACCTCGGGCGGAAAGAGCACTTCGCGAACCTGCTCGATCTTCTCCCTGTCGAGCTGCGCCTTTTGCGCCACGAGTCCGCCCGCGACGACCAGGCCGACGAAGTTGATCGCCAGGGTCACCGTCAGAGCGAGCGCGATGCGGTTGAGCGTCTTCATGACAAGGCCTCCTCGTGCAACTTCGCAGAGGCTGCGTCGGCGGCACCGTCTTCTTCGCGCTGCAGCCCGATGAGCCATTGCGACACGTCATCGTCGGCGGCGGAGAGTTCCTTGTCCTCGACTTCCTTGAGAAACGCCGCCTTCTGGTTTTCGCGGAGCTTCTCCATCGCCCGACGTCGCGCGGTGAAGCCGGCAAGCTTGGTGCGGGCTTCGGCCACGACGCCTTCGGCATGCTGAAGCCGCCGCATGACGCTTTGACCGCGGCGGGCGACTTCGTTCGTGTAACGCCGGTACGACGAGAGCACGTCCGGATCGAGCCGACCCGTCAGGCCGCCGGTGCGGAGTTCCTTTTGCGTGTCGAGCAGGTTGTCGTTAAGCCGCAGCAGTTCCTCGCGAAGCACGTTGGCGTCTCGCTGTCTCTCGGCCAGCTCGCGTTGGGCAACCTTCTCTTCCCGCGCCCGCAGGTCAAGGGCGGCCTGGAGCTTGAAGACGAAGCGGGGCATAACGGTTTAGCGGCGAGGTGGTGTGGCTGGGGCGTTGCCGAGGGTGGCGAGGCTGGCGGCGAGTTGCTGGGTAGCGGTGCGGGCGGTGGCGAGATCGGTGGGCGAGTCGGGGCTTTGCTGCAGATACTGGAGCACATGCTCGCGACCCTGAACCGCCACGTCCGCGTCGCGGTTGTGGCCCGGGACGTAGGCCCCGACGTTCACCAGCTCTTCGACCTGCGCGTAGTCTGCGACAGTCTTCTGGACGAGACGCGCTGCCTCGACGTCTTTTTTATCGGACACATCGCCGCGAACACGTGACACGCTCTTGAGCACGTCGATCGCCGGAAAATGGCCGCGTTCGGCGAGCGTCCGGTCGAGCCAGAGGTGGCCGTCGGTGATGCCTTTGACCGCGTCGGGGATGGGCTCGGAGAAGTCGTCGCCTTCGACGAGGACGGTGTAGAAGCCGGTGATGCTGCCGTCGACGGTGGAGCCGGCACGTTCGAGCAAGGTCGGCAACAGCGCGAAGACACTCGGCGGAAACCCCTTTGTCGCGGGCGGCTCGCGTGAGGCCAGACCGATCTGCCGTTGGGCCTGACACAGACGCGTCAGCGAGTCCATCATGAGCAGGACGTCTTTGCCGGCGTCGCGGAAGTGCTCGGCGATGCAACAGGCTGCCTTGGCCGCACGGATCTTCATCAGCGGCGGCTCGTCGGCGGTGCAGACGACGACGACGCAGCGGTTCAATGCGTCCTCAGCCAGGCCGTTTTCTAGGAACTCGCGTACTTCTCGACCACGCTCGCCGATGAGGGCGATCACGCTGATGTCGGCATCGGTTTGGCGGGAGACCCACGACAGCAGCGTGCTCTTGCCGACGCCGGGGCCGGCGAAGAGTCCCATGCGTTGACCTTTGCCGCAGGTCAGCAGGCCGTCGATCGCGCGGACGCCGGTCGTGATCGGCTGGCGGATCAGTTCGCGATCCATCGGCCCGACGGGCGACGCGTCGAGGGGCCGCAAGTCGTTGGCGTGGATCATCTCGATCGCCCCGCGACCGTCAATGGGGTCGCCGAAGCCGTTGACGACGCGGCCGAGCAAGCCCTCGCCACAACGCACACGCGGCGCACCGGGATCGCCCTCGACCGGATCACCGGCCGAGACGCCTCCAAGGTCGCCCAACGGCATGAGCAGCGTTCGCGGCTGCCCCGCCGGGTCGCGGCCGAAGCCGACGACCTGGGCCCGGCACGGTCGGGCCGAGGCACCGGCGAATCCGTCGGACATGCGGGAGATGCGGCAAGTCGTGCCGAGCGGCAACGGCAAAGCGTCGGCTTCGAGCGTCAGGCCGGTGACGGCGGCGATCTGACCCGACACCTGCAGCGGCATCACGTCGGCGACGCTGCGGAGAAGCGAAGGAAGGGTCGAGCGGGCGGCCATGGCGTTACTCCTCCGGGATCAGGTCGCTGGCGATGCGGTCGAGTTGCGTCTGCAGGTCGGCGTCGATGAGGCCGCCCTGCGTGTGGACGCGGCAGCCGCCGCGGGTGATCTCGTGGTCCTCGTTAAGCTCGACGTGCGTGAGGTTGGGCCACTTGCGAGTCAGTTCCGGCAGGAGCGTTTTGACCAGCGTGAAGTCGGCAGGGTTCACGTCGAGCTTCACGTCGTGCGCCTTCATCACGAGTCGCAACGCGGCGGTGGCGTTGGCGATGCAGACATTTGGGTCGAACGCGCCGGCCCGTTTGACGACGCGTTCGGCGATGGCGACGGCGAGCTGCGGCACCTCGCCGCCGGCGCGGGCGGCGAGCGAAGCGCGGTCGTCGTTGAACGCCCGGAGCATGCCGCGAAGGACCTGAAAGAGTTCTTCAACGCGTTGCTTCTCACTCTCGTAAGCCTCGGCCCGACCTTGGGCAGAGCCTTCGCGTTGGCCATCGGCGAGGCCGGCTTCTTTGCCTTCGGCGTAGCCGGCTTCGTAGGCCTCGCGACGCGCGGCAACGGCTTCGACACGGGCCGCCTCGCCGATGGCGATGGCACGGGCCTTGGCCTTCTGCAACAACGCCGCCGCCTCGCCCTCGATGTCGGTCATCGAGAACGCCCGCAGGGGCTTGAGTTCCGGAGTTTGCTTGAGAACGGGCATGGGCAGAGGTAGCTAGGAGCTAGGAGTCAGGAGCTAGTCAGACACCAGAGGCTTCCGCTCGGAGCTCCTGGCTCCTAGCTACTAGCTCCTGGCTACTTCCGGCCATCACACCAGCATCTCCTTATCCCCGCCGCGGCCTTCGATGACGATGTCGCCGGTGTCTTCGAGGCGGCGGACGACGTCGACGATCTTCTGCTGGGCCTGCTCGACGTCGGTGACGCGGACCGGGCCCATGAACTGCATGTCCTCCTTGACGAGCTTCGCCGCCCGTTCGGACATGTTGCGGAAGATCTTGTCCTTGAGATTCTCGCTGGCCGTCTTGAGCGACAGGCTCAGCGAGTCGTTGTCGACTTCCTTGAGCACCTGCTGGATGCCCTTGTCGTTGACGAGCAGAATGTCCTCGAAGACGAACATGAGCCGGCGAATGCCTTCGACCAGTTCGGGGTCGTCGGCCTCGAGCCCTTCCATGATCGACTTCTCCGTGGTGCGGTCGGCGAGGTTGAGAATCTCGGCGACACTGTCGACGCCGCCCGTCTTTTCGAAGCTCTGGCTGACGATGTCCGACAGGCGAATTTCCAGCCCTTTTTCGACTTCCTTGATGACTTCGGGGTTCGTGTTCTCCATGTTGGCCACGCGTTTGACGACCTCGACCTGCTTCTGCGGGGGCAGGCTGCCGAGGATTTCGCTGGCCTTGCCCGGCTGGAGGTGGGCGAGGATGAGCGCGATCGTCTGCGGGTGTTCATCCTGGATGAACGCCATCAGGTTCTCGCTGTCGGCCTTCTGCAGGAAGCTGAACGGCGTTGTCTGGACCTGTTGCGTGACCTGCTTGATGACGCGGTCGGCGTCGTCGCCGAGGCTCGCCCTGAGCAGCCGCTTCGTGTAATCCAGGCCCCCTTCAGCGATGTAGCTGTTGGCCAGAGCGAGCTGGTAGAACTCGCCGAAGACGGCTTTGCGGACGGCGGGTGCGACGCTGCCGAGATCGGCGATCTCGCGGCCGACGGCTTCGACGGCTTCGGGCGGCAGACGACGCAAAACGCCCGCCGCTTCTTCCTCGCTAAGGCCGAGAATGAGCACGGCGGCCTTACGCAGGCCCGTGACGTTCTCGTCGGGTAACGGAACCGCTTGAACTTCGGGAAGGTCTGCGACGTCTGGCATGGGAGTCGAAGTAGCAGGCTTAGCGGGCGTTGATCCACCGCTTGATCAGCCCAGCGGCGGCTTCGGGGTTTTCTTTCACAAGGCTCTGGACCTGATCGACCATCTGCCCGGCTTGCAGCTGGTCTTCGGCGACTTCCTGCCCGACGAGCAACGCGTCGGCGGCAAGGGCTTCGGCGATCTCGTCCTCGGGCGTGCCCGGGGCAATCCCGCCGGGACGCGTCATGGCAGCAAACTCGGCGGCGTCGAAGGCGCCAAGCGGCTGACTCGTCGCAACGCCGGCCGGGGCCTTTTTGGCAATCGACGAGACGAACAGCAACGCGACACCAGCCAGGACAATCACCCCTGCCGTCCGGCCGTAGTCGCTCAACAGCTTCATCGCCAGCGGCATGAACCCGCCGCCCGCACCGGCTTCAATGACCTGCGTGCCGTCCGGCAGAATCCCCGGCATACCGCCGAGCGTGTCCGCGTAGGTGACGACCATCACGTCTTCCGCCGCCACGCTGCTGAGCAACGTGCGGGCGGCCAACGCAATTTCCTCGCGAAGCTCGCCTTCGAAAGTGCGAAGGACCTCGGCGTTGGGCTCCGACTCTCCCGGGTTGCGGCCGAGGAACTCGTTGCGGATGTAGCTCAGCGGCACCGAGAGCGTGCAGCTCCTAGCCACCGGCACCCCGCCGCGGGAGAACGTTTCTTCGACTTTTCGACCAATCTCGGCACGATTCCGCTCTTCGACCACCCGGCGATTCCGCGACTCGCCGCCGCCCGACTCCGGGCCGATGGCCATCGCGCTATTGGGAATCAGGCCGCTCTCGCCCCAGTCGCCGCTGCCGTTCTCTTCGTCGTCGGATTCTTCCCGCGTCTCGAGCGGAACGACGACCTTGCCCTCGGGGTCGAACTCCTCGGTCACGGTGCGGGTCGTGTTGTCGCGAACATCAACGCTGACGGCGACGCGAAGGTCGGGGATGTAGCTGAAGGTCTTGAGCAGCTTCGTCTCGAAGCGACGTTCCGCCGCGGCCTGAAGTTCGAGAAGCTTGTTGCTCGTGCCGGTGACGGTGCTGTCGTTGTCGATGCTGACGAGTCGGCTGTCGATGATGACCTCGACGTTCTCGGGCAGGAGCATCGAGACGCTCGTCGAGACGAACGCGGTCGCAGCGGCGGCGAGGTCTTCGACGCTCTTGTTGCCGACGCCCGTGGTCGTCAGCGTCACGCCGGCGGTCGGCATGATGTCGCCGCCGACCTGGCGTTTGTAGCGATCATTGATGTAGACGCGGGCGTCACGAATTTCGGGCCAAAGCTTCATCGTCGACGCCAGCTCGTTCTGCCGGGCGGCGAGGATGGTGAGGTCGATTTTCTTGTGCGGGTCGAAGCTGCCGATCTGCCCGATGGCCTTGTCGAAGTGCCGGGTGAGGTCTTTGGGCAGTTGCCGCTCGAGGGCAAGGATGCTCATCGCCTCGTTGCGGCGGGTGGCATTGATGAGGATGCCGTCGCCGCTGGCGGTCGTCTCGATGCCTCGGCTGCTAAGGGTTTGCCGGATTTGCCCGACCTGCTCGGCGTTGAGGGGCTGCTCGAGCAGCTTGACGGTTTCGCCGGTGGCGGCGTAGCTGGTCCACCAGACGAGCGTCACGGCGATGATCGCCACGAGGCTGCCGGCCAGCATCTTCTGGCTGGCCGTCAGGCCGCCGAGTTGCTGTTGGATCTCTTGGAGCTGTTGCTTGAGGCGATCCATCGCTCGCGGGGGTTAGAGAGGAAACATCCTGTTTCCCGAAAAAAGGTCAGAAACATCCACCGACGCAACCAGTCGTCAGACCGGCAGGTTCCGCAATCAGACCGGCATGTTCCGCACTTCGTCGAAGGCGGCCATCAGCTTGCTGCGAACGGCGAGCAACGTCTTGAAGGCCAGGTCCGCCTTCTCGACCGTCGCCATCGTGCCGACGATGTCGTCCGTCTCGCCCAACGCCAGCTTCGTCGAAGCGGCGGCGGCGTCGTGTTGCATGGCGTCGACGTCGCTGATGAACGACTTGGCCGTGTCGAGCATCGCACCGAAGCCGGTGGCGTTCGAAGGGCTTTGCGAAACGCCCGCCGAGCCGAAGGGCATCGCGGAGGTCGAGATGGTGTTGATGCTGTTGGTCATTCGCGTCTTCCTTGACGGCGTTTGCCCGAGGTCCGGTTGTCTCGCAGGCCTGTTGCCGACGTTCTGTCAGCGGCCTGGCGGGTCGCCAACGTACCACCGGCAGAAGGCGAAACAAGCGGACTGTCCGGGAAAACCTTTGTTCGGTGAGGGTTTGGTGGATGGAAGTCGGCCTGTTCGGGAGGCGCTAGGCGATGAGGCGAAGCGAGCTGTTGAACATGCTCTTGGTCGTCTGCATCAGGCTGATCGCCGCCTCGTAGGCCCGGCCGGCTTCGAGCAGATTCACCTGCTCGACCGCCGGATCGATATTCGGATACGCCACCATGCCCGTGTTCGGGTCTGCGTCGGGATGGCCCGGCTCGAAGCGCAAGTCGAAGTCGCTCATGTCTCGCCGCACTTCAGCGACATGAACGCCCGGCGCCTTCGCGTTGTCGGCTGTGCCCGGCTGCAGCACCGCGATGCGGCGGCGGTAGGGAACGGCTTCGCCCTGTTCATTGCGGGTGGTCGAGGCGTTGAGAACGTTGCCGGCGATGGTGTCCATCCGCGTGCGTTGAGCACGCAGGCCGGCGGTCGTCATGTCGAGGGTCGAGAACATGTGCAGAAGGAGCGAGGAGCGAGGAGCGAGGAGCGAGGTGCGAGGAGCGAGGAGCTAGGAGCCAGTCAGAGGCCGGAGTCAGGCGACGCGTTCGCGGAGGGCCATGTGGAACTGGCTGTAGTGCTTACGAAGCAGTTCGACGTTCATGTTGTGACGCAGGGCGTTCTTGGCCTGGTCGCCGAGGAGCTCTTCGGCGGAGCGGTTGTTACCGTCGTGAAAGACGAGCCCGCTGCGACCGGGACCTTGATCGGCACCGGTGGCCAGACGGCGAAGGTCGGCGGCACCGCTTGGGTCACGCTCGCTCAATCGGCGGCGGAGTTCGTCGCGAAAACCTTCGACGTCGAGATCTTTCTGCCGATAGCCCGGCGTCGAGACGTTGACGAGGTTGTCGGCGAGCACCGTGTGTCGGCGTGCCTGGAACCGAGCCGTCTGCTCGAGAACGTTGGTCGGGCTTTGGCTGAGGAGGCGGTCGATCATGGCGTCTGTTTGAGTTATCGGACACAACCGGTGCACAACTTGAACCTTATCGGACGGCCGGTCGTTGACATGACCGTTACAACCTGCCACTGTGCGTCGCGTGAGCACGAAGCTCACGCCTTCATCCCGATCTCCTCAAGCCCGGCAAGGATGCCATGGCCTCTTCGAGACAAACGGCCTTTGAGGCCGACGACGAATCATCGCCCGCCTCCAAAGGACTCGGCAGTTTGGCCGGGCTCTGGCAGATGCCGCTGCTCATCGTCTCGCTGTCGCTCTTCGCGCTCGCGACGTACCTGCTGCTCGACCCGACACCCGCTCCAGCCGTCGCCGAGGAGATCGCCAAGGCCGAGCGCGACGTTCGCCAGGAGCGCTACGACGCCGCCATCGGCCGGCTCAACGACGTCCTGGAATTCGAGCCCTCGCCCGCGGACGAGTCACGCGTTCGACTCCTGACCGCCGAAGCCCTCGACCTCGCCATCCGTCGCAGCCGCCAAACGGACAACCCGTCGACGCGGCTCCGCATCCTTCGCGAACAGCGGCAAGCCCGTGAGCTGGGCCAGCCCGATTCGCCGATCATGGCCGATCGCGACGCTCGCAGCTTGGAAGCACTCGGCCGGGTCGAAGATGCGATGAACCGCTGGCGACACGCCGCGACGATGGCGGACGAACTGGGCGATCCCGCCGCGGCTGCTCCGATGCGACGCAGCAACGCGGAGATGCTCATCCACCACGGTCGCCCCGCCGCCGCGACGCGGGAGCTTCGCGACCTGCTGGCGACGCCAGGCCTTGTCGATGACGAACGTGCTTGGGCACTGGGCGAGCTGGCCCGCGTTTGCGTGGACGACGACCGGCCGAACGACGCGATGCCGTTGCTCGCCGAAGCACTCGAACTCTCGCCCGACGATCGAATCCGAGGCCAGGTCAACTTCCGCCTCGGCTACGCCGCGTACAAGCTCGGCGACGCCGACGGTGCACGCTCCTACTTGATGCGTGCTCGCGAACAGCTCGGCACCGGCCACGACCTCGACGCCGAAGCCTGTTATCTCCTGGGACAAATTGGCCAGGAAGCGATGGCCCGACTCGACGGCGAAGCCGCCCTGCTCGCCGCTCGCGAGGCGGCGAGTTATTACGAGATCGTCCTCCGCGACCACCCCGGCAGCCGCAGCGCACCACGCGCCCGCATGGGCCGGGCCGTGTGTCGACTCGTCACGGGCGACGTCGTCGGCGGGTCGAACGACCTGCGATCCGCCGCCCGCTCGATCCACGAGAAGCCGAACCTCGCGCCGCTTCGCGACCAGCTCGCCGACAGCCTCGAGCGGGCCAGTCGGATTCTCATGACCCGCGGCGATCGTGGCGACGACGTCGAGGGCGCGTCGTCGCCTTACGCCCTGGCCCTGGAGTTGATGGCCTTGGAGCGACGAGCTGCCGAGGACGCGGGCGACGAGCCCGACGGCGACTTCTTCGCCCGCCTCGCCCGGGCCTTCGAGCAGGAGGCGAACCGACTTTGGCCCGGCGACGACGCGACCAGCGACGCCGCCGTGGCCGCTCGCAAACAGGCCCGCTCGCTGTGGGTCCGCGCCGGTGACGCCCACGTCGCCCGCAGTCGAGCATTGACCATGGTCGACGATGCCGCCTACGGCGAGTCGCTGTGGCGAGGCGTCGAGATGTACGAGCGGGCGACCGACCTTGACGAGATCATCGCCGCGCTCAATCGCTTCGTCGAAGAGCGGCCGACCGATCCGATCACGCCCGATGCCCTGCTGCGACTGGGCCGGGCGTACCAGGCGTCGGGACGCAAGACGAAGGCGGCGGCGACGTACGTGTCGCTTCGGGATCAGTTCCCCCAATCGCTCGCCGCCGCCGAAGCCGCGGTGCCGTTGGCCGGTGCATACGTTAGCCAGGGTCGAGACCGGTGGCATTTGGCGGAAAACACGCTGCGTGCGGTGCTGGAGAACAACCCGGTGCTCGGCCCGGAGTCGCGTGTCTTCCGCGAGGCGACGTGGCAGCTGGGCCGGCTTTACTACAACATGGGTCGATGGGGCGAAGCGCTCGCGCGGTTCGAGGAGTACGCCAATCGCTACGGCAACGACGAATCGCGTCGGGCCCGGCTGCTCTTTCTACGGGCCGACTGCTATCGCCTCGCCGCCGCGGAACTGGCGGAAGAGGCGGGCGAGGAACGGGTCGAGGCGACGCTGGCGGCGTCGTCGATGGACGAGGGCCGACGCGACGTGCAGGCGCGTGCGTCGCGGGCCAAGACCGATCAACTCGAACGTCGCCGCGGGCAGTATCTGGTCGAGGCGCATCGTCTCTACGAAGCCGCCGTCGCGGCCTATGCGTCGGCTCCGCAGAGCGACCTGCCGGCGGAGCGGGACCTGGAGTCGACCTACGAGCGAATGGCCTGGTTTTACCGGGCGGACTGCTTGTTCGACATGGGCCGGTATCTCGAAGCCGTCGATTTATACGAGCAGGCGGCGTTTCAGTATCAGGACGACCCGTCGGCGTTGTCGGCGTACGTGCAGATCGTCAACAGCTACGTCGCGCTCGACCGACCCGGCGATGCCAAGACGGCCAACGAGCGGGCCAAGTGGCTCCTTCGCCGCGTGCCGCCCGAGCGATTTCGTGACGGCAGCGTGGCGGTGAATCGCGAGCAGTGGGAAACGTGGCTCGACTGGAGCGGCGAGAGCGGGTTGTTTTAACCTATCACCTCGAACCATGACCTCGCCCGACGACATCATCGTCTTGCTCCGCAAGCAGCTCGCCTCGTACCAAAGGCTCGAACGTCTTGCCGGTGAGCAGTCGCGGGCGATTCTCGACGGCGATCACAACACGCTCTTGAGCGTGCTCGAACGTCGCAAAGCCATCACGGCTGAGGCGGTCGAGCAGGATGCTCTCGTTGCGCCATTTCGTGCCGACTGGCCCGACGCCGCCGCGGATTGGGAGCCCACGGAGCGTGACGTCGCGGCGGAGCTGTTTGCGTCGATTCGCGACGTGCTCGCGTCGCTGGCGAAGCAGGACGATCGCGACGCCGCCGGCTTGCGGGTGCGGATGGCCACGGCTGACCACGAGCGGCAACGCGTGAAGCTCGACGGCGAAAAGGTGCGTCGAGTGAACCGTCGCTACGCGATGGAGGCCTATCGGGCGGAGCGTTCGACGAAACCACGAGGGCCGTCGCGCGTCTCAGCGTGAGCGCCACTCCCGAACGCTCCTCATGTTCCTCCGCCCGCTCATCGTCCCGCTTCTGCTCGCCTTCGCGACGTCCGCGCTTGCGGACGACGAGGTCACGCCGCTGCTCGAAGCCATGCATGCGGCCGGTGAGGAGTTGACGTCGCTGGAGTCGCGGGTGAAGCTGACGGACTACGACTTCGACACGGCCGAGGAGGCCATTCGGCCCGGCACGATGACGCTCGTCCGCGGCGAGGCCGGCGACGCGATCCACGTCTACTTCACCGGCCGGGCGACGGGCGAGGCAGGCAGTCGCCAGTTCTTCGAAGAGCCGCTGGAATACCTGCTTCGCGACGGCGTGTTGGTTGATCGCAACTATCGCTCGAAGACGGAGGTCCGCCGCACGCTGCCGCCGGAGGAGGCGGAGCGGGATCTGTTGTCGCTGAGCGAAGGCCCCTTCCCGCTACCGATCGGCCAAGAGCCGGCGATGGTGCGGGAGCTCTTCGACGTCAAGCTCGTCGACGTCTCCGCCGACAACGACTACGCGGTCGACCCGATTGCCGGCACGACGCGGCTTCGCCTGACGCCCAAGCCGGACACGCGGTTTTCCGGGGACTTCCTGCTGATCGAGGTCGACGTCGACCCCTCCACCGGCTTGCCGGCCCAGGTGACGACGGTCGACGCGGGCGAGATCAACCTGCGGATCGTCGAGTTCCTCGACCCGCGACTCAACCGCGACGGCGTCGGGTTGCCGACGCTCCGCGAGGTGGATCTTTCGACGTGGAACGTGACCGAAGAGCAGTTGTAGCCGCCGGTCCTACGGTCGGCGGTGCCCGAAGGTCACACCATCCACCGGGCCGCCCGTGACCAGAAGCCGCTGATTGTCGGGAAAAAGCTCACCATCTTTGCCCCCGATGGCCGGTGCGAGGAGGTCGCCCAGCGGCTCGACGGCCGCAAGCTGACGAAGATCGAGCCGGTCGGCAAACACCTGTTCTACCACTTCGCCGGCAAAGGGCCGCGAATCGTGCACGTCCACCTCGCCCTCCTCGGCAAGTTCCGCCTCTTCAAAGAACCGCCGCCCGAGCCACGCGGGGCGGTGCGGCTGCGATTCGACGCGGGCCGAACCTGCGTCGACATCGTCGCAGCGTTAAAGGCGGAGCTGTACGACGACGAAGCCCGCCAGACGCTGCTCGATCGTCTCGGCCCCGACCCGCTCGATCCCAAGGCGGACGCGGAGAAGGTCTGGCGACGCATCAGCAAGTCGTCCGCGCCCGTCGGTACGCTCTTGATGAATCAGCAAGTCGTCAGCGGCATCGGCAACATCTATCGGGCGGAGGTCCTGTTCCGCCAACAGGTCCACCCGCGACTGCCGGGGAAGGACCTGCCGCGCGACAAGTTCGACGGCATCTGGCGGGACAGCGTCGACCTGCTCAAGCTGGGCGTGAAGTACGACCGCATCATCACCGTGACGCCCGCGTTCGCCAAGGAACGGTTCGGCCGAACGCTCGGCAAGCTCAAGCGACGCGACCGGTGGTACGTCTACAAGAAAGACGTCTGCCCCATGACCGGCGGCCCGATCGAGGTCTTCGACCTGGCGAATCGGACCGTCTACGCCTCGCCGCAATGGCAGACGCTCGGGGCAGCGTGATCACAAGGCGTCCACCCCCCCCGCCCCGCCCACGACCTGAGCCGCGGACCCATGGTCCGCCGATCTGACGAGCCCGACAGCACCGGGATCGACCGCCTCCCGGCGGTTCCGTTCCGCCTCGCCATCGGGTTCCCGGGAAGCGGAGCGACCCTGTGACGCTCGAAGTCGTCAGACCTGCGGACCGTGGGTCCGCGGCTCCGGGAGACGGACGACTAACGCCGCCCGGTGCTCGCGAGCACCGGGCGGCGACGGTTAGGCGGCGGATGCCGCGTGGGTCAGGCGGCTTCAAGCCCGGCGACGACGCAGGCCGACGAGGGCCAGGAGGCCCAGGCCACCGGCTGAGAGCGGCTCGGGGATGACGGTGAGGTTGACGGTCGCATTGTCCAAGCCGCCATTGCCATCGTCGACGGTGACGCCGAAGGTGAAGAAACCGAGGTCGTCCGGGAAGACCGGCGTGACTTCGATGCCGCCATTGCTGCCGACGGTGACGAAGTCAAGGTTTTCGTCGCTGGTGAAGCTGAGCGTGTCGAGGTCGTCGTCCGTGGCGGTGACGAGGAAGTTCGACGTCTCGCCGGCGACAGCGGTGAAGTTGAAGACGTCCTGTGTGAACATCGGGTCCGAGTTCGGCGGCGGCACGGCATCGCCAGTGATTAGGACGTTGTCGATCGCGATGTCTTCATCATCTGAGTCAAGGGAATACGTGATGATCAGATCTAGCATAGATCCCGTACCTGCAATCGCTCGGGTAAATTGGGTGAAGGTGTCAGTGATTTCAGCTCCCTCACCGACGCCGTCGAAGTCGTTATCGACGAAGGGAGCTGTGTTGAAGGTCGAACCACTGTTCTCCAACCAGAACAGATTCTGTAACGTTCCGCCGTCGATCCGGTAGTCGACGTGAACAAAGTCTGGCGCATCCCAGTCTTCATTGTTGCCATCGTCGTCTTCTGCGAAGAAAGCAGAGAAGCTTAGATTGTCAAAGCCGCCAATACTCGTGCTGAACGTCTGCGTCTGAGTCGCACCGCTAGTTGCTCCATCGATATCTTGAGCGGCAAAGTAAGAGGACCCTTGCACGTTGCTGAAGCTCGCGTTGATGTTGCTTCCATCAGTGCGGATGAAGTAGTCATCCGACCTCGCACGATTCTCAGGCACTGACGTCGTGTACGTTACTGTAGCGTCTTCGAAGTCCTCGAAGAGTAGTTCGGCGGCCGAAGCCGAGCTTGCGGCAGTGAGTGCCGCGAGGGTGGCGGCGGTGATGATGGTCTTTTGCATAAGGTCCTTGCGGTTTCTCCCCGATGATCTCGGGTGGGGTGGGTCAGAAGCATCTCCGCTACTGGCGAAGACGGTCCTCCTCCGACGCTGCAGAACCTATCGACGGATGCCGCTGCGTGCGTGAACGTTGTGTGAAAGGTGCGCTAACCGCCGTCGCGGGAGCCGCGGAGCAGGCTCCGCGGCTACCTCAAAGCAGTCTCCGCCAGCTCGCTGACGATCTTGCCGCTGAGGGCCACCAGCGGCAGGCCGCCGCCGGGGTGGGTGGCGCCGCCGGCGAACAGGAGGTTGCCCAGACGCTTGTCGCGGTTGGGGGGACGCAGGAACGCGTCCAGGCGGCCGCTCCCGCCGACGCCGTAGATCCCGCCGGCGTTGGCGCGATACTTTGATTGCAAATCCGGCGGCGTCCAGCGATCCTCCACCACGATCCGCTGCGACAAGTCCCGCAAGCGGCACCGCTCCTCCAGCAGACCCACCACGCGATCCCGGTACGCATCGCCATGCGTGGTCCAGTCGATCTGTCCACCCTTGCCCCAAATCGACGGGGCGCTGACGAGCACGAACAGGTTCTCACATCCGGCCGGGGCCTGCGAACAGTCCGTCGCACTGCTGCGACAGACGTAGATGCACGGATCGTCGGGCGTCGTGCCGTGGTCGAACATCGCCCGCAAGTCGCCGCCCGGGCCCAAATAGTCGCTCGGCATGAACTTGTGGTGATGCGCCACCTCCGGCAGCTCCCCTTCGATGCCGAGCAGGAGCACCATCCCGCTGCCGCCGGGGTCGAGGCGGTCGAGCTTCGCGTCAGGCCGATGCGGACGGTCCGCCGGGTCGATCAACTCGCGAAACGCACTGATCGTGTCGGCATTGCAGACGACCAGGTCCGCCTCGTGCCGCTCGCCATTGGCGGTCAGGCCGACCACGTCGCCGTTCGATACGTGTAGCCGCTCGACCGTCTGGTCCGTCAGGATCTCCACCCCCTGCCGCTCCGCCAGCTCGCGTAACGCGATGGCCAGTTGATACATCCCGCCCATGACGTACCAGCCGCCGAAGTGGGTCTCGGCGTGCGGGATGACGCACAACGTCGCCGGGGCCTTCCACGGACTCACGCCGCTATAGGTCGCGTATTGGTAGAGAATCGCCCGCAATCGCTCGTCGCGGACGTGTCGATCGACGAGCTTGGCGTACCGGCGGAACATGCCGATGCGGAAGGGCACCGTCGCCATCCCCAGGCCCTGCTTGGGCCCGAGCTTCTGGCTGAACAGCTGCTCCGGGCTCTTGGAGAGGAACATCTCGCCCGCCAGATCCCAGACGTGTCGGCCGCGATCGAGGAATCGGCGGAAGCCGTCGACGTCGCCCGGTGCCAGATCGCGGACGCCGTCGAGCGTGTCGTCGAGGTGTTCGCGGAGTTCGAAGCGGGTCCCGTCGGGCCAGGTGAATCGGCTGATCGGGTCGAGTCGGCGGAGGTCGAGGCGCTCGTGCAGGTTGTCGCCGAGGTCTGTGAAGAGGCGTTCGAAGACGAACGGCAGGGTCAGCAGGCTGGGCCCGGTGTCGAAGGTGAAGCGGTCGTCGGGTTTGGTCGGATGAGGCAGGCTGCGTCGATTGAGCTTGCCGCCGACGGTGGCGTTCTTCTCGAGCACGGTGACGCGGTGCCCGGCGTGCCCGAGTCTTGCCGCGGCCACCAGCCCGCCGACGCCGCCGCCGATGACGAGGATGCGCTTGAATTGACGCACGGGACGACACGCTATGGGCACCCATTGGCCCTGCTTTCAAGGCGAGAACCCGACCCACCGCGTCATCCCTCGCTTCGCTCGGGATGACGGATGAGAAACGAGCGGGAACCCATCCCCGTCCACTCCTCGCTCCTCACTCCTCACTCCTCGCTCCTCGCTCCTCGCTCTCCCGACAACAGGGGATGGTCCTTAACAAAGACTTAGTGTGGACCTTGGACATCCTGTCGCGCAATGGTGTGTGGCTTGCGGAGGTGAATCCGCGTGGGACGGTCCGACGTACCTGCCCGTCCCTGAAGACCCTGCCGCTCCTCGCGCCGCCACCACTCCACCTCGCCTTATGACGACTGCTTGTTCTTGTCGCCCCGCTCGCCGTGCCTCGCTTCGCGCCGGCTTCACTCTGGTGGAGCTGCTGGTCGTCATCGGGATCATCGCCCTGCTCGTGGGCATCCTCCTGCCGACGCTGAACCGGGCGCGGGAAAGTGCCAACGCGGTCGCCTGCGCCAGCAACATGCGTTCGGCGGCGACGGCGATGATCATTTACACGAACGACCACGACGGCTGGCTCGCTGGGCCGCACACGAGTGGGGCTCGCTGGAACGTCACCCCCGGCACCGAAGCCATCGGCGACGGCTCGGCCAGCACGGATGATCCGAACGAGGCGATGCAGAACTTCGACTGGATGAGCCCGACGCTCGGCCCGGTCCTGGGCGACCTGCCGGTGAACGACGTCGAGCGGCTTCAGCGGCTGTTCGACCTCGACCTGGAGTGCCCGAGTGTCTCGCAGGTCTACACCGCACTGACCAACACGGCCGGCATCAGCTATCAGCCCGGCGACATTCGGTACGGCAGCTACGCGGCGGTTATCCAGTTCCATGCGTTCCCGCGTCTGGACCTCGGTGCTGACGGCGTTTTCGGTACGGGTGATCGCGTCGGCATCAGTGACTCGAGCGACCCCGGCAGCTACCGCCGGGCGGAGCTCTACGCGACCTACGGGCCCAAAATCACCAAGGTAGGCCCGAACTCGTCGAAGGTCTACCTCATCGAAGGGCCGCGAACCGTCGACGTGACGGGGACGGCTCCGGACATCGTCTCCAGCGGCATCACGCTCGACAACGCTCGCTACCGGCGTCAGGGTGGAGCGTTCATGGCACGCGGGATGTACCGAAACGACGGCTCCCAGCCGCACTACCTGCTCACCGACGGCACGGCTCAGGTGGGCGACGGCAACTGGACGGGCGGGATCACGCCCGTCGGCGAGACGCTCGGCTGGCGTCATGCGGGTGCGACGATGAACCTGGCCTTCTTCGACGGCCACGTCGAGAAGCGACCCGTGGCCGATTCGATTCAGCCGGAACTCTTCTTCCCGACCAACACGCTCATCGACCGCCCCGACAAGACCTTTGCGGCGGACGGCGACCTTCCGTATCGAGTGGAGTAGCGGCGACGGGGGTGGTTGGCGACGGGCAGGAGTGGCGACGGGCGCGGGCGGCTTGTCGCTACGGCACGCCCAGTTGCTCCGTCAGGCTCGACGCGAGCCACGGGTGTCGGTTCGCCAGCCACAGACGCAGGCCGTCGGCACCGTCGCGGGCCAGGAGGTCGGCGGCGTCGGGACTGGCGGCATCGGCGAGGGCCAGCTTGCCCTGAGCGGGTGACGGCGCGGCGGCGTGGATTGTCGGGCGAAGCGTCCGCAAAGCCGCGGCTTGTTCGGCGGCGGGAGCGATGGTCATCTGGATGTCGACGGCCAAGCGTCTCGTCAACGCCGGCGTGCCGGCGGTGACGGCGGCGGTGATCGGGCCACTCGTGACGGCGACCGGGAAGGTCACCTCGCCCGCGTCGGCATCGTCGGCGCGACAAACCAGGCGGTCGCCGGCGCTTCGGCTGACGAGGTCGTTCGTCGCCGGATCGTTCGTCGCGGCGATGAGGAGGTGGTGCCCCTCGACGTCCGACGGCTCGAACCGGCGGCGATGCAGCGTGACGCCGGGCGGCAGGTGGTGAGGCTCGGGATCAACCACGGTTACGCTCGCCCCGGCATCGACGAGTGTGGCGACGCGTCGCGATCCCACCGCCCCGGCCCCGATCACCAGAACCCGCAGCCGATTTGCGTGAATGAAGAGCGGCAGGCTGGGCGACATGGCGTGAGCTTAGAGCAAACCGGGAGATCACCTGCGGCTATCTGAACCGACCGCCGCGTGTCCGCCGCCTGGTGATCGGCGGGCGATAGTCGAACATGGCGTGCATTTTCGGCGAGGCAGGTCGACCAAAAGCTGCACGCCGATGACACCCTCTGCGCGCTCCAC
>CAYMAS010000016.1:0-57788 GCA_964388485.1 uncultured Tepidisphaerales bacterium | reverse complement strand
CCCGCCGATCCCCCGCCGCCGTGGCCAAACGAGGATTGGGCGGTTGATGATGCGCTCCACGCGGAGCGCGTCGAATTTGAGCATCATCATCAACCCCGGCGGCCGCCGAGGCGCAGCGCGTCGGCGATCCATCAGAACGCGAGGGCGACCTTTCATTGCTTCCGTTCCGCACCAGCCGGCGAGGCTTTAGGGTCGCGGCATGTCTGACTTACCCCGCCGCACCCTCGGCAAGACCGGCCTCGACGTCAGCGTTCTCGGCTACGGCGCCGCACCGGCGGCGTTCCTCAAAGAAGACCACGACCGCGTCACCCAGCTCGTCAACTCGCTCCTGGACTCGGGCGTCAACCTGCTCGACACCGCCACCGGCTACCCCGGCAGCCAAGCGTTCATCGGCGAGAACCTCAGCTCGCGACGCGACGACTACGTGCTCGTCTCCAAGGTCGGCAACAGCGGCAATCCCGACAGCTTCAAGCCGGAGCGGGTGCACAAAGACGTCGATAATGCCTTGAAGTTGATGAAAACGGATCACGTCGACGTGATGCTGCTCCACTCGTGCCCGTTGTCGGTTCTGGAGGCGGACGACGCGTTGGGAGCACTCGTCGAAGCCCGCGACGCCGGCAAGATCAAGCACTGCGGCTACAGCGGCGACAACGACGCGGCGGCGTTCGCGGCCCGGCTGCCGGACATCGCGGTCATCGAGACAAGCGTCAACATCGCCGACCAGGCCAATGTCGACGCGGTCCTGCCCAAGGCCAAGACGCACGACGTAGGCATCATCGTCAAGCGGCCCATCGCCAATGCGGCGTGGAAGGACCTGGAAGAACAGCGTGGTTTTTACCAGAAGTACGCAAAGACCTACACTGAGCGTCTCGCGAAGATGGACCTCGACCCGTCGAAGTTCGACCTCGATTGGCCGGAGTTGGCGTTGCGGTGGACGCTGATGCAGGATGCGGTCACGACCGCCATCGTCGGCACGACCAACCCCGACAACGCCGAAGCCAACCTGAAGCTCGCCGCGATGGACCCGCTTCCGGACGACGTCGCCTCGGCGGTTCGCGAGGCATTTGCGCAGGTAGCGGACGAATCGTGGACCGGGCAGACCTAGGAAGATCAGGCATTAGGCATCAGGCGACACGATTCAACGGAATCGTTTACAAGCGGTGACGTCTCGTGCCGTGTCGTCTGCTGAAGAGCTTTTTTGGGGATACGTTCATCAATTGATGCCATCGAGTCGTGCCATTGTCGTGACCGAGCCCGGTCAGATCGAGTGCCGCCAGGTGCAGGTCGGCGATCCGAATCCCGGCGAGGTTCTGGTTCAGGTGTCCTACTCGGCGATGAGTCCCGGTACGGAACGACGGGTCATCAGCGGTCAGCAGCAGGCGATCACCGGGCCGACCGTCATCGGCTACAGCGCGGCTGGAACCGTGATCAAAGGCGACGCCGACGGTTCGTGGGCCGTGGGCGATCGCGTGTTCATCAGCGGGAGCCGACGCTTTGCCGACGCTGATCGCCTCTGGGGCGGGCATGCTGAGTTCCTGATCGCCGACAGCACGGCCTTGTCGCGGGTGCCCGCTGAGGTCAGTCTGCTCGACGCGTCGATCACTAAGATGGCCGCTATTGCTCACCACGGGCTGCACGTCAGTCAGGCCAAGCCTGATGATCGGGTGCTCGTGCTAGGTCTCGGCCTGATCGGACAGCTGTCGGCCCGCCTCTTTGCCAACACTTGCAAGCAGACGTTGGCGGCGGACGTCGATGCCGATCGTGTCGCGTTGGCCGCGGGAGCCAATGTGGAGGCGGTGGTCATCGACAAGACGCTGAAACCTCTAACCACGAATCATGAAAATGATTTCGATATAATCTGCGACGCAACCGGCGTTCCAACGGTTCCGGCAGCGGCGTTAGGGCTTCTCAAGTCCCGACCCTGGGGCGATGTCGTCACGGCTCCGCCGGTTTACCTGCTACAAGGGAGTTATGCGGGTGATCTGGCTTTGCCGTACACAGAGGCCTTCATGAAGGAAGCCAGCTTCCTGTTGCCGCGTGATGAAGGCTTGTCGGATCGGCAGGCGGTGCTGGAGATGCTGGCGAACGGCAATTTGAGGGTCGGAGATCTAACCACGCACCTCTTCAAGCCGGAAGACGCGATCGACGCTTACGCGGCGGTGCTCGACAGTGGTCAAGGCGCACCGGCGACGGCCATCTTTGACTGGTCCTGATCCGGGCGGGAAGACAGGCCCGCAGCCGTCAGCCGAGCCTCCCTTTGCTCCGCTCAATCGGCTTCGCGGGCAGCGAGTTCATCGGCTTCGCGGGCAGCGAGATAGCCCCAGTAGAACGATGAGGGTCCAATGGTTTGATGAACCGTGTACTCGTTCATCTCGACCCAGTTGCCGACGTCGATGTACGTTTCAGCGGGCGGCCATTGGTCGACGTCGGGGAACAAGTTGCCTTGCAGGGTGAAGCGTTTGATGTATCCCGGAGCGCGATCCGGATCGTGCGGTCCATAGACGACGATGCCGGGCGGTGGCTCTTGACCGGTGGCTCGGCTGTCGACGTGCAGGGGGTGTCGCGGGAAGTCATGACCGAGACCGGTGGTCATCGTCATGTTGGTCGGGTTGGCACCGACTGCGTAATTCGTCGCCCGCAGGGCGGCGGCAAGGAATCTCTCGTCGCCCGTCAGGTAGTGAGCCCGCGGCAGCGTCGGGCCGAGAATGGCTTCGGGAACGGAGTAGTAGCCGACCCAACCCATCATCGGCAGGCCCTGGACACGGTGCGAAATGCCGTAGGCATTGCCGCTGCCGAAGGCGACGGTGGTCTCGGCGGCGGCAATTGCTTGCGAGCGAACGTCGGCCGCTAGGTCGGGATCGGCAAGGTCCGGCGACAGCGTCGCATAGGCGAAGCCGGCACTGAGTTGCCCGTCGCCCTTCAGCGAAAACGCCTCCTTGAAAGCGTCGTGGTACGTCGCCTCTTCCGTCAGCCGATACAGCTCGGCCGCGGCCAATGCCTTGGCATTCCGCACTTTGTCCGGCAACCCGTCAGCCTTCCTCACGCTGCGCGCCTGGGCGGCGGCGATGACCTCGTCACCGTTGGCTTGTGCCCAATTCCAGGCGTGAACGGCATCCCGATGCCACTCGGCCGCGGCCTCCACGTCATAGGCCGCCAGCAGCCCTGACAGCTTTGCGGCGACCGCGGCGAAGTCGTAGGACGCTTGCGGGTCGGGCTCGAATGCTGCCGCCAGCAGCGACTCCTGCCAGCTTGCCTCGCCGCTCCGGGGGTGCGCCGTCGACTCGATGCCGCCACGAACGCCTCCGTCCTCGCGTTGAAGCCGTCGGTAGAACTCGGCGTTCCAGAGCGCTTCGTCGAGCAAGTCGGGCAACGCGTTGTGGGTCTCATCCTTGGGCAGCGTCAGCGGCAGATTGGCGAAGTAGTCAGGGAACATCGCGTACAGCTCGAGCAAGCCGTAGGTGACGCTGAGGTGGTTGGCCCGCCGGTCCCAGTCGCCCGCATCTTGATAGCCGCCCCAAGCGTCGGGAACGACGTCGAGCTTCGACGCGTCCAGATCGTCGCCGAGCAGCCGCTTGAGACTTTCATAAATCGCCTTGGATTCCCCGTCCCATGTGGTGACGTCGGCCTGAAAGACGGTGAAGCCGTCGTCAGGGTGCATCGGCCGCGGGCGGTCGTAGCCGATGAGCTCCGGCGGAAGCGTCATGCCGCTGCGGTGAGCGAGCAGCCCCTTCATGACGTGCGTGAACGCGTCTGTCCAGGCATCACGCCGGATTGGGAACGGTCGGCTGACGCCGACGCCTGGAACGTGGACGCGGAACATACCGGACTCGGCAAAGTCGGCGTAGTCGAGGGCGTAGACGTTCGTGCCGGTGCGGTTGCCCGACCCGGCGAGGTTCTCCGATTCGTCAGCTGCGAGGACGCGCTCCACCGGGCCGGTGAAGACGACGTTGCCCTGCTCGTCGAGCAACTCGAACTCGTCGACATCGAATGTGTGTGCCCCGCCGCTGCCGAGCCATTCGGAGAGGAACGCCCGCTTGAACGGGTCATTGGGGCGGTGCCCGACGTGCGTCGCCTGGACCGCCGGGCTCCACATTTGCGTGCTGTCATAGACAAAGTCGACCGACGGCTCGGCCGTGTTGATGCCGTAAAAGTCGATGGTGTACTGCCGGCCATCGGCGAGCGGCGACGGGAGCTCGAGGTAGATCCAATGCTGACGTTCGGCAGAAAGATTGCCGATCGGCTTGCTCTTGCGGTGCAGGGCGACCGCCGTCACGCCGGAGGAGAAGGCCGAATCATCGTCCGACCGCACCACGTACGCCTCCGGGCTGTCGAGCGTCTCCATCGTGACGGACGTTCCGGCGGTGGAGGGGTCGAAGCGGAGCGTCCGACCATCGGCCAGGAGCCGGCCGATCTCCTCACGCTTGCCGTTCTCCCGCTTGCGAAAGACCTTCTGGCTCATGCTCTCGATGACCGGCTTGCCGTCACGCCACACAAGCACCTTTCTCCCGTCGGGGCGGATCTGATCGTCGGGCTGCGGTTCATAGGTGGTCTGCCCACCGGGTATCGCTTCGCGCTCGTGGAGGCGGATTGCGAGCAGAGTCGGGCCCAGAGTTGAAACGGCTGTGACGCGGGGACCGTCGGCGGGATGATCGGCACCTTCTTCAAGAAGGCGGTCACGACGCTCGATTCGCTGTTGCTCGCGTTGTGCCTGTTGCTGGCGCTTCTTCTCCAACTTCGCCAGAGACTCTTGCCACTCGGCGGCCTGCTCGGGCGTCGCGGCAGCCACTTCGACGGCCTCAATCGTCACGTCGAAGGGGCCCGATCCCCAGTCGCCCTTGACGAGCATCTGCTTCACGCTGGCCGGATCAAACGCCTCGCCAGGAGGCGGCATCAGCATCTGGGCGTCCTGTGGCGAGACAGCGATTGACTTCTGCCGCTGCAGATCTCTCAGGTCGTAAGAGAATGCCCGCATGTTGTCGTCGGCGTCCTTGAACTCGACGATCAACCTGCGGCCACGATGCTCGGGGCCGAGCGTCACCCGCAACAGAGGCAACCGGTCGCCGTCGCCCGAGAGGTCGTAGCTCTGCTGAAAACCCGCCCCGCCTTGGCCGTTGGGCGTTCGGATGCGCAACGATCCATCGGCGACTTCGACGTTACTGCTGAAGGAGCCGAAGGCGTAGGTCGGCTGTTTGTCGAAGTCGATCGTGTCGGCGGCGCTCGCGGGGAACGCGAGGCCGAGCATCAGAGCGAGACAACTGATGATGTGTTGGTAGGTCACGAACAGCGGTCCTCAGTGTGCAGCCATTCCGCGAGGCGGATGAAGGCGGCGGCGGTCCAGGAGTACGCGGCGCGGCGGAGCCCGCGACCGGTGACGGCGTCGAAGTTCTCGTGCATCGCCGAGCCCGGCAACGCACACAGTCGGCAGAAGCGTCGAGCGAGTTCGGCGGCGGCGTCGACCTGACCCATGCCGCGGAGGCCGTCAATCGCCAGGTACGTCTCGGGTGCCCAGATCGGGCCACGCCAGTAGCCGTCACTCGCATAGTGCGGCGAATCGGTCGCCTCCGTCGCGACGCCGAAGTCCGTCACGTGCGGGCTGCCGGGCGAAAGGTCCTCGACGAGGCAAGGCCGGAGCGACTCGGGCACGTCTTCGCCGAGCAGGACGGGCATGCGCGTCAGCGAGGACGTGCTTTGACGCAGCTTGCCGTCGGGGGCGATGAAGCCGAGACGCCCGTCGGTCGACAGGCCTCGCCGCATGGCATCGATCTGTCGCGTCGCCCGCGCATCGTGAACGTCACCGTCCTTGCCCAGCAGGCGAGCGGTTCTCGCCAAGGCACGCCATTGCACGGCGAGGAACGCCTGCAAATCGGGAGAAACGACCGGTCCGGGCTCGGCGAAGACGGTGGCGTTGTCCCAGCCGCTGTCGTTGCCGTGCTGGTAATGACACAGCCCGTCGTCGCGGTCGCAGCGGTGGTCGTGCCACCACATCGTCCAGGCGAGCAGCGGCTCGTACACGTCTTGGAGCACGTCGCGGCAGGCGTCGATGCCGAGGGCGTTGATCAGCCGCAGGATGGTCCAGCCCTGAATCGGCGGCTTGACGTAGCAGAGGTTCGGGCCGCCGTCGTTGATCGAATCAGGCAGGCGGCCGTCGGCGGATTGGTGGTCGAAGTGCAGGAGCACCTGGTCCCAAGCGAGTGCCGGGTCGGCGTCGCCGACGCCGAGGGCGTCGAAGCAGGCGTCCCAGGCCCAGACGCTGTTCATGCTTTGACGGGCCATGTAGATCGCCCGCCGGTCGCCGAGCGTCGGCGTCGGGCCGACTTCCTGGTTCCACAGCATGAACCAGGCGAAGTCGGCCGCGTCGCTGTGAATCGGATCGACCTGCGGCCGACGAGCCTGCCAGGCGTCGTAGTCGGCCTGAGCGGATCGACGGGCGGCGTCGAAGCAAGGCACCTTCTCGTCGAAGCGACCTTCATGCGGCAACGTGCGGCAAGCAAGGTCGACGGTGTCGAGCCCCTCTGCCGGCTCGGCGACGACATCGAAGAAATAGTCTGCCGCACCGGGCTTGCTCCGCGGCTCCGGGTTCTCCCGCGGCCGAAGGGTCAGCTTGCCAGGGCCGATGAGCTTGAAGTGGTGGGTGCAGTCGCCGCTGGCGTCGGCGACGACGATGACACTGCCGCGGTGATCGGCCCAGGCCATCGGGCGTGCCCCCTCCAGCCGCAGGCCGTCGCCGGCGGTGCGGAAGACGATCGTGTCGGCATCGGCCATCGCCGCCCGCCACCCGCCGCCGTCATTCGTCGTCGCGACGCATTCGGCCGGATGGCCCACGGCGTCGTAGTCGGCCTCGCCGAGGGTGTGGACGGTGAAGAAGAACGTGCCCCACCCGCCGTTGACGTTCCGCCAGATACGGCGTCGGGCCGAGCCGAGCATCAGACGCGGGTTGTCGTCGTCGAAGCCACGTTCGAGCTGAAGAAACGACCCGCGTCGGGAAAAGGGGCTGTGAGCTAGATCGAAACGCATGGAGGACCGGACAATGCGGTCCGGCGAAGTCTCCTCCGCCGGACCGCTGGTTTGCCTGTGATCGGCAAGCGCGGCCGAGGCCGCACGACTATGAGCGTGCCTCAGATCGCCCGGCGACGCCGCGACGCGAGCAACAGGCCGCCGAGGCCGACGAGGCCGGCGGAGGCCGGCTCGGGAATGACCGCGACGTCCGTCAGCTCGGTGCCGAAGCGAAACTCGTCGAAGCTCGTAAACGCGGCCCCGCTGTTCGTCGACTGCCTGCTGGCGTTGAGGTGGGTCAGGTCGCCTGTAATTTCACCGGTCGTCGTCTGAGTCCCGAGGGGCGTTGCGGCGACGTCGGTGGCGGTGTCGCTGAAGACGCTTGCCGTAATCGTGTCGGTGCCGGCGTCGTCGTTGAGGATGCTGACGAGCACGAAGTAGGTGGCGTCAGCCGTGTAGCCGTTGAGAACGTCCAGCTCGGTGTCGTCGACGATCAGAACGATGTCATTCGAGTCGACGCCGACGCGAACACCTTCGATCGGCTCCGGGTTCCGCCCGGTTCTTGGCGTGAGGCCGAAGGCGGCGTCAGTGTCTGCACCGCTGTTCAGTAGGAAGCTGTAGAAGTACTGGCTGCTCGCGGGCACGCTGCTGAATTCTCGGAACAGGTTGCGATCGGACCCGCCATTGCCATCCGTCCGAATCAGCCCCGGCAACGTTCCGCCGGAGACAAGCGAGGCGGTCAGACCGCCGGTGTCGGCGTCGAGGTCGCCGGTGCTGCCGCTGCCGAAGAAGTCCCACTCGCTGCTGAAGCCGGTACTACCGACGCTCGGGTTCTGGCCCTGCAGGTTGCCGACGCTGTAGTCGCCAGCGGTGTTGCCGACCGAGAACGAGTCGGACGCGATGAGGGCCGCCGAGGCGGAGCTAGCCAAGGCCGCCGGAATGGCGGCGGCGAGTAGGGTTCCGATTTGCTTGATGTCACGCATGGTTAATCCTCCAGAAGCGGTCATTCGTTCGAGTGGGCGGCCCGCTTGATGCCGACCCGGATCGGGCGAAGTGCTCGATGACCCGAAACCTACCGCTTGCTTCGACAGATGCTTACCGTGCGGCCGATCAGCCTTACGCTTCATGACAAGGTGGCGTCGATGACCTCCTCCCGGCGTTGCAGTTCGCGAAACACCCGTGCAAGGTGCACCTCGGACCGCAACGCCGCATCGACGTGAAACCCGAGACGACCGACGACATCCAGCCACCCGCCCGCGTCGTGCTCGGGCTGGACCCACGAGATCCCTACCAGCGGGCGATGGTCGAAGGCATCATCGAGCACACGTACGACCGGGGCCTGTGGGAGATTCTGCTCGCCCCTGAACGCGAGATGCTCCAGGCACACCTCGCTGCCGACGAAGCGCCCGACGGCTGCATTGCCGTGTATGGTAAGGCGGATCGTGACTTGCTGATTTCGCTCGACGTGCCGACGGTCTTGCTGCTGCACCACACGCCGCTCGCCGACTTCAGCCTCGTGACCGACGACGAGTCTGCGGTGGCTGCTTTGGCAATTGATTACTACCGGCAGCGTGGGCTCGAGCGGCTGGCCTTCTTCGACTCGCTCGCCCCGCCGACGCTTCGCCGAACCTCCTTCGAGCAGCACGCGGCGAAGGTGAATCTGCCCTGCCACGCCTACCCGCCGATCGGCTACTGCGTGACGGAAGACTGGAACGGCCGGACCGAGGCGGTCGGCGATTGGATCCTGTCGATCCCCAAGCCCGTCGGCGTGCTGTGTTTCCACATCAGTGAGGCGCAGCAGTTGTCAATGGCCTGCCGTCGGCGCGGCATCAGGGTGCCCGAGGAGGTCGCCATCCTTTCGACCAATGGCGACGACATCGAGTGTCACCTGGCGCACCCGCCTCTGTCGGCGATCGACCTCGGCGGCGAGCGTCTGGGCCGGGCCGCCGCCGAACGGTTGTCGCAGATGATGGCCGGGGGGTCGCGGGAGCCGACGATGCTCAGGCTCCCGCCGACCGGCATCACGCGGCGTCAGTCGACCGACCTGCAGGCTGCGTCCGATCCTCACGTCGCCGAGGCGATCGAGCTCATCCGCCGCAACGCGAGCGAGGGCCTGAGCGTCCGCGAGATCGTCCGCGAAAGCGGCCTGTCGCGTCGTCGCCTCGAGTACGCCTTCAAGCGGACGGTCGGCCGAACCCTCCATCAGCAGATCCGCTACGAACGCATCGAGCAGGCCAAGCGACTGCTGATCCGCACGGACCTCTCGCTCACCGACATCGCGCTTCGGTGCGGGTTCTCCTACCCGGCGCGCCTGTCGGAGGCGTTCCGCCGCGAGCTGGGCACCACGCCGTCGCAGTTTCGAGCCGAGAACTGACCGCATCCCGTCATGCCAGACCGCCCGAACCTCCTGCTGCTGACGACGGATCAACACCGGTTCGACTTCGTGACCGGCGGCGTGGTGCTGGGGCTGGAATTAGCGATGTTGGACCGGCTTCGTCGTGAGGGGACGTGCTTCAGCCAGGCGACGAGCGTCTGCCGCATCTGCATGCCCGCCCGGTTCGCCTGGACGAGCGGGCTGTACCCAAGTCAGGTCGCCCAGCGGTTGATGAGCAACGGCCACGACTGGCCGACCGATTTGCCGACGATGCCCCGGGCGTTACAACGCGCGGGCTACAGGACTGGCCTCATCGGCAAGCTGCACGCCAAGGCGGGGCTCTTCGAGCACGACCTCCGCGATGATCGCGACCTCAATCGGCAGGTCGGCTACGACGATCTCGTCGAAGTCGCCGGCAAGTCGCTCGTGCACTGGTTCGACTGCGACTGGACGCAGCACCTGCGAGAGGTCGGCCTGCTCGACGACTATCGCCGGCACCTGGCGGGCCGCGGCGATCTGTTCGGCAAGGGCCCGCCCTATCCGCCGAACCCGCTGCCGATCGAGCACAACATCGACGCGTTCGTCGCCGACGAGGCCGTGCGTTGGATCGGCGAGCGCGACGCGTCGGTGCCGTGGTACCTGCATGCGTCCTTCTGCGCACCACACTTTCCGGTCGATCCGCCGGGGGATTACGCGTGCATGTTCCGGCCCGAGGACATGCCGTTGCCCGAGGGCGACTGTCCGCCGAACCAGGTTGAGGCAAGGCGGGCGCATCGGGCTGCCTACTGCGGGTTGCTCCGCTTTGTCGACGATCAAATGGCGCGCGTTCTCGACGCGCTCGACCATGCCGGGCTGAGCGGCGACACGCTGGTGATCTGCTGCACGGACCACGGCGACATGCTGGGCCACCACGGCCGAATCAACAAAAGCCGGCCCGAAGACACCAGCGTCCGCACGCCCGTCACAATTCGCTGGCCCGGCCGGCTGGAGGCTGGAACTCGCAACGATCGACCGGTCGAGTCGATCGATGTGCCCGCCACGCTGCTTGCCGCCGCGGGCCTCGACGCGCGTCAGGAGCTGCCCAATTCGCGTGGCATTTCCGTCCTCGATGAGGCAAGCGCCCGCCGGGACGCCTACTCCGAGTGCGGTCAGGGCCAGACGCAGTGGCGGATGATCCGCACGCCCGCGTACAAGTACGTCCGCTGGGGCGACGGCCAGGAGTCGTTGTTCGATCTGATCGCCGACCCCTGGGAGCGTGACGATCTGAGCGGTGTCGAAGCACATGCGGCGACGTTGATCGAGTTTCGTCGCCGGTTGCTGGAGCGTGTCCTGCATCACGTCGCGGCCGACCGGATGGGTCCGCCGCCGGTCGATTTGTCGAGGATGTGACCGCGAGCCTTGGCATCAGGCGTAAACGGCCATGATCGCGGCGGAAGCTGAAGATGCGTTACTTCGCCATCTTGTCCGAACGGGCAATCCGGCCCGGACTTACTCAAGCTCTTGGAGGAGCCAACATGTCCCGAGCGAAGATCGCCCTTGCGGTGGGCAGCGTCATCACGTCCACCCACGCCCACAAGCACGTCGTCGCGGCGGAGCCGCTCGAGCCACGCCGCCTGCTGGCCGCCGGGTTCGACGACATCTCCGCCGACTACAACACCGCCCCGATGGTCGTCGGCGGCGGCGGGTACGCGACGGGTATCGTCATCCACCCCACCGCCGACGTCCGCTACCTCTGGACCGACGTCGGCGGCGCCCAACGACGCGTCGGCCCAGATGGCGAGTGGGAACAGCTGACTACCGTCGACCGCTTCGCAGACTTCGCCAGCGACGTCAAGCTCAACGACGGCTACGTCGGCGGCGGCGTCGACGGAATGGCCATCTCGATCAGCGACTCGAACGTCGTGTACATGGCCTACGCCGACCGCGTCTATCGGTCGGGCGACCAAGGCGATTCGTGGACGCCGACGTCGCTCGACGTCAACACCTACCCGAACGACGGCCTGCGTCAGTTCAACGAGCGACTCGCCGTCGACCCGACCGATCCGGACACCGTCTACTTCGCCAGCGACGCAGGCCTGTCCAAAAGCACCGACGGCGGCGTGAGCTGGACGCACGTCGCCCCCACCGTCTTGCCCAGCGGCGGCGCGACGTCGGGCGTCTTCACGGTTGCGGTCGATCCCGCAGACGGCGATCACGTCTATGCCGCCGTCGAAGGTTCCTCGCTGGCGGTCTCCGGCGACGCCTGGACCAGCGCCCCGTTCCGTTACGATATCACCGACGGCAGCAAACTGCGCTTCGACTTCAGCTCGGCCGTCGAGGGTGAACTTCAGGCAATCGGCTTCGACACCGACAACAACGCGTCCAACGGCCAGGTCCTTTTCAATCTCCACGGCACAGCGGCGAGCGACGTCGTATCGAGCCGCAAGGAAGGCACCTACGCCGAGCGACTGGCGACCATCGGCCTTGGCAAGACGGAATACGAGATCGACCTCTCCAACTACGCGGGCCAGTCGATCGAGCGGCTCGTCTTCGTCCACGACGACAATGGATCGGGCGGTAACACCAAGAGCCACTCCAGCTACGCCAACATCCGCGTCGACGGCGGCTCGAACCCGAAGAGGTCGCTCGACCTGTCGGCCGTCTCGCTGTCGGTCTACGACGCGAGCAAGACGGGCCAGCACCTTGCCGGGGTCTACGAGGGCGGCCTCTGGCGTTCGGACGACGCCGGGCAAACATGGTCGCCCATGACCGACGCCGCCACCGGGCTCGACGGGAACAAAGTCGTCACCGACATCGAATTCCTTCCAGGCTCCAGCAGCACGGTCCTCTTCACGCTCGATAGCAAGAATGCCACCGGCCACGAGCTGTTCAAATACCGACCCGGTGCCGGCTGGGGCGCGAGCGGTGCCGACATCGCCTCCATCGATCCGCGGCCGACCAGCAACGATCGCTACCGCAGCATCGCCGTCGACGCCAACAACCCCGGCGTCTGGCTCGTTGAGGCGGCGAACCACTCGCCCAGCTACGTCACCGATGCAGGCGCAAACGCGACGCCCGGCGACTTCACGAGTGTCGAGGTCGACAAGAACAACACCGAGTTCCTCTGGATGCAGGAGCGCCAGGAGCAGGAGCCGGAGAACGTCTGGTCCGAGTTCAGCGAGGTTGCTTTCGACCCGCACTTCGAGCCTGGCGGCGCCGCGCTGAGCCGGCTCTGGCTGACGGGCGGCGTTGGCGCGGTTCGGGCTGACAACTTCCAGTTCGATCCCGCCGCCGGCACCGCCAGCTACACGAAGGAGATCGACACCAGCGGCAACGAGGAGACCATCGGCACCGACCTCTTGTCGCTACCCGGCAAGCCGTGGGTGCTGGCCACCACGCAGGACCTGGTCGGCTTCCGGTTTACGAACCCCAGCGCCAACAACGCTCAACGCTTCTATCCGGCCCAGACACTCCACTTCGCCTACGACCTGGCGTACCGGCCCAACGACCCGGATTACGTCACGATGACGGCCTGGAACAAGCAGAGCCCGGGCAACGAGGATGCCTATCTCAGCGGCTACTCGACCAACGGCGGCCTCACGTGGAACGTCTTCGACTCCATCAGCGACGACGGCGACATCGTCCAGGACGATGACTCGACGCATCCGAACGATCTCAAGTTCGGCACCGTCGTCCCCGGCACGAGCGGGCCCGGCTTCGAGGACAACCTCGTCTGGATGCCCCTGTCGGGCGACCGCCAACCCTACTTCTCCACCGACGGCGGCGCAACGTGGAACAAGCCGTCGAGCTACCCGACGCAGCCCGACGGCTCGCCCGTCGAGACGCAAGGCTTCAACTGGTACTTCCGCTACGAGGGCCTCGTCGCCGACCCGAACACGCCCGGCACCTTCTACGCCTACCTCGGCGTCGGTAAGAACGAGGGCAACAACTTCATCAAGACGACCGACGGCGGCGACACCTGGAGCGTCCTGCCCGCGCCGGGCGATGTCTTCGCCTTCCACGGCAAGCTCCTCCACGCCGTCGGGCCTGACGGATTGCCCGACGCAGATAAAGCCGGTGATCTTTGGGCCACCCGCGGCGGTGGCAGCGACGGCAGCGGCAAGCTTTGGCGCTCCACCCACGACACCAACGGCAACGTGACCGGCTGGAACGCGATCCCCGGCATCAAGGCCACCGACATCGCTTTCGGCAAGGGAGCCGCCGGCAGCGATTACCCGACCCTCTACGTCTCGGGCGTCATCGATGGCCAGAACGGCATCTTCCGCTCGACCGACGAAGGCGCGACCTGGTCGCTCGTCTCGCAATACCCGGCCGGCATCTCCACGGAGCCGCAGAGCGTTGCGGGCGACTGGAATGAGTTCGGCCGCTTCTACGTCTCGCTCGGCGGCAGCGGCTTCGCCTACGGCGACGACTCGCCCCTGCCGACGACTATCGATCAGAAGCCGATCGCCGTCACCGACGAGCTCGAGACCGATCGCGACACCGCCGCCACCGTCGCCGTCCTCGCCAACGACAGCGACCCCGACGGCGACCCGATCAGCCTGATCGACTTCAAGGACGGCGAGTACGGCACCGTCACCCGCAGCGGCGACTCGCTCGTCTACACGCCCGACAGCGGCTTCGTCGGACCCGACGCCTTCACCTACACCATCACCGACGGCCGCGGCCTTGTCGCCACAGGGACCGTCGAGGTCGACGTCGCCAAGCCCTTCGTCGCCGGTCAGTACCTCGTCGACGGCGACTTCCTTCCGAGCACCGGCTTTAGCGACACCTACACCGTCGGCACCGACGACTCCGGCATCTGGTACAGCGACGACATCGCCGAAACCGGCGGCAACGACGGACGCCACATCGGCCCACGGCCGTGGGGACGCCAGTCCTACCACGCCATCGACGTCAGCCAGTTCGGGGCGACCGAGACCTGGACCGCCAGCGTCGATCTGAACTTCGACGTCAACAAGCACTTCGACGGCCCCGGCATCGCCTTGTTCGGTATGACGAACGGGCAAACGCTCACAAAGAACGAGATCAAGTCGTTCTTCCAGAGCGGCCAAGCGCCTGCCTCGGCCGTCCCGCTGACCGACCCGGCGGCGTTGACTTTGCCGGAAACGACGATCGACACGAACGGCTGGGTCACCATCAGCGACGAGTTCGTCGTTGATCTGAGCCAGTTCGACGAGATCATTGTCGCCTTGCGATCCACGACCGGCGACAAGGGATCCGACGGCACCGGCAGCGGCATCCGGGGATTCGACAACGTCTCCATCACCGGCCCCGCCGGCGACGGGCAAGCCGCGTTCGACGGGCCGCGCAGCGTAACCGACGGCACCGTCATCGAGGCGGAGGCTTACGACGTGGGCGGACAAGGCGTCGCCTACAACGACGACGATCGCAGACAGGGCAATCAGACGTTCCGCCCCGGCGACAACGTCGACATCGGCAACAAGTCCAACGCCACCGGCGGGCTCGCCGTCGGCTACACCAAGGGCGGCGAGTGGCTCGAGTACACGATCAACTCGGCCGTCGCCGGCGACTACGAGATCGTGGCTCGCTATTCCTCGGGCCTTTCCAGCAGCAGCAGCGTCGGCAACCTCAAGCTGCTGCTCGACAGTGGCAGCGGCTTCGACACGATCGACACCCTCACCCTCGGGGCCACCGGCGGCTGGAACGCGTTCACCACGACCAGCCCCTCGTCCAGCTTCAGCCTCGGGAGCGGATCGGCGGTGCTGCGTGTCGAGAACGTCGGCGGCGGCTTCGACATCGACCACCTCGTCTTCAACCAGGCCTCGCCGCCGACGCAGACGTTGCGGTTCAACTTCCAAGCCGACACCAGCCCCACGCCCAGCGGCTATCTCGCCGACACCGGCTTTGCCTACGGTGATCGCGGCAACGGCTTTTCCTACGGCTGGGTCGGCGGCGACAACTTCAACACGCGGGACCGCAACGTCGATCCCGACGATCGGCTCGACACGCTCAACCACCTGCAACGCGGCGGCCAGGACCGGCAGTGGCGAGCGGCTGTCGCCAACGGCACCTATCGCCTAACGCTCGCCGCGGGCGATCCGTCCTACACGAACAGCCAGAACAACTTTCTCATCGAAGGCGTATTGCTTTCCGACCAGAACGTTGGCTCCGATCTGTTCGCCGACGTCCTGATCAATGTTAATGATGGTTTCCTCGATCTGAGCGTCGCACCCGGTGCTCTCAATGCCAAGGTCCAGTATCTCGACCTCGTAGCAGTTTGAATCGAGCGTTTTGTTACTTTCCCACCACTCGAAGAGGAGGCTCTCCATGTCTTGCGTCTATAGCTCACCGCGACGGACTTCCCATCGGCGGCTGATTCACGGCTTCACACTTGTCGAACTGCTCGTCGTCATCGGCATCATCGCGCTGCTGGTCTCGATTCTGCTGCCGACGCTGAACCGGGCTCGATCGTCTGCCAGAGACGCTGTTTGTCTCAGTAACCTGCGCCAGATCGGCACCGGTCAGATGATGTACGCCAACGACTACAACAATGCCTTGCCCGCCGCGTGCGACGAGGATTGGGTCCTTGGCACGTACGCGTACGGCGGGGGCATCTGGCCGCTGTTCCTCAGCCCCTACATCCTCGGCGACGATCGTCTCACACCGACGACGAACTACTCGGAGACTGCGGCCCAGATTCTCGACAATCAGAAGGAAGACACAGTCATCATCTGCCCCAGCCGCAGCGACGGCAGATTCCAAAACCTGGAATATGACCGCAAAATCCTCGGCGGTTATGGTCAGAATCGCTGGCTGCCGCCGAATGACGAGCTGCCGGGCGGTGATTGGAAGGCTCAGTACCGCGGGTACCCCAAGCTGACCATGATCAAGAACTCAAGTGAGGTCGTCCTCAACGCCGACTCCCGCAGCAGGAGCGGCGAGTTGGGTGGCAAATGGGACATAGCTGCCGCTCCTACCGAAGTTAAGGGCAAGCACTACTTCATCGACCACCAGCGTCACAAGGTCTACGACGACGATTCCTACTATCGCTCACTCACCCCGGCCCAGATCCGGGCCTCCAACGGTGCCTACTCCGTCGGCGGCGGCAACATTCTTTGGGCTGACGGCCACGCCAGCTTCCTCGACTCCTGGTCGATCTACAAAGGCGTCCGTGTCGACGTTGGAGGCGTCAAGTATCCCAGAATCTTCTATTCCGAATAGTGGTCGCTCAAGGAAGCATCGTTTCCTTTGAGGGCTCATCATCATCGCCCGGTAACATTGCAACCTCGCAGTGCCACCGGGCGTCATCAGTGGGTCGAACCGCCACTAATCCGATCTTGGTCGCGTCGACGGTCGACGGGGTCGCTCGCCGGCAACCCGACGCTCGAAGCGGCGGAGCAGGTCGTCGGCGGCCTCGTCAGCGCGGCGTCGCTCACGCTCCAGACCCTCCCGGGCCTTGGCCAACCGGTCGGCGGCGAGGCGGAGTTGCGCTTCGCGTTCGGCTAAAGCGTTGTCGACATATATCTCGGCGGCCTGACGGGCCTTGGCCCGGGCATCGGCGAGCGTTGCGTCGTCACCTTGAACCTTGGCCAATCGGGCGGTGTCGAGGTGCATCATGAGCGTGTCCTCGAGCTTGAACTGCTGCAAAGCATGCTCGTACAGCTCCGGCTGCTTCTCCTCAAGCCGTTGTAGCTCCAGCACTCGCTGCACAATGCGGCCCCGCAGGCGGCCTAGCAGCGTGAACTGCCGTGTTCGGCCCGCGTTGTCGTCGTCGGTCCGCCCTTGAATCTCGGTTCTGATCCGCTTGTACATCGCCAGCCGGTGCGGCGAGTGCTCCGTCAGGAACGCCTGCGTGTCCTGCCACCGCTGATCCTCTTCGCGGACAATGCGGCCCCTGCCGGCTCGTGGGCCCCGCTCGCGATCACGCTCCATTCGTTCCCCACGGTCCGGCCGTTCTTGCGGCGGCGGCTGGACGGCCCAGGCGTCGCTGGCCAGGCACGCGATCGCAGCGGTGACCGACAGGCTGAGGGCGAGACGATGAAGCAGGCGGTGAAACAGCATGGATTCTCTCGAGAAAGGTCATCCGCCAACGGCGGCATTAGTCAGGCTCCAGTCGACGTCGTCTGCCCAAAGGACGTCATCGAGGTCGAACGCGTCGTAGCCGGCGGGGACAATGTCGTCCGCGTCGACCCAAGCCAACGCACCGGCTTCCGACGCGGTGTTGACGGTGGGCGAGTCGAAGATGAGGTCGACCTGCTCGAGGTAGGCGGCCTCGTCCACCGCCGCCGGCTGCGGCACGCCGCCGCCGCGGACGTAGCGATTGTCGAGCGAGTCGGTATCGGCGAAGAAGGAGACCACGACCAGCCCCGCCACCAAACTCGCCACCGCAGCTAGGGGCCATCGTGCGTAACGCCACGCCTGCGACGCCCCGTCCGTCTCGCGCGGCCGGATGCGACCGGCGATGCCGGGTTCGGCGAGGAACTGCGGCAACGCTTTGCGCAGTTGCCGCTTCACCCGGTCGGCGGCGAGTCGCGATTCGCCCTCCGTCGGCTCGGAGCCGGCGGCTTCGGCGATGCGGGTCGTCATCGCCTCCATCTCGGCTTCGGTGATGTTGTGGGAGTCGTTCATGCGGGAGTGGCCGAAACGTTCATGCGAAGGAGGCCGAGGGTGAAACGCCACGCGGAGCGGGTTTATTGCGGGATTCGTCGAGATCGATCTCCAGCTTCTTGGTCGCTTTGTGCATGCGGCCCAGGGCGGTGTTGAGTGGGCAGCCGAGGGTGTCGGCGATCTCCTGGAACTTGAGTCCGCCGTAGCAGCGCAGTTCGACGACCTGCCGCTGGGCGTCGGGCAGCCTGTCGACCGCGGCCCGAACTCGTGCTTGTTCTTCGTGAACGAGCGAGGCGGCGTCGGCCTCGTCGGGGTCGTTGCGTCGCAAGGTCGGGTCGTGAGCGACGGCATCGACGCGTCGTGACTCGCGGCCGAGGCGACGGAAATGGTCGTGGGCTTTGTTGGTGGCGATGCGGAAGAGCCAAGGTTTAAAGCCGGGTCCGCCTCCGTCGGGATCGAATTGGTCGAGATGTTCCAGGACGCTGAGCCAGGTGGCCTGGTGCAGATCGTCGGCGACCTGCCGGTTGCCGCGGGCCAGGCGTTTGAGGTAGCCCAGCAGCATCGGCGTGTAGCGGTCGACGAGCTCGTCCCCTGCGGTCGCGTCACCGTCGCGGAGGCGGCGGACGAGCGTGGCATCTGCGTCGAGGTCGTCGGATCGGGATGCGAGGGACAGCTTCATCACGGTCGCGGGCGAGCTTACGCGGCAGCCCTTGGGGCGTGCTCCACGTGGAGCAACGCCACGGGGTCGGGAGATATTGCGTCTTCTCTGCTAGGAATAACGCAGGGCGACCCAGACGCGCACGACGCTCTGCTCACCGCAGCAGTTCACCCGCGCCGGTGCGGCTGGCGGGGAGCTTCTTGGTGGCACCGCGTCGGGGGGCACCGCTGGGCAGCTTGCGGTTGAGGACGTCGTCGCGAGAGAAGACGTCGAGCATCTGCCGGGCAATGCCACGCCACGCGAAGTTAGCGCGGGCCCACTTGCTGCCTTCGGCTTCGAGCTGATCGCGAATCGCCTGGTAGAGCAGCGGCAAGGCGAGGCAATAAGCCAGTTCGCCTTCGCGTTCGGGATCGGCCCAGAGGGCGTGCGTGCCGAACTCGACGGAATCCTTCAAGCCGCCGCGGGTCGTGATGACGCTGGCGGTGCCGCAGGCCATGGCTTCGACGGCCGTCATGCCGAAGGGTTCGTACCGGCTGGGCAACGCGTAGACGGCGGCGCAGCGATAGACGTCGGGGAGATCGTCGTCGCTGACGTAGCCGTAGACGTGGATGGAATCGATCACGCCGAGGCTGGCGGCGAGGCGTTTGAGCTCGTCGATCTGCTTCTGGTCCTGCTTCGAGTCGTCGTGTCCCACCGCCAAGACGAGGCGAGCACCGGGCACCAGCTCCAGCAGCCGGGGCATGGCGCGGATCAGCAGGTCGTACCCCTTGTTCCGGGCCATGCGACCCAGGGCGAGGATGTCCTTGTCCTTGAATCCGAGCCGGTCGCGAATGACGGGGATTTTCTCGTCCGGCAGAGGTTTGAAGCGGGTCTCGTCGAGGCCGGCGGGGATGACGGTGACCTTCTCGTCCTCGACGTCGTAGTAGCTGAGAAAACGATCTTCCTGCTGGTGCGTCGTGGCGATCAGGTGCGCGCAGTTGCGAAACAGCGCCTGTTCCTTCTCGATCCGCTCGTCGAATCGGTACTCCGCCAGCTTTTCGGCGGGCGTGTTCTGGTCGTTCATCTGCTCACGCTTCCAGGCGCCGATGCTGTGGGGCGTGTGGACGTGCGGAATGTCGAGCTTCTCGGCAACGGCTTGGCCGATGTGGCCGGCGTCCCAGTAGTGGCTGGAAATCAGGTCGTACTCGATGCCGTCGGCGTCGATCTTCTTGAGCAGGTTGGCGATGCCTTCGTCGACGATGTCGTGGAAGTCCTCCTTGACGATGAACTCGCTGCCGCCAAACGGAATACGAAGGACGCGGATGCCCTCGCCCATCGGCTCGACTTCGGGCTGATCGGCGAAATGTCGGGTGACGACGTCGACCTTGTAGCCGAGCATCCGCAGGGCTTTGGCAACTTCCAGGACGTAGACGACCTGTCCGCCGGTATCTGGCTGACCGAGAATCGGCTCGGCACCGACGTAGCCGTGGGTGCTGAGCATGCAGAAGTAGCCGCGATAGCCGCCTTCGGGCTCGTGATCGAGCGAGAGCTTGGCAGGGCCTTCGTGGCGGCGGTCCTCCTTACGCCGCTCCTCATGGCGGTCGTCTTCAACGGACGGAGACAAGGGTTTCTCGAGGACTTGGGTGCTCATTGCTTTGAGGGCGAGCCTAAGCGAGCACGACGCAAGCCGATACGACCAAAACCCGGGCCGAGCCCGGTAGATGATCGGACCGGGTCTAATCCACGCCGTCACAGCACTTGAAACGGGTCACGGTCCTGCTCGCTGACGAAGACCTGCACGTCTTGGAAGCTCTCGACCAGCCGGCGGCGGAGGACGTCGAGCGTCGGCCGTTCGCTGTTGGAGTGCAGGACGCAGACGACGGTCATGCCCGCCTTGGCCGCGGCAAGAGCATCGTGGTGTCGTAGCTCGCCCGTGAGGTAGAGGTCGCATCCGGCCTTGACGGCGGTATGAACGAGATCGCCGCACGAGCCGGCACAGACGGCAGCCCGCTTCACGTCCCCGTCGACCGGCCCAGCCACGAGCAGATCGCTTACGCCCAGCTCACGTCGGATCCGACCGATCAGCACCTCCCGCGGCACGGGCTCCTCGAAGTCGCCGATGCGACCCAGCCCGACCTGATGAGCCGGATCGGGCTCGCGTGGGAAGAGGTCGAAGGCGACCTCTTCGTACGGATGAGCCTCCCGCAAAGCGGCGACGACGTCGGCGACCTTGGCTTGCGGGACGATGGTCTCGAAGCGGAGTTCCTTTGCGTGCTCGACCTGCCCAGGCGTACCAATCGCAGGCTGAGTGCCCTCGCCGCCGCGGAAGGTGCCGGTGCCTTCGAAGCGGAAGGAGCATCGATCGTATCGGCCGATCGATCCGGCTCCCGCGTCGAAAACGGCATCGGCGACCCGTTCAAGGTCGTCGTGCGGGACGTACGTGATAAGCTTCAGTGCCGCCTGGTTCGGCTTGGACGGCGAGAGCGGTCGGCGGTCAGTGAGGTAGAGCAGATCCGCCAGCACGTCGTTGGTCCCGCCGGCGGCGACGTCGAGGGCCGTGTGCGGCGAGTAGATCGCGATGCCGCTCTTGATGGCGTCGAAGACGACGTCACCGACGTGGAGGGTCTTGACCTTCTTGAAGATCGGCGGGTGATAGGCCACGACTGCCGTCGCTCCGGCCGCCTTGGCCTCGGCGAGCACGTCGGCGGTGAGGTCGATGCAGAGCAGAACACCTCGCAGCAGGGCTTTGGCGTCGCCGACGAGGAGGCCGACGTTGTCCCAGGATTCCGCCAGATGTGGCGGCGCGATCTGGTCCATTGCATCCTTCAGATCGCCGATCGTGAGGTCCGACGTGGGCATCCCTTGATGGTATCGCTCGGGCCTGTGAGCCGCGGACCCGCGGGTCCGCGGCTGACGGAACCCGTTACTCCCCGAAGTACATCCGGGATGCGGGCTGGATGCCGGTCGGCGGCAGGTCCTTTTGCTTCAGGGCATCGACGCTGTCGGCAAAGAGTGGGCTGATCTCCAGGACGCAGTCGGGTTCGCCGTTGTCGAGCGTGGGGACGTCGACGCCGCATGCCGACAGCCACTTGGCGGCACGTCGCACCTGGTCGCGGCGGCTGGTGGCGGGACTGTCGCCGCCTTCGGCGTTCTTGACGGGGCTGAACTCCTCGCTGCGGTCGGTCTCGAAGACGATCGCGTTCTTGGCGAGCGGGATCGCATCGAAGACGAATTGCTCGAGCTTGACGCCGTTGGGCGACGTCGGGTCGGGCTCGCCAAGGTGCGGGACCTTCTTGTCCGCGCGGTGCCACGGCAGCTCGAGGCTGCCGCCTGAGGTGAGGCGGTCGATGAACGCGACGCTGATAACGTGAATGGCAATGGAGCCAGCGTTGAACTTGAGGCTGCCGTCGGGGTTCGTCTGCTCGGCGACGTCGTCGGGCAGGTCGGAGTACTCGATGACCTGCAGCTTGCCGTCGCCGACGCAGAAGTTGCCGACCTTCTCCTTCGCGGCGGCCTTGGGGAGCGACTTGGAGGACATGTCGCTGCCGTAGTGGGCGTGGAGTCCGAGAAAGAGCGGATCGAGCACGCGGACGAGCGGGTTATCGACCTGAAAGTAGCTCAGATATTCGACGCCCCGCTTCTGCATGTCGGCGAGGGCACCGGTTTTGGCGAGCGCCTTGAGGCTGCCGCCGTGACCGTCGGCAGAGAGAGCCAGCGAGTCTTTGTCGGCCAGCAGGAGTGTCCCGTCGGTGCTGAAGGCGGGCATCATGCCTTGGGTGAAGAACGTGACGTCACCTTTGCTAAGGCCGAAATACTTGTGGTTTTCGAAGAACTCGCGGGTGGCTTGGTCGTTGACTTCGCTCGTCATGACGTACCACGGCACCGGCTTGCCGTGGCGGTCGCCGGTGGCCTTGATCTGCTCGGCGAAGGTCTGAAAGAGCGGCTTGTCCTTCACCGGCGTGACCGGGTATTCACCCTTGGGCCCGTCGTAGCCGAGTCGCGTGCCCTGGCCACCGGCGACGAGGAAGGCGGCGACTTTGCCGGCGGCGAGGAGATCTTCGCCCTGCTTCCTGGCGGTTTCGTAGATGTCGATGTGCTCCGCGTCCGGCACGTTCGGCAGGACGTCGGGCGGCGTGATGTCGCCCGGTAGGTCGGCGGCAGGCTTCTCTTTGACGTGCGACTCGGCGACGGCTGCGATCTCGCCCAAGTCTAACGCCGACACCTGCTTCGCGAGCTTCTCGCGGCCGGCGTCGTCGAGGTCGTTCCAGTGATCCAGCACATGCCCCTGGCCGATGGCGTCGAGGCGGGGGCGCAGGTCGTCGAGGGACGCGTGACTCATGCCCTCACGCTATCGCCTCGGCGGCCGAGCGTCACGCAGCCCGGTCGCGCATCCGCTGACGCGCTTCATCGAGCCGCTTGCCCGCACTCTCCGTCGCCGCGGCTGCCCCTTCGAGCAGCTGCCGCCATGTCGGGATGTGCCGCTTGCCTTGGGCGTCGGGAGCGAGATGCAACAGATCGGCGATCTGCCGAAGCCGATCCGTCGGCTGCGGCACAAAGGGATCGGGTGCGGTCGGATCGACTTCGGGCACGTGGCCCAGAATCGCGGAGTAGATCCGCATGCCGGTGGCCGCCGAAGTCGAGGCGTCGGCTTGCCGCGTTGCGTCCGGTTCCTTGGCGTCCATGCCTCCGACATCGACGCGAGTTGCCCTGAGGCGTCAGGTCGGGGACGTCCGGATAAACCGAAACAGGAGCCGCGGACCGACGGTCCGCCGGTCCGCCGGTCTGACGAGGTCGGTAGCACCAGGATCGACCGCTTCCGGGAAACTCGCTTCCGCCTCGGGAGCGACCTTCCAAAAAGCGGTTCGTTCCGATGACGCTTAAGTTCGTCAGACCTGCGGACCATCGGTCCGCGGGTCGCGGACTTCTACACCTCCATGACGTCGGCTTCCTTCTTCTTCACTGCGTCCGACACCTTCTCTTCGTATTGCTTGGTCAGCGTCTGGACCTCGTCCTTAGCCCGGCTGGCGTCGTCTTCGCCCATCTCGCCGGCTTTCTCTTCGGCGTCGATGCTCTTGTTCGCGTCGCGGCGGGCGTTGCGGATCTTGATTTTCGACTCCTCGCCGTACTTGTGAACCTGCGACACAAGCTGCTTGCGGCGGTCCATGCTCATCGCGGGCAACGCAATGCGGATCTGCTTGCCGTCGCTCTGCGGGTTCAGGCCCAGCGGCGAATCGGCCAAGGCCTTGTTGATCGGGCCGATGTCGGCCGGACTGAAGGGCTTGACGATGAGCTGGTTGCCTTCGTTGACGTTGATGGAGGCGATGCTCTTGAGGTCGGTGGGCGCGCCGTAATAGTCAACCTTGAGGAACTCGATCAACGCCGGACTCGCCCGGCCCGTGCGAACGCCCCGCAGCTCATGCTGCAGGTGATTGACGGCCTTTTCCATTCCGTCCTCGCACTCCAACAGGATGTCATCGGTGGGCATGGCAACACCCTAGCCACGCCTCTAGAGCGTCACGTCCACGACGTTGCCGGTCTCGCAGCTCTCGACGGCAGCAAAGACGGCAGCCAGCGTCTTGAGGTTGTCACGCCCGCTCGTCAGACCCGGCTCGCCGGTCCGGCAGGCTCGGACGAAGGCGGCCAGGAGTTGCCCTTGGCTTGAAGGCGTCTTCGGGATCTCGATCGAGCGTTCTGTCGCACCCTCGCCGAAGAATCCGCCTTCGGACAACACGATGCCGTGCGAGCGGCTGAACTCCATGGCCCCGCGTTCGCACTGGATGCGCCAGTCGCCCTGCCAGCTGGATTGTCTGCCGCGGGCCGACCAGTCGCCCGTGTAGCTGACGTAGGTGTCGTCCCTTAGCGTCAAGATCATCTTCAATGCGATGCCGTCTTCGCTCAGCTCCTCGCGTGTGGCCCACTTCGTGTTGAAGTCGACCGCGTAGACACGGGTGATGTCCTGCTTGAAGACGTGCCGGATGAGGTCGATGTGGTGGACGGCCATGTCGACGAGCAAGACGTGCGGCATGGTCTGCCGAAAGCTGCCGCGGAAGTCGGTAAAGAGGTCGAACGTCAGGTGAGCGTGGTCGACCTCGCCCAACGGTCGATCGGCAACCAACTGCTCCAAAGCAATCGGCTCCGGATCCCAGCGACGGTTCTGGCCCACCATCAACTGCTTGCCGGCCTGATCGGCGAGGTCGACCATGTCCTTGGCGTCCGCCAGCGTGTCGCTCAGCGGCTTTTCGACCAACAAGTGCAGGCCGTGGCCGAAGGCGGTCTCTGCTTGCTGTCGGTGAATCGCGGGCGGCGTCACACTCAGCAACGCCTCGGCCTCGACGGCCTCGACCGCCGCTTCGAGATCAGCGAACGCGTGCTTCGGGTCGAGGCCCAGGTGCTCGACGGCCGCTTGCCGCGCGTCATCGTTCGGATCGACGACGGCAACGACCTCCACCTGCTCGCTGGTCGACGTTGTATGGTGCAGCCACCCTTTGCCGTGTCCCCCCACGCCGGCCTGGATCAACTTCAACGGGTCGCTCATGGTCGAGCCTAGCGGATCGTCATTCTGACGCGGCTAGACGCGAACTTTCAATGCGGGCGAACCCTGGCGGTTCGGCCGTCGTCCTTTGGGCACCCTCCCCGTAGAATCACGCCCGCATGGAAGCCGCCTCCACCTCTCCCGCCGAAGCCGTCCCTGCCCGTCCCGTCGGGCCGCCTCCGAAGGAGGATCTGGAGCACCAGGGTCTTGGCGAGAAGATCGCCAGTCTCGTGGTGATCATCCTCCCCTTCGCCGCCCTCGCTGCGGGCATCGCACTGTCGTGGGGCTGGGGCTTTACCTGGGTCGACGCCGGGCTCCTCGTCGGCGGCTATGTCTTGACGGCTCTGGGCGTTACGGTGGGCTATCACCGCTACTTCACGCACAAGAGCTTCGAGACGAACGCGGTCGTCAAGGCCTTCCTCGCCTTCCTCGGCTCGACTGCCGTCGAAGGCCCGCCGACCAAGTGGGCAGCCATGCACCGGTGTCATCACCAGCACTCGGACCACGACCACGACCCGCACTCTCCCCACCACCACGGCGGCGGTGTCATGGGCGTGCTCAAAGGCTTCCTTCACGCCCACATGGGCTGGATTCTCCGCGGCGATCCCAAGAACCTCGAGCGGTACAACCCCGACCTGCGGGCGGACAAGGTCACGAACGTCATGAGCAAGCTCTGGGTGCTTTGGGCAGCGTTGGGCTTCGTGATCCCGTCCGTCCTCGGTGGCTGGTTAGCTGAGGGCTTGACGACCTGGAGCTGGACCGGCTTCCTGCTCGGCTTCCTCTGGGGCGGCCTGGTACGGTTGCTCGTCGTGCACCACGTCACCTGGAGCATCAACAGCGTCTGTCACCTCTGGGGCAGCCGGCCTTACAAGAGTAACGACGAAAGCCGCAACAACTGGTTCTTCGGCATCTTCGGTCTCGGCGAAGGATGGCACAACAACCACCACGCCTTCCCCACCAGCGCCCGCCACGGCCTGCAGTGGTGGCAGATCGACCTGTCGTACTACGTCATCCTGGCCATGAAGTACCTCGGCTTGGCTCGGGACATCAAAGTGCCCAGCGAACAGCGACGAGCGATGAAGCGGGCGGGTCTCTGAGAAGCGGCTTAGACTATTTGAGACCCTGCTGCTGACGTTGAGTTACTCCAGCTCGGACATCTGATCCCGATCCCCGATCCAGACGAGATGGACCGGCGGATCTTCGCCGTCGCCATCGCCAGACGAGCTCGACCAGAGCAGCCGATCCTCCGGAGGCGGTTGGAGAGCGAATCCGACGCGGCGGCCCTCGTCGTGGAGCGACTGGACCAAACGATCAAACGGCTTGAAGACCTCCGGCGGCCGGTTGCGGAAGTCGGCGGCAAAATGCCGCTCATCCACCAGGACAACGTCGACGCCGAACGCCTCGTGCAGTCTCAGCACGTCCTCGATGTCGCTGGCGAAGATCGCCGAATACGCCGCGACGAGTCGAGGCTCAGCGATCTTCTCGTAGTACCCACGGTGGTACGCCAATGACAGCTCCGTGCTGATGAGCACGCTTCGCCTCGTCATGAGCGGAAGAGGTCCGGCATCGAGCGGATGAGCCGCGACGAGCGTGTCCTTAGGCAGATCTGCAATAATGCTCCAAGCATGTCGCATGTCCGGACGGTGCGTCTGGAGTCGACTGACCCGGACGGCCTCTTCATGCCGGCCGACAACGAAATTGGAGCTGAGATACAAACCAGTGAGCAGAGATCCGGCGACGATGCTGACCACCTTCCACCGCCACGTGGGTCGCCAGCTGTAAAGCAATGCCAAAAGGAGCGTCACCAACCCGCCTGCCGCCAAGGCGAACAAAGGCTTGAGTACCCAACGCGTGTACCGGCTTGGCAGATAGAGCGTCGGCAACAGCAGGTTCGCTGCCAGCCAAAGGGTCAGGCTCGTGCCGAGGATGATCCAAACCAGGCTCGGCACCCGCCTGCCGAAGAGCGGTATCGAGATCAAAAGCACCGGCACGACCCACGGCAAGTGCCGCACGCCCATCTCCACGCCGCGTCGCACGCTTGTGAAATAGGTGCGTAATGCAGAGGGTTCGACCATCTCGTTTCGGCCCCCGTAGCCGAATTCCGGATTCGCCTTGATCTCCTCGAGCGTCACCTTGGGCCCGTACTGCTCGGCGACTTGCCCCGGGCGCATCAGGGCGATGATCAGCATCGACACGACGCACAGGCCGACCCCAGCTTGCCACACGTGCCAGCGTTGCAGGCCCCAGGAAGCATCCTGCCGCCGAAAGCCGCGGTAGACGTCGAACATGACGCAGGCGAAGGTCGTCGCACCGATGAGAATCCAGACTATCGGATAGACCAAAGCCGCATAAATCGCCGCGATGCCCGTCACAGGTCCGGACCGGTGCAGCAGGCCGAGAATGGCCAGCATCATCGCCGGTGGAGCGTGGCCACGGGCGAATCCACCGTCTGGAAGTTCGAAGTAGCCCGAGCGCGACGTCACCACGCACACCGCCAGCCCGCCGACCACGCTGAGCCAGCCGATGACCGTCTTCGGCAACAGTCCGAAGAGCAGCCGCCCGCAGAAGGCCGCACCGACGAGGAACGCGAGCACCACCGTCCCGCCCATGAGGAAGGTGCCGAGCAGGTCACCGAAGAACTCGGGTCCAACGAGCCCGCTACCCCATTCGTAAAGCCACCGATGTCCGACCGGCGTGAGCGACGGCTGGGAAAAGAACTCGGCAAGCGGGTCGTCTGGGAACAGGCTCGGGTCGTTGACGCGGTGCCAGTACCAGCTGTGTTGTTGCTGGTCGTCCGAATGCCGCCAATCCAGTAGCAGTCGTGGCAGATAGTGCCGCAAGATCTCCCCGAGGATGATCGTCGCAACGCCCAAGACGCCGACAAGCCGCTGGGACCAGGGATGCCGATTCACGTCAGGCTCGTCAAGCACCGGCATCGCCTCGCGCGGGCCTCCGATCACGCAATGCTTCAGGATGTCGGTGGCGGTGATCACGTCGTCGGCTCCCCGATGAAAAGCTACTACCTGGTCGCCAACGATCAACCGAATTTTCCCGATGGCGGGGTTCGGGTCCAAGGGGTTCAGGTCGAGCGGTAATGTCCTGCGTCGGCTTCATCCGGGCCGTCTTCGCCACCGACCTCAACGACGCTGACAACGGGTCCCTCTTCACCTGACCCGGCCGATGGTTCGCAACGCAAAGACGCGAAGATCGCAAAGGGTCGCAAAGCGAGCGGAGAGCGCCAAGAGGCGAACCCCTCGACCGCTCTCCGTCCTTCGCGACCCTCCGCGCCTTCGCGTTAGGGATTCAACGAATCCGGCGACTCTCCTACGCCGCGATCTTCATCGGCGACGCGTCGTTACCCGAGCTCAGGGCGTCGCTCGACAGGCCGTAGCCGGGCAGGACGATCTTGGCCGCCTCGCTCATCGGGCCGGTCTCGTTGCGGGTCGTGACGTACTGGCACCGCACCCAGAACGTCTTGGGGCTGGCCAGTTCGCCGAAGTTGAGGTCGAAGTTGCTCCGCCCCTGCTGCGAGTGGAGCGTCCACGCCGCCGCCGTGGCCGGGGGGACCTGGCCGTCGTTGACGTGGGTGAAGACGACGATCGACCGCACGCCCTTGGGCTTGGCACGACGATCCGGCTCGTCCGCTTGGCGGACGAAGACCCGCATGCTCGCCGGCCCGGTCAACGCCGCCTCGACCATCGGCGGCAACGCCGGCACGACGGCCGGACTCCGCGAATCGTCGCGGGCGCGGAGCCCGACCTGCTCGCGAAGCTCGTCGCCGAGTGCCGCGTTGAGCTCGATGGCCGACATGATCGGCTTGGCCCTCAGTTTGACGAGGGCCAGGGCGTCGTTCTTGGCTGCCGTCGCGACGCGGCCCTGGGTCTGCGGCGCGTTGGCGACGTCGAACGCGGCGGCGTAGCCCCGTGCGGCGGACTGAAGGTCGCCCGCCGCATCGACGGAGATCTCATACGTGGCTGCTTCGCTGACGAGCAGATTGCTCGTCGGCACGCCCCACTCCCGCCACTCGGCGTCGGTGGAACAAGGATAGTAGACGTTGGGCATCGCTGCCCCTTTCCTCGGCCGTCTGGCCGATCATGCGGGCGGCCTTGGAGCCGACCCGTGTCCGGCCCATCGGCCGGCAAGTTGATGAGCCCCGCCCTGGCCCGCCGACACTCGGCGTGACTCTCGTCGGAACCCGCCCCTTGCATCGCCCGTTCCCCGCCATCACTTGACGCGTCGGATCGATTTTCGATCCAAAACCCCTCCGCCTGATAAAAACGCCACCCCCCACCCCCCACCCCACTTGCACCGCTGCCGCCCGTGCCCTTTCTTCTCGGACGCCACACCAACAACGAAATCGGACCCTCACCACGTCCGAATCGTCATCAATCAATGCTAATTCGTCACGAATGAGGACTCGTTCGTCGCGAATCAAGACTAATTCATCATGAACGAAGACTAGCCCGTCGCGCATCAAGACTCGTTTGTCGCGAATCAAAACTCATCCGTCACCTATCAAGACAAGTCCGTCACGACTCAACCGACATTCGCCTCGTTCCAGAGCTAGGACGACCCGAATCGACACTCGTTCATCCCATCCCAGCACTTGCCCGACCCAAACGACGCGTCATCCACCCCCCACCCCACCCCCCACCACGTAGGGTGGGCCCAGGCCCACCGCCTTGAGCCGACCCCAGATGGTGGGCCCGGGCCCACCCTACGACTGCGTCGCCTCGGACGCCGCCTGATGCACCCCCCACCCCACCCCCACCTCCACCACGTAGGGTGGGCCCCGGCCCACCATCGCCCACTTCGGCACCACCGGCGGGGCCATGTTCTCGCAGGGTGACTTCAACTACGACGGCAACGTCGACCTGGCCGACTTCGACCTGCTGCGGGCGGCGTTCGGGACGACGCTGCCGGCGGCGGGTGCGTCGTTGTTTGCGGAGGAGGACGCCTGACGCAGGACTTCGGACGTTCCCGACAACCGGCGTCGTGGCGGTATAGTGCGGCGGAATGATCTCCAAAATCTTCAAGGCCTACGACGTCCGCGCGACTTACCCCGAACCCCTCGATGCCGAGGCGGCGTGGAAGGTAGGGCATGCCGCCGCCACTTACCTGCAGCGGTCGGCGAGCAACTTCGGCGACCCCGTCGGCAATCCCGACACCATGGTCGTCGGTCGCGACATGCGGCCTCACTCGCCCGAACTCGCCACCGCCCTCATTGACGGCATCAAAAGCACCGGCATGAAGGTCATCGACGTCGGGATGATCGACACGTCGTGCATCTACTTCGCCATCAACCACTACGACGCCGTCGGCGGCATCCAGACCACGGCCAGCCACAACCCGGTCAACTACAACGGCTTCAAGATCAGCGGGCCCCGGGCCAAGCCGATCGGCAGCCAGACCGGGCTCAAGGACATCGAACGGCTCGCCGAACAGCTCAAGCAACGCCACGAAACCGGCGTCGACGCGGAGGTCCGCCAGGAAGACATCTGGCCCGCCTACCGCGAACACGTGCTGAAGTTCCTCGACCTCAAGAAGCCCGTCCGCGTCATCGTCGACGGCTCCAACGGCATGGCCGGGCCGATGCTGCCCAAGGTCTTCGGCGGCGTCGAGAACCTGACGATCGACGAGATCAACTTCGAGACCGGCGTCGACTTCGTCCACGAGCCCAACCCGCTCGTCGAGGAGAACCTTCAGCAGCTTCAGTCGGCCGTCAAGGAAGCCGGGCCGGACGCGGTGGATGCGGGCGTCTGCTTCGACGGCGACGCGGACCGGTGCGTCTTCACCGACGAGCACGGCAAGACCATCGGCTGTGACATCCTGACGGCCATCATCGCCCGCGACTTTCTGCAGGACGACGCGAACAAGGGCAGCAGCATCGTCTACGACCTGCGATCGACGCACGCGCTGGCCGAGGAGATCGAGAAGGCCGGCGGCAAGCCGGTGCGCGAGCGGGTCGGCCACGTCTTCATGAAGAAGGCCCTCAGCGATTCCAAGGGCGTCTTCGGCGGCGAGCTGAGCGGGCACTTCTACTTCCGCGACAACTTCTTTGCCGACTCGGGTGCGATTGCCTTTGCGAAGATGCTCAGCATTTTAAGTGCCAGCGACACCAAGCTCAGCGGCATGGCCGGACCGATCGACACGTATCACCAGTCAGGCGAACTCAACTTCCAGGTCGAGGACAAGGACGGCATGATCAAGCAGCTGGCCACCAAGTACGGCAACCAGGAAGTGGACTACCTCGACGGCATCACGGTCGACTCTGGCAGCGACGGCTGGTGGTTCAACGTCCGCAAGAGCAACACCGAGCCGATGCTCCGCCTGAACCTCGAAGCCAAGGACGAGGCGATCCTCTCCTCCAAGCTCGAGGAGCTCAAGAGCCTCATGGGCGAGCCCGTCGCGGGGCACTGAGCCCCTTTTTTGTCGATTCGCTCCCCTGGTCCCGCATGCACATGCGGGGCTTCTCGTCCTACTTCGCCCGAGAACCAGGTGAAAGAGTCGCTCGCGCTCATGCAAAGAGCGGATCTTCGACGCCGACATACCACAAGCCGCCGGCGATGTTGCTGTCGTCGGTGAAGAGCGAGTCGCTGCCGCTGCCGCCGTTGATGTAGGTGAAGCCGAAGATTTCGGTACCGCGGGTGATGTTGAACTGATCGCTGCCTTCGCCGCCGAGCAGGCTGACGTAGTTCCAGACCGTCACATCGCCGAGCCGCACGAAGTCGTCGCCGCCACGGGCATCGATGACGAGGCCTTCGATGGTCCCGCGGCTCAGGTCGAAGAAGTCTCGGCTATCGCTGCCGCGCAGGTAGAGGTCACCGTTGATGTTCGAGTCGATGATGCGAACGAACGCCCCCGCCTCGCCCGCCAAGACGCTGCCGCCGGTCGGCACCGTGGCCTCGTAGATGATGACGTTCGAGAACGAGTCGCTGCCGACGACGTGGATGCTGCTGAACGCGGACGGCTCGAAGGTTTCGATGATTCCTACAGGCGACACCGGCGACGAAGGACGCTCGGTCACGCGGACCTGGTGGCCACCCTCGTCGTTGCCCTGAATCGTCACGTGTCGTAGCGTGTCGCCGGCGGTGACGAAGAGGGTCTGGTCGATGATTTCGACGCTGGCGGTGGCGGACAGGAAGCGGCGGGCTTCGAGGGGCTCGAGGGCGTTGGGCATGCCGAGCAATCTGTTGAAGCGACAGCCGATTGTAAAGCCGTTGCCGCGCCGGCTTTTCCATAAAACGATACTAAAATCGTCCGAAGCTGCTGCGTTTGTTGATTGTGCCGGTGGGTCAACAGAGAGAACATGAAACGGTGAGGCCATGTCCGCTAGTCGATGCGGCAGCCTCATCGGCTTCACCTGACTCGATGCCACTTCATCCTGCATCGCCGCCGGAAACTTGATGATTGTCCTCGGCGTTAGGCGAGGGGCTTCTCGACCGTCGTGCCGGCCTTGGTCGTCAGCACCTTGTAGCCGCGGGCGAGGAGGTCGGCGCGGAGGGTATCGGCTTGGGCGAAATCCTTGGCGGCGCGGGCGGCGTCGATCTCGGAGGCGCGGTTCTCGAGCTCGGTGTCGGCTGAGGTCGCGTTGTTGAGCGGCAGGAAGCCGAGGACCTGATCGACCTTGTTCAAAACCCCCAGCGTTTCGGCCGCGTCGGCGTCCGCCGGCAGGTTGTTGACCCATTCGAAGACGGCGGCGACGGCGGCGGCGACGTTGAGGTCGTTGCACAGGGCGGCGACGAAGCGTGGCAGCGGGCCGACCTCGAGCGACACGTCCGCCGGCTCGGCTTTCAAGGCGGCATCGGCGTGAAGCTTCTGGAGCTTGCCGACGGCACTGCCGCTGTCACGCAGGCCGCCGGCGGTGAAGTTGGCGGTGCCGCGGTAGTGGCTGCGGATGAGTTCGTAACGCAGGACTTCCGGTGCGACCTCGCGGCCGCCGGTCGCCCTGCCTACGAGCACGTCACGGACGGTGAAGAAGTTGCCGGTGCTCTTGGACATCTTCTCGCCCTCGACCCGCAGGTGCCGGCCGTGCAGCCAGAACCTGGCGAACGATTCCTCGCCGGTAGCGCCGCGGGATTGGGCGATTTCGCACTCGTGGTGCGGGAAGATGTTGTCCTCGCCGCCGGTGTGGAAGTCGATGACGTCGGCCCCAAGATGCCGACGGGCCATGGCGGAGCATTCGATGTGCCAGCCGGGATAGCCGGTGCCGAAGTCGCTCGGCCACTTCATGAGGTGATGATCGTCGGGCTTCCACAACAGGAAGTCGGCCGGGTGTCGCTTGGCGGCGGTGGTCTCGGTGCCGACGCGTCCGCCCGCCCCGCCGCGGAGTTGTTCGACGCTGTTGCCGCTGAGTTTGCCGTAGTCGTCGAAGGTCTCGACGCTGAAGTAGATCGCCCCGTCCGTGCCTTCGTAGGCGTGGCCGCGGTCAACGAGCGTCCTCACCATGTCGAGCATCGCGTCGACGTTGTCCGTCGCCTTGGGCATTCGGCCGTCGTCGAACTCGCTGGCGACCTTGAGGCCGAGCTTTTGGCCGTCTTCGAGGAAGGCGTCGGTGTAGAAGCTGGCGATCTGGTACGGGTCGGTCGGGTCATCAATGGCGGCGGCGTGGGCCTGGCCCTGCTTCTTGGCGGCCGCGAGCTTTTTGGCGGCGAGTTGCATCTTGTCCTCGCCGCCACCGTCGGCGAGATCGTCCTCGGTCATGTGGCCAACGTCGGTGATGTTCATGACGTGCCGGACCTCGAGCCCGACGAGCTCGAGCGTGCGGCGGAGCACGTCGGCGAAGAGGAACGAGCGGAAGTTGCCGATGTGGGCGAAGTCGTAGACCGTCGGCCCGCAGGTGTAGACCCGCACGACCGGCGGCGTCAGCGGCACGTAGGCCTCTTCCCGGTGCGACAACGTGTTGTAGAACCGCATCGGCGGCAGATCAGGCATGGCCGACCGTAGCGTGCTCCGTGGAAAAGAAGGATCGAGAGCACGGCACCACGTTCATTCCCAAGTTCGACGAGCACGGCCTGCTGCCGTGCGTGGCGGTGCATGCCGAGTCGAAGGAGGTGCTGATGGTCGCGTTCATGAACGAGCAGTCGCTGGCGGCGACGCTCAGGAGCGGGCACGTCACCTACTGGTCGCGAAGCCGGGGCAAGCTGTGGAAGAAGGGCGAGAGCAGCGGCATGACGCAGCACCTCAAGCGGCTGCGGGTCGACTGTGACCAGGATTGCCTGGTGGCCGAGGTGGTCGTGGGCGACCCGGCGACGACGCCTCAGGCGGCGTGTCACACGGGGTACGCGTCGTGCTTCTACCGCGAGGTGAAGTCGGACGGGTCGATGGTGTTCGTGGAGAAGGAGAAGGCGTTCGATCCGAACGCCGTCTACGGCTGAGGCGCAATACAGCGGGCCGCGTCCGGAGACGGGGCCCGCTGACAAGAGGAGAAGCTGGAGGATGGCCTATTTGCGGCGACGCAGCAGGGCCACGGCACCGAGGCCGAGCAGGCTCAGAGAGGCCGGCTCGGGAACGACGGTGAAGGAGGCATCGTCGAAGTAGACGACGCCACGGTCGCCGCGGAACGGCGGGTTGACTGGGTCGTCGCCGGAGTCGAGGGCGAGCACGACGCGAGCCCGATCCGCACCAACGGGCACGACGCCGGCTTGCGTGAACTGCGTGTACGTCTCGGTGACGACCGGCAGCAGGTTGCCCGTCTGGCCGACGAACAGGTCGGACGCATCGAAGAACTCGATACGCAGCTGCGTCTCGGCCTCAAGGCCCGCCAGATCGGGCGTTTTGGCCCAGACGGAGAACTCGACGGGCTGGCCGGCGGTCAGGCCGTTGATCTGCGTGAAGGCACCGGCGAAGGAGTCGTCGGAGTCGACGCCGACCTCGAGTGCCTGGGCACCGGTCCGTGGCATGGCGGTGCCGAATTGGGAGAACGGCGTGCCCGGGGGCATGGAGAAGGCTCCGAAGAAGCCCTCCCAGCCATCGGTGTAATCGACGTCGTCGAAGTCGAGGGTGCCTTCGAAGCCGGGATCGGCGATCGATTGGGCTTGGGCGGTTGAGGCAAACAGGACAAGGGCTGCCGCGGGTGCGGCGAGGGACAGTTTCATCGGGTTCCTCCGAGAAGCCGCGGAAGGCGGCGGTAAACAAAGACGTGTAACAGTTACACGGCCGCTCGGATTGTACCGGATCTGCCGATCGACACAACCCCGAATTATAAAATTTTGCCGTCAATTCGGCTTCTTGCCGATTCTTCGAATCTGCAACGTCCGCCTCGAGCTGTCCGTCACCAACCGCTTCAACGTTGCTGCGGCTACGACGCTGTTCGTATCAATCTGTCCCGTCGTGCGACTTCTCCGGCACATCTCGATAATCCTGATCCGTTGCGGCGTCATCGTCTACCGCGCCACTTTGCGGCCGTTCCTCGGCGGGCAGTGTCGCTACACGCCCACCTGCAGCGACTACATGCTCCAAGCCGTCGACAAGCACGGCCCGTGGCGTGGCGGGTGGATGGGGGTGCGACGAATCGGGCGATGTCATCCGTGGGGCGGATCGGGTTACGACCCGCCGTAGGCCGATGTACGTAGCAAGGAATGAAGATGACCCCTCAAGTGCCGATCATGAAGCCGAACAAGGTGCTCGATGCTTACGGGCTCGAGGTGCGCTGCAAGCTCCTGGAGATCGCGGCGATTCTCGACCGCTACGACCGCGGTGGCGGCGGGATGGATGACGACCAGCGGCTCGACCGTATCCGGCAAAGCCTCGACGTGCTCGCCGGTGAGGGTCCCGGTCGGGCGGAGAAGATCGCCCGCATCTACAGCGAAACCCCGAAGGAGGCCGCCTGATGTACGTCATCCAGCCCCACTACCACGGCATCGCCCGCACCGCCCAGGACTATGAGCGGATGGCGATGAGCGGCGTCGTCGCGGTGGCCGAGCCCGCCTTCTGGGCCGGCTTTGACCGCGACCATCCCGAGACGTTCCTCGACTACTTCAAGCAAATCAGCGAGTTCGAGCCGACTCGTGCCGCCGAGTACGGCATCAAGCACTACTGCTGGCTGGCGGTGAACCCGAAGGAAGCCGAGAATCCGGAGCTGACGCGCCGCGTGCTCGACGAGATGCCGAGCTTCTTCGACAAGCCGACAGTGCTCGGCATCGGCGAAACGGGGCTGCACAAGTCGACGCCGAACGAGGTCCAGTCGCTCGAGTGGCACTTCCAGCTCGCCCTCGACCACGACCAGCTCGTCCTGATCCACACGCCGCACCTCGACGACAAGCTCCACGGCACCAAGAGGGTGCTGGAAGTGCTCGACACCTTCGTCCGCGCTGGCCTGGATCCGCAGCGGGTCTGGGTGGACCATGTCGAGGAGCACACGGTCCGATCCGTGCTCGACAAGGGCTATTGGGCGGGCATGACGCTTTACCCGCTGACCAAGATGACCGGCCAGCGGGCGGCGGACGTCATCGAAATGTGCGGCCACGAGCGGATGCTCGTCAACTCGTCGGCCGACTGGGGACCAAGCGATCCCTTCACGCTGCAGGCCTGCATTCTGGAATGCCGGCGGCGTGGGTGGAGCGAGCAGCTGCTCACTGAGATTTTCCACAACAACCCAGCCCGCTTCATGCGACAGAGTGGCAAGTTCGACATCAAGCCGATCCGCGTGATGACGGAAGGCGAGACGCCGCAGCAGGGCCCTTGTGCTGCCACAGCGGTCGCGGCGTAATCTGCGCTCGCCTCTCACACCGTTTTTCCCTCGCTTCCATTGGGGTGATGGAGCGGGTCACGATCGTGCGAGCTGCTCTAGCTGGCCGTCGAGTCGAGCTGTCTCCGGGCAAGCTCCCGAAGCACCGAATCGTTCGGTTCATCGTCGAGAAGCAGTACCTCCCTCAGAAACGCCTCGTCCTGCCGCAGCCGCTCCGCTTCTTCGGGAGCGACGACGAGGTACGGGATGAGCAGTTCCTGCAGCCGGGTCTGGACTTCGAGCGACAGCGTCATGTCGTCCGCCCGGCGATACAGCACGGTCGCAGCGGGCAGGCCCAGGTCGCGAAGCTTCGTCTCCGCCGCGGATCGTGTCTCAAAGGCTTTGGCATCGAGAGCGGCCAGCAGTTCCTCCACCCGGACCTCCATCGCCGGCTCGACCATGAGTTCCGAGAGGAAGACGCTGCGGGCAGTCTCGCGAATCTCGTTACGCATCACCTCTGCCAGACCAAAATCTCCCAACAGCGGCATCGCCCACCGGTCGAACGTCTCGCGATGCCGCCGCCGCAGGTCGCTGACGCTTTGCGCCTCCAGGCTGATGTCGATCGTCCGCTCGCCTGAGCCGCGTACCCGCAGCGTCACCGGCGGTGCGTCGTCCATCAGCATCGCCACCGACGGCTGAGCCAGCTCCACCGTGACGCCACCATCAAGATACTCCGCATCACGCGAGAACCGGATCGAATCCGAGGCGTCTGGGCCGACAAAGAGCAAGGCGATGCTCAACATCGGTTGATCGCCGTTGCGAATCGCCTCGTGCTCGCCAACGACTGGCTGATTGGCTTGAAAGCTCCTGAAGTCGCCTCGACGGCGGCCGAAGCTGGAGATTTTGGCGAGTCCGCCCGGCAGTTGCGTCAGGATCGTGCCATCGGCGAGGCGGTCGATCGCGAGGTATCCGTCGACGAGCCGGGGCTGCAGCATCGGTCCGTCGACTAGGGGAATTGACGGGTCGAGCGTCTGGTCGACAACGGCCTGGGCTTCGGCGACGGCTTGAAGAAACTCCGCCTCCTGCTGTTCCACGGTCACTTCCCGCGGCTGCAGGGCCGGCGGCTGGGCGAGGGTCTGGCTGAGGCACGTCAGGACGACGCACCCGGCCAAAGTTGCCGCCGCAGCAGACTGGACGCAGGCCGTTCGCATGGTCATACTACGACGCCCGCCGGCATGGATGCCGGCTTCGGTCGCGACTCGCTTCGAGCCGCGACCTTCGGCCGGATGCCGATCATGCGTCATCACTTCGTCAACCTTCTCGCGGTCGTCGGTCTGCTCGCAGCAGCCTTGACGGTGTCGGGTTGCGGCGACTCGTCAGCCGCTGCCGGCACGCCGCAGGCGGGAACCGTCGACGCGGGCAAAGCACCGATGATCCGCGTCCTGCTCTACCGCGACGTGCCGGTCATCACAATCGCCGCCGATGGCAGCGTCATTGCCGGTCGGACCGAGGATCGCCCGCCGGTCCGCCTGAGCCTGCCGGACGCTCCCGTTCGCGTCGCCCGGGCCGCCCGAGGCTGGAAGATCGGCGACGCGAGCATCGCCGGCGACGTCCTGACACTCACGCCCGGCCAAGACGGCGACATTACCCTCGGGGACCGCTCCTACCGCGGCCGACTTCGTCTCGTTCCGCGAGAAACGGGTCGGTTCGACGTCGTCAACGACCTCGATCTCGAAAGCTACCTGGCCGGTGTCCTGCCCAAGGAACTGCCGCCGACGTGGCACGACGAAACCTTCGCCGCCCAGGCCGTCGTCGCACGCACCTACGCGCTTTACGAGATCCGCACCGCCGGCGGACGCCGCGGCCACTTCGACGTCTACGACAACACGAACTCTCAGGTCTACGGCGGCAGTCTGGCCGAGACGCCCAAGGCTCGCGAAGCGGTCTTCCGCACCCGTGGGCAAGTCGTGGCGCAGGACACGGACGTCGGCCCACGCATCTTCAAGGCCTACTTCCATTCCACCAGCGGCGGCGTCACCCTCGGGGCCGACGAAGCCTTCAACGAGCCGCCTTCCGCCGCCCTGTCGCCGCAGCAATTGGGCGACCTCGGCAACGCTTCTAGCCGCTTCGAATGGGACCCGGTGCTCATCGATAAGTCAGAGCTGACCCGCCGAATCAAAGCCTGGGGTGAGCGACGGAAGCATCCGTTGGCGAAGATGAGCCAGCTCGTCGAACTCCGAATCAATCGCACCAACGCCTTCGGCCGGCCGACGCGGTTCGAGATCATCGACGCCCGCGGCGACCGGTACGTGTTGACGGCGGAAGAGACACGTTGGGCGGTCAACAGCGACCGTCGTGACGCGCCGGCATTGCTGAGCGGCTGGTTCAAGCCAATCAACAACCCGCGGACCGTCGTCTTCGCCAACGGCCGCGGGTGGGGCCACGGCGTCGGCATGTGCCAGTGGTCCGCCCAAGGTATGGCCGCCCGGGGCGACGACTATCGGCAGATCCTGGCCCGGTCGTACCCGACCTCGAGCGTCCTGCGGGCGTACTAGATTGCCTCAGTTCGAGCAATGAGATCAGTTCAACGTGCCCTTGCCACGCAGGGAGCAGCGGACCCTCTGGTAGCCGCGGGACCTGCTCCGCACTTGGCGTTCTGCAGTTGCGAACACGGGGCAGGCGCCGCGGCTACTTTGGAAGCCCGAGCAGAATCAGCGGCTGAAACGGCCTCTCCGGTGCGACATTTGGTTCACAAAAGTCTTTCTGCTGTCTCCCTGTGGTGGAGCGGCAGAAAACCGCACCAATCGTTGTGCTGTCTGCAAAAAGAACATCAGAACAGGCTTGACAAGGATGGCCTTTGGTGGCATTGTGTCCCGAACGTGGTAATGGTTCAGGAGCCATCCGAGACGGTCGAACGCGTTGACTGGCTCAACGCGAAGTTCCCTACAAGGAACGCCGCCCGTGCCTTGCGGGACCGGGTGGTTCAGGAGTTCAGTCGTCGTCAGCCCCAGCCTGGTAGTCCGTTCCTGACCGATGCCGAAGTGGTCGAACGCTCGGGTCTGAGTCGTTCCACCGTGCGGCGTGCGCTCGAAGAGCTACAGCGTGACGGCTGGGTTCAGCGAACCCCCGGTCGAGGCACCTTCGTCGGCCCGCGTCTGGCGGCACTGGACGTGGATCGGCAATCGAAGACGTCGCAGGTGCGGTCGCTCCGCCTGGGCGTCGTCCTGTTCGATATCACGCGGCTCGCCAGCGACTGGATCACACCGCACGTGCTCGCCGGAATCGACGAAGCCGCAGGTGACGCGGGAGTCAAGGTCGAGCTCTACGGCGGAAGCGACTCGAACATCGATGCGATCTCCCGCCGAATCGAACGGGAGCGGCCTGAAGTGCTCGTCAGCCTCGCCGTCCGGCCGCAAGACGCCCTGCTGCTCCGCGACTGTGTCCGCTTGGGCATCCCGAGCCTCGTCATGGGCACCGCCCACCAGTATCTGGGCCTGCCGTCAGTCGTCGAGGACAACGTCGGTGCCGCAGAGGTCGCGACTCAGACGCTCATCGACCACGGCCACGAGCGAATCGGCATGGTCCTCAACCGTTGGCCCGCTCCTTGGGTCTTCGAGCGGCAGGAAGGCTTCGAACGCACCATCATTCAGGCGGGGCTTGACCTCGATGAGCCGGGCGTCTGCTGGATCGGAGCTTCGAATCACCCGGGCTACACTCAGGCAAGCACCTCTCATCGGAGTCTTTCCACGAACTTGTCAGGGCTCATGGAGCCGGGCAGCCCGTTCGTCGGTGCCGTCGAGCGGGTCGAAGCTTGGATGCGTCGCCACCGCCCCACCGCCCTCGTCGCCGGCAGCTACATCGGTGCCCGCATCGCGACCCTCGCCGCCAAGCGAATCGGCCTGAGCATTCCGGGGGACTTGTCGTTCATCACGTTCGATCCGCACCCGGCCTTGTCGCAATGGGTCGGCATGGAGCGTCCGTCGATGGTTCGTCTGCCGCTGCACGACATGGGCCGGCGCATCGCGACGGTCAGCCGCTCGCTGGCTGAAGGCGTGCATCCCGATCGTATCGGCTGCGTCCGTGTCCCGTTCGTCACGGACCCGGGCGACAGCATCGTCCCGCCGACCGCGCTTCGCCGCGGCGGCAGTTCGTTCTATGAACCTGCCACGTCGGCGGGAGAAGTGTCCACTTCTACAGGAGGTAACTCATGAAATTTGCACTCGCCACCGTTGCGGCCACCGTGTCGCTCACTCTCGCCCCCGCTGCTCCTGCCGCCGTCATACAGGTCACCAACGGCAGCTTTCAGTCGCCGGACACCGGCACCGGGAGCAACAACAACGTAGATGATTTCGTCGAGTTCGGTAGCGGAGACCGCCAATCGATCGCGTTCAACGAGATCATCACGAACCCGTCCGGCGGCAACGCCGTCCTTAACGGCGACGGAGACCAATTCCTCATTCTCGATGACCGCGGCGGAAGTGGCGACGCCGCGAACGGCATCGGCGTCTACCAGAACCTGGGGTCGATCGACGCCGACTTCACCTACGTGCTGTCGCTCAAGGTCGCGCAGAAAAGCGATCTTAATCTGCCGGGTGCCTACAGCTACGGCCTTTCCGTCGACACGGACGACGACAGCGACATCTTCAGTGACCCGGTGGTCGTCTCCGAGGACGAGAGTGACGTCGGAGCGGCCCTTCTCGGCGCCCGGGGCACGTTTGTCGACCGCGTGCTGTCGTTCGACACGCTGAACGGCAACAACGCCAGCCTCGTCGGCGAGGACTTGTTCGTCTTCGCTCGCATCACCTCGAATCCGACCGATGCCAACCAGATCCTGTTCGACGCGCTGGTCGTCACCTCGACGCCGATTCCCGAACCGGCCTCGGCCGCGGTCGCCGGCTTGCTCGGCCTCGTAGCCCTGCGTCGCCGCCGCCACGCCGGCAGCCGCTAGACCCTCTTCATTCATCACCACCACTCTACCGGAGGATTTGTCATGAAACTCACCTACTGCACCGCCGCCCTGACCGCGGCGGCCGTCACGGCCGCCGCCTCGGCCGGCCCCGTCACGTCGCCATTCCTCGAAACGTTCGACGACGCGACGACGGATGTCGACTTTGCCTTCAACGACTTTGACACGCAGGCCACTGGCACCGGCAGTCAAGGCACCAGCCCCGGCTGGACCATCCAAAACGGCCAAGCCGTCTTCTACGACAACTCGAACTTTGGTGACGCAGGTTCAGCTGATGTTATCATCAATACGGGGCCGCTTGATGCTGTCGCTTTCAGCTCCAGTGCCGACTTCGACGTCTTCAGCATCGACTTCACGACGACGAAGCTTGGCGTTTTTGCCTTCGCGCAAGGTCCGGCTGACTTCACGGAGAACTTCGTCGGTCTCTATGCCTACGTGCAAGAGAACGACACGAGCGGTGGAAACTATGACTTCAACCTGCTGCTCGGTGCGAACGGCAATTCGAGCGTGCTTCAAACGAGTACCTCTTTCGATCTGACGGACGGCTCGCCCGACTTCAACATCGATCTCGTCGGTGTGGCAGACGGCCTTGGCAACTTCGACGTAACCGCCACTCTGTCGCCCGACGGTGATGCCCCCATCGTCCTGACGGAGACGATCGCCGCCAGCGATCTGGCTGGACAGATTTTTGGCGTTCGTACCAATCCGGGCTTCAACACACTCGAAGTCGGTGTCGACAATCTCGCCGCTTCGGTCATCGTCCCCGAGCCGGCTTCAGCCGCCGCTCTTGGTGTCGTCGGCCTGCTCGGGCTGCGTCGCCGTCGCTGATCATCGATCTCCTCCTCCTGCCGGATCGCCGAGAGGCGGTTCGGCGGCGTCCCGCTCACAGGCCATCGCCATGCTTCCCCTCATCCGCCACGCCCTCGTCGCTGCTGTCATCGCTACGCCGGCACTCGCCGTCGAGGAGACGTTCGACGACGAGGACACGCCGCTGACGCTGTCGTTCAACGACTTCGATACGCAAGCCACCGGCACCGGCAAAGCCTTCGGCACCGCTCCCGGCTTCACCGTCGAAGACGGCAGGCTAGTCTTTTACGATAACTCCAACTACGGCGATGTCGGCGTCGCGCAGATGGTGCCCGACGACATCGCCGGCGGCTTCAAAGTCGCGGCAGACGTCGCCGTCAAGTCGCTCGACTTCACCCAAACCAAGTTCGGCGTCTTCGCCTTCGCCCAAGGCCCCGCGTCGTACAACCAGGGCTTCGCCGGCGTCTACGCGTACGTTCAAGAAGTCGACACCAGCGGCAACCGGTATCGGTTCGTCCTGTCCCGCAATGCCGACGACAAGTCCGTCGAGCTCGCCAGCAGCGGCGAGTTCGACCTGACCGACGGCTCGGCCGACTTCTCCATCGAGCTCGTCGGCACGATGGAAGACGGCGCGTACCAGCTCGTCGCCCGCATCATCGAAGATGGCGATGATCTTGTCGCACCGCTCAAAGCTACCATGACCGAGGCAGAGCGGCCCAAGGGCGACCAATTCGGCATTCGCGTCAACCCCATGTTCAACACGGTCGAAATAGGATTCGACAACGTCATCATCGGCCCGGCGTCGTGAACCAAGTGTCACGCGATTCGTACCGATCTAGTTCTGAGGAGGCCTCATGAAATTCACTTCCCATTCCCGTCGCCACACCGCGTTCACGCTCGTCGAGCTGCTGGTGGTCATCGGCATCATCGCCCTGCTGGTGAGCATCCTGCTGCCGACGTTGAGTCGTGCACGTGCGTCTGCCAGCAGCGTCGCGTGCCAGAGCAATCTGCGACAGGTTGGTCTCGGCCTCACCATCTACGCCCAGGACAACGGGCTTTCCCTGCCGACCGCGGACACGCTCAATGGTGCAGGCAGCGGTACCTGGCACCCCTTTTGGTTTGATCATGTCGCCGCGGCTGTCGGTGTCAAAGCAGATGGCGATCCAACGTCCGGCCATGATCCGGATAATTATGGAGACGCTTTCACCTGCAGCGAAGCGAGGGTCGATGGCGGATGGATGCACTACTCCGTTCACCCGCGACTGATTCCTTCTCAAGCTCCGTGGATGCCTGAATCTACCGGAGGGCCATCGCGTCTTGTCGGCCCAGACGCCAGTCCAAGGCTTGCGATGCAGCCGTACAAGCTAACGCAGATTGGTCGCCCGACCGAGGTGCTGCTCGCAGCCGATGCTTCTCAATATATCCGGGATCCAAGCAAGTCCTGGCTGGACGATCAGGTGGGCAATAGCTACTACATCTTGGACCGTCTTAACAGCTCGAGCATTTATTGGACCAACCCCAAGAACCAGTTCACAGCAATTGGTGATGGCTTTGTAGTGCCTACCGGTTTCAACATTGACGGGATCGTGCCCCAGCCTGACACGCCGGTGAAGTTTCAAGCAGGCATCGCAAATTTGGACACGCAGGCGTGGGCAAGCGGCGTGCGGTTCCGCCACTTCGACGAGTCAAAGGCAAACGTCGTATTTGTCGATGGTCATGTCGAGTCGAAGCAGCTGAACGAGCAATCGACGCTTTGGCCTGATCAGCCCGACGGCGGCGATCTTCAGCAGAAGAATGTCATGATTTACCGGAAGTAGTGAAGCTTTTGCTTTGCTGCCTCGTCTTCGCCCGGCCGCTTCTGTAGCCGGGCCTTCTTTTCACTTGCAGCTTCAGATGACGAGTACCCTTTCGACGAGTCGACCGACACGCCGCGCGATGCTCGGACTTGCCGCGGCCGCTGTGCTGCCCACGTTCCCCGGTTTCCGCAGCCTTGCGTCCGCGGCGCTGGTGAGCCGAGAAGTGACCGGCCGCTGGTCGCCGGTCCCGCTCATCTCCGCGGATACCAAGCGGCAACTCGCTTCCATGAACCTGCCGACGCTCGGCGGCGAAGGCGGGCAGTGGATTCGCGATGTCGCCTTCGGACCCGACGGCAAAACCGCCATCTGGGGCACCGACGTCGGCGGCCTCTACCGCTCACTCGACGGCGGCTTCACCTGGGAACCGTGCAACATCGGCTACTTCCCACGCGGCACGAACTGCGTCGCCATCGACCCGCGCGACGCCAGCCGCATCATCGCCATCGGCGCCAACACGATCCCGTTCGATCGGCACGGCGTCTACCTGTCGACTGACCGCGGCGCGAGCTGGCGAAACGTTCTGTCCGCCCGCTACGCCGGCGTCTTCGATGAGCGGACGGCCGTCGTGTTCGACCCGTCGAGCGACCGCGTCTACTGGTCCAGGACGGCCAAAGACAAGGCCAGCTGGGGCGAAGGCGTCAATGAGCCGGCCCTCTACGTCAGCGACGACCGCGGCGAGACGTGGCGACAATTGCCCGACAGCGACAAGCTCGGCGGAGCGTTCCTCGCCCACAACCCGACGCAGCCGATCCTGTACGTCGGCGGCCTCGACGGCATCTACGAGGTTCGCGACGGCGGCACGACGGTCGAGAAGGTCAGCGACCTCGTCCTGACCGGCCTCGACGTCGCCGGCGACCGCCTGCTCGGCTGCACCGAAAAGCGCATCATGGCCAGCGACGACGGCGGCCGCACGTGGACGGATTGTCCGGGAACGTCCGCGATCGTCCGGAGCGACACGACCTTCCGCCGCCTCCGCGTCTCTCCGGCCGACGGCCACCGCTTCGGCCTCTACCACGAGCGGCCCGACTACAACTGGACGCGCATCGTCACGCACGACGGCGGCGAGACGTTCGTCACGAGCGACTTCAAGGACGAACTGAACTTCCTGCCGCGAAACGTGCGTCAGCCGCAGTTCGCCTGGCACGCGACGGACCCGGACATCGTCCTCGCCAGCGGGGGCGACTGGCCCTGCCGCAGCGACGACGGCGGCGTGACGTTCCGCTGGTCGGGTGGCGGCGTGAACAACATCTACTGCGCCACCGCTTTCCAGTTCTGCCCGGACGACCCGGACGTGCTGTTCATCAGCAGTCAGGACTACAACGGCGGCGTGACCGGCGACGGCGGCGAGACGTGGCAGTACACAAACGTCAGCGGCCTCAGCTGGGGCGGCTTCACCTACGGCTCCGCCTCGGCCAGTCGTGACGAACTCTTCTGCGGCCTCAGTGGTGACTGGGGCGGCGGACGCATCCTTGCCACGAGCGACGATGGCGGTGCGACCTGGAAGCATCACGAAGATCTTCGCTGGGGCGATGACACCGGCATCGCCGGCATCGACAACTGCCTCGTCGATCCCGACAACGCTGCCAATCGGTTCGCCGGTCCCTACCGCAGCAGCAACGCCGGCAAGACGTGGCAACGCATGAGCGACTGCGACGGCGTCTGGTCCGCCGGCAGCGGCATGATCTTCGGCGTCAAGAAGTACCCGAAGGAGAACTACGTACTCGCCTCCGTCGACGGCGGTGAAACGTGGCAACGCGTCGCCCGCCCGAATACCGGCGACATCAAGGACTTTGCTTACGACTTGGATCGCGACCGGCTCTACATGACGGCAGACAAGAAGCTTTGGAAGCTCGACGGCTTCCGCCGTGCCCTGAGCAACGGGAGCATGGTCGAGCCCGAGCCAATCGATCTGCCCGACGTGCCGCACGGGCTCTGGACGAACGAGCTGCACGGCGTCGCGGTGGATCCACGTCGGCCCGAGGTCGTCTACCTTTGCCGCCACTCGAACGTCTTCAGCCATCCTGCATCAGCACTCCGCAGCACCGACGCCGGCAAAACCTGGAGAACCCTTGCCCGCAATGCGCCGCTGGCGAGTGAGAGGCGTGACGCTCAGCACCTTGACGGCGGCCGGGAGACGATGCGGGTGCGCGTCCACCCGACCACTGGCGACGCCTGGTTCACCACCGGCTGCTACGGCATCTGGAAGTGGAGCAAAGCCTCGGCATGAGCACGTGACGCCTTGGCATGAGCACGCGAAGGTTCGGCATGAGCAGATGACGCAGCGCCTCTGTCATCACCGTCCCGCTCGAAAGGCTGCGGGACTTTGGCCTTCGATCTTGCTGAAGGCGGAGGAAAACGCCTGCGGCGACTGGAATCCGCACCGTTCGGCGATGGTGGCGATCGGCTCGTTGGTCGCGACCAGCAGATCCCGAGCGGCGGCGTGGCGGACGCGTTGAATCTCCTTGCCGATGCTTCGGCCGATGGTCTGGCGGAATCGGCTTTCCAGTGCTCGCCGCGAGAGCGACGCGTGCGCGTGGACATCTTCCACAGCCAGTCCGCTGCCGGCGAATCGGCGGATCTGCTTGAGCGCTTGCATCACGTGCGGGTCATCGACGCACAACAGGTCGCTGCTCCGCCGGATCGCGACGAAGTGCGGCTCGAGCGTGACAACCGCCTGCCGCTTCATCGTCTTCGGCCTACGCATTTTGGCATCGAGCAAGTCCACCGCGAGCCGTCCGGCTTGCGTGCCGGGCAAGGCGACGCTCGACATCGGCGGCGCCGAGAGTTCGCAGTAGTCCTCCTCGTTGCCGGAAGCGACGACGGCCAGTTGCTCGGGGACGAGGCGATCCGTTTCCTTGGCCAATCGGAGCACGTCGTGGCCGAGCCGATCGAGTGCGCAGAAGAGGCCGCACGGCTGGGGCAGCGACCGGAGCATGTTGAGTCGCTCCGTGTGGGTCAGGTCGTGGTCATCGAGCACGATGCAGTCTCGCCCGGCCTCGGCGGCGGCTTTTGCGAATCCGGCGACGCGTTGCTGCTGATAGTTGACCTCCGGCTCATGCCAGGCGGCGAGTTGGCGGTGGCCCTGGTCGAGCAAATGCCGGGCTGCCATGCGTCCGATGGCGTGCTGGTCCCACGTCAGGTCAAGAGTCTCGGTGCCGACCCGAGCGGAGCCGAGGATGACGTGCGGCACGCGTTGGAACGTTTTGGCCGGTGGATCGGTGTGGCGGCTTCGGGCGGTAATGACGCCGCTGAGTCCGAGGTCGAGGGCGTCAGGCCAGTCGGCATCGCCGATCCAGGGCATGAGGAGTTCCCAGCCGTGGCTGGCGGCGGCTTCTCGGATGCCGAGCAGGACGTCGCGAAGGTAGGAGTGCCAGGGCTGGATGTAGATGCCGATCAGCGGCGGCCGGCGTCGCGGATTCATCGGATCCTTCTTCGTCCGCGGCATGGGGCAGCTTATGTCGGTGCGCTACGGATGAAGTCAGGTGCGGAAAGTGGTGAGGGCGAGGGCTAATTGGTGTGGTAGTTTTCCCAGTCTGCCGAAGTTGCTGCTTCGGCGATTTCCCGACTCTCAGGAGGATTATGAAGACTGCCCTTGCCACCGCCGCCCTTTTCGCCACCGCCGCTCATCTCGCCGCCGCCGGCACCGTTTCCGCCGCGACGCTGCCCTTCTTAGAAGACTTCAATGACAACGTCGCTGACGGCTGGACGGCTTCGTCTGCTTGGACTGCACAGAACATGCAGTACGAAGTCGGCATCACAGGTGCTGCCTTGGCTCGTGTATCCACCGTCGACGTCACGGGAACGGCGGGTCAGCCAATCACCGTCTCGACGAACTACAACCTGTCCAGCCTTGACGGCACGGCTGCTATCACCGCTTTCGGCGCAGGTAGCAGCAACACGCCCTATTACCTGCTCGATTTCGACGACACGCTGAACCTTCGCATCTTTGAGATTACCGCCGGTGGCAACACGCAGCTCGCAACGGGAGCGGTTGTGCCTGGTGAGAGCTTCAGCCTCAACACGACCTACACCCTCGAAACGACCTATACGCCTTCGGGTGGCGGGCTCGACATTTCGTTTGATCTTCTGGACGCTGGGGGCGTGGTTGCGTCGGCTAGTGCCTTCGACCCCACACCTCTCACTGGCGATGCGTTTGGTGTCCGGGTTCGCACGTCCAGCAGCAGCCAAAACAACAGTGTGACCGGCTTCGCCGACAACTTCTCCGTCACCGTCGTCCCTGAGCCGACATCGGCCGCGGCGGTGTTGGGTGGAATGGTGCTCTTGGGCAGCCGGCGTCGTCGGGCTTAGGATGTCACAACGTCACCGACCTGGGGCGGAGCGTGCGCGGCACGCCCGCCCTTTGTGTTTCTGATCCGCTTCTGGAGGAGCCCTTCGATGAACCTGCTTCGTCTCGCCTGCGTCGCTTCTGTCCTGACGTCCGCCAGCCTTGCCACGGGCGACGACCGGCCCGGCCCGTGGCAAGCGATTCCTTGGGTTTCGCAGGAGCACCGCGATGCCGGCGTTCGCATTGGCGGCGAAGGCGCGCAGTGGCCTGGCGACTTGGCTATCGACCAGACCGACGGCAGCCTCATGATCTTCGCCACCGACGTCGGCGGGCTGTGGCGGAGTACTGATCAGGGCCAAACCTGGGAGCCGGCCAACGTCGGCTTCACGCCACGCGGAGCACGTGATGTCGAGATCGACCCGGGCAACCCAAACCGCGTCATCGCCATCGGCTCCAACTCGCTGGCCCGTGACATTCACGGCGTCTGGCTCAGCGAAGACGCCGCCGCGTCCTGGGAACTCGTCGAGCCCGCAGAAATGGGCGGCATGCGGGATCGTCGCCGTTCCGTCGTCTTCGATCCGTCGACCTACGACGAGGAGACGAAGCTGACGCGTCGGGTTTACTGGTCGCGGACGAACGAAGCGCTCGTTCAGTTCGGCAAGATGCCCGACCGCGAACCGGGCCTCTACCGCAGTGACGACGGCGGGCGATCCTGGGAGCGACTCGGCGAGGCGGCGGACATTGCCGGGCACAGCCAGGTCGACGTTCACCCGACGAGCGGCCGGCTTTACGTCGGTAACGAAAACGGCTTCTACATCAGCGACGACGGCGGCGACTCGTTCCGGCTCATCGGCGACGAGCACGTCACCGCCATCGCGACGACGAAGCACGAGCCGGACCGCGTCTGGGCGACCACGCCGACCACGCTCTACACCTCCACCGACGCGGGCGAGACGTGGGTCGAGATTGAGACGACGGGTCTCGACGAGCCGCTGCCGGGGCGGTCGTCGGTGCGGCAGGACGTGGAGTTCCAAGGTCTTGTCGTCAGTCCCGCCGATCCCAACCGCCTCGCGATGCGGTCGCTCGCCGACGACTGGGCGTGGCACAAGCACGTCTCGCACGACGGCGGCAAGACGTGGCACGTTGCGACGACCAGTCCGGAGTTGGCGTTTCTTCCTCAGAACGCTCGGCAGTACACGTTTGCCTGGCATCCGACGGATGCAGATCGCGTCTGGAGCTACGGCGGAGACTGGGTGACCGCCAGCACCGACGGCGGCAAGAGCTATGAATGGGCCAGCGAAGGCCAGAACGCCGTCCTCGTTGGTGGCGGTATCGCGTTCAACCCGCACCATCCGGACCTCATCTTCCTCGGTAGCCAAGACTACAACGGTGCCGTCACGCACGACGGCGGCCACACGTGGACCTACACGAACGTCTCGGGCAACAGCTGGGGCGGCTTCACTTACGGCGGCGTCGCGATCAGCCCGGACGTGCTCGCCGTCGGCCTCGCCAGCGGCTGGGACTCGCCCCGCCAGCTCCGTATCAGTCGCGACGGCGGCGAGACGTGGAGCGACGTCGAAGGTGTTTCGTGGGCCAAGACGCGGAAGGAGGACGGCTTCGGCTCGAGCCGCGGCTTCGTGAGCCCGAACAATCCCGACGTCGCCTTCGTCGCCCGCTTCCGCACCGCCGATGGCGGCGACACATGGCAGCCGATGGAAGATGTTACCGGCGTCTATGCGAGCGACCGCGAGGGCAACCTGTACGGCGTCATCCAGAAGCCCAACTACGCCATCCTCGTCCGCAGCGACGACAACGGTGAATCCTGGCAGGAGCTGACCAGCTACGACGGCCTCATCGCCCACGTCAGCCCGGCACCCGACGGCCGGACGATCTACGCAGCGAACTTCGAGAAGCTTCTTCGCTTCGACATCGCCAGCGACACCAACAGCCCGATCAAGCCGATCGAAATCGAGACGCCGCGATCGTCCAGCGGCAAGCTCCGCGTGACCGGTGTTGCGGTGCATCCCGACGACGCAGACACGATCTACGTCGCCCAGCACCACAACGTCGAATCCGCCGACGCGGCTGTGATGCGGTCGACCGACGGTGGCAAGACGTGGCAGGTGCTGACGGTGAACGACCCGCTCGACGGGACGATTCTCGACGGCGGCCGAGAGGCGATGACCGTCAACATTCATCCGACCACGGGCCACGTGTGGGTGCCGACATCGTGCTACGGCGTGTGGAAGTACCTGCCCGAGCGGGAGACGCGAGACGAACTCAAGTAGCCGCTGCGGCAAGATGTCGGCTGGGCCCTTGCGTTGAAACGTGCAGCATTTCCCGTAACTTCACGTCGATGTCGTTAATGCTGTGTGGCGTCGATGGGAGCATGCTTCGGCAACGTGTCGCGTCCGATGCCGCTTTGCGACCGTTGGCTGCCGGAGTCGTTCGGCGAGCCGAATTGCTCATCGATCAGCCGCCGGTGGAGCACTTAATTCGCGGCACCCGGCTACTCGATGTCTCGCGGACGGCGGTCGCTCGCATCGTCCGGTTGGGGATGGCTTATCACCTTACCGGCGACGACCGGTTCGCCCATCGCTTCGCCGAGGAGGCTGATGCGATCGCAGGGTTCCCTGACTTCGGGCCGAACCATTACCTCGATGTCGCCGAAATGGCGACAGCTCTTGGCATCGGGCTCGACTGGTTCAAAGAGGCCCTGCCGAAAGTGACCCGGGAGCGTGTCGTGCAGGCGCTTCGCGAGAAGGTGATTGCGACAGCGACCGACGATCAGTGGTGGTGGGGTGTTGAAACGAACTGGAGCGCCGTCTGCATGGCGGGCGTGCTCGTGGCGTGCCGGGCGATACTGCAGGACGGACCCGACTCCGATGCCCAGCGGCTGGCGGATCGCGTACGGAGTCATGCCAAAGCCGCCTTCGCGTGTTACGAGCCGGACGGGGTTTATCCCGAGGGGCCGACGTACTGGTCGTACGGCACGATTTACGCGATCGTTCTGCTCGAAACGCTGCGATCAATGGGCCACGAAGAGATCGCGGCAACGCTGCCGGGTGATGGATTTCTTCGAAGCGCGGGGTTCCGAGCCGCCTGCGACGGGCCGAGCGGGGCGATTTTCAACTTCGGCGACACACACTCGAAGAGCGTCTACGTCGATCCTTCGCTCTTCTGGTTCGCCGAGCGTCATGACCGGCCGGAACTGCTCGATCTTCAAAGGCAGTTGCTCCGCGACGAGAACGACACGAACATCAACAGCACGGCACCGGCGGTGAACTTCCTGCCGATGATCCTCGCATGGATGCCACAGCAGACAGCAGACGCAACCGAGGCATCAACCGACTGGTCCGGCGGCGGATTGCTTGATGTCGCCATCCACCGTCGCGGCGTGAACGATCTCTACGTCGCCATCAAGAGCGGCGGCGGGGACTTGCCGCACGGACAGCTCGATGCCGGCTCGTTCGTCCTCGACGTCGCTGGCAGCCGCATCGCGACCGATCTGGGTGCGGAAGACTACTACACGGTCGAGCAAAACGTACCCGGTTTCTGGGAGAAAGCCGCCGATGCCGGCCGTTGGACGCTCCTGCGATACCAGAACCAGTTCCACAACACCATCACCGTCGCCGGCCGTCCGCACGACCCGTTCGGCCGGGCGCGGATGATCTCGCACGCCGCCGACGAGAGCGTCTTTAACCTCGGCCCGCCCTTGGGTGACGCCGCGTCCGCCGCAACACGACGCGTTCGTGTGACCGATGACGCCGTGCGTTTTCATGACGAGATCCTCGAGCCTGTCGGCGAGGTCACGTGGACGATGGTGACGGAAGCCGAAGTCGAGGAAGCAGCCGATGGGTTCAGGCTTACCGCCAACGGGATCATCGTGTCGCTTTCGGCTGCCGATCCTGAGACGGCGGCCTTCAGCCGGACGCCGCTTGATCAACTCGCCGGTGAATTCGACTCGCCGAATCCTGGTGTGTCGGTGCTTCGGATCGTGCGTCCGGAGGCAGCGGTCGTCGTCTTCGACATCGAGGTGAAGCGTGCCTGATCGTCATCTGCAACTGGCCGGCAAAACGCTCTTCGTCACCGGTTCCGGCAGCGGCATCGGGCGGGCCATCGTCGATCTCTGCCTCGAACGCGGCGCGAACTGCGGCGGGTTTTCGGCCGAATCCACCGAGTTGCCGCACGAACGCTTCACCGGCTTCACCGGCTTCACCGGCTTCGTCGGCGACGTTGCGGATGAAGCGGCCATTCGTGATGCCGTTCACGCCACCGCCGATCGGTTCGGCCAGCTCGACGGCGTCGTGTGCAACGCGGGCATCATGACGCCCGACGCCATCGACGACCTTTCGGCAGCCGACCTGACGCGGCACCTCGACGTCAACGTCGCCGGCATGGCGTGGCCGGCGAAGCACGCGTTCGATCACCTCAAGAAGACCGGCGGATCCGTCGTGCTCTGTGCCTCCATCATGGCATACACCGCAGCACCCGGTGCCGTCGCCTACACGACGACCAAGGCCGCGTCGCTCGGGCTGATGCGGTCGATCGCCATGGACGGCGCACCACATGGCATTCGCTGCAACGCCGTCTGTCCCGGCACGATCGATACGCCGATGTACCGCCGGCACATCGATGCTCAAGTCGACCCCGACGCCGAACACGCCCGCTTTTCCAGGCTCTTTCCGCTCGGCCGCATCGGTAAGCCGCGTGACGTCGCGGCGGCGGTGGCGTTCCTGCTGAGCGACGACGCCAGCTACGTCACCGGCAGCGAGCTCATCATCGACGGCGGGTTCATGATCAAAGGAACCAACGAATGAAGACGCCGAAGATCGCAAACGTCCGCGTCATCACGTGTCGGCCGACGACGGAGAACCTCGTCATCGTCCGCGTCGACACCGACGACGGCTCGTTCGGCCTGGGCGACGCGACGTTCACGCAGCGATACTCGGCGGTGGTACGCGTGGTCGAAGACTTTCTCAGGCCGTTGCTCATCGGCCGCGACGCGACGGAGACGGCGGAGTTGTGGCGGCTGATGCACCACAACGGCTACTGGCGTGGCGGGCCGATTCTCAACAACGCGATCAGCGGCGTGGACATGGCGTTGTGGGACCTCAAGGGCAAGCTCGCCGACCTGCCGGTTTACCAGCTCATCGGCGGCCAGTGTCGGCCGGCGGCGAGGATCTATAGGCACACGTCGGGGCCGGACGTCGATCAGCTCACCAGACGGATCAACGAGATGACGAGCGTCGGCGTGCAGTGCGTCCGAGTTCAGGTGACGCCCAAAGAGGACCCAAGTGCCCCCGGCATCCTCGCCGCAGCGAGCGCGGGCTACGGCGGTAGCGGGTTCACGGGCGTGCGGCCGGACGGCAGTCACGAGGGTGTTTATCTCGATGCCGACGCGTACATCCGAGAGATCGATCAGATTCTAGGTGACCTTCGCGATACGTTCGGCTCGGAACTCGATCTGGTCCATGACGTCCACTCGCGTCTGATGCCGCGCGATGCGGTTCGGCTGGCCGAGCGACTGGAGCGGCACGGCTTGTTCTTTCTCGAAGACGCCCTGCCGCCGGAGCAGCTGCATTGGCTGCCGGAGCTTCGGCGGTCGACGACCTTGCCGTTGGCGATCGGCGAGCTGTTCACGTCGCCGAGCCAGTGGGTTGGGCCGGTGGAGCGACACGAGCTGGACTTCATCCGCATGCACGTCAGCGCCATCGGCGGCTTCACGCCGGCGTGGCAGGCGGCGCAGCACGCGGCGATGCACGACGTCCGCACCGCGTGGCACAATCCCAAGGACATCGCCCCCATCGGCGTCGCGTGCAACCTGCACCTCGACCTCGCCTCGCCCAACTTCGGCATCCAGGAATTCGCCGACTGGACTGAGGCCGAAAGGGAGATCTTCGCCGGCCTGCCGGAGGTTCGTGACGGTTACCTCTATCCCACCGACGCCCCCGGTTGGGGCATCACGCTCGACCAAGCCGCCGCCGCGAACTATCCGGCGTCGCCTGATTTAATCGAATGGACGCAAACGCGAGCGCCCGACGGATCCCTCACGCGACCTTGATGGCTACAACGAAAAGAAGACGCCCGTGCCGATGATGAGGACGTCGTCTTCGAAGAACTGGCCGTTGGGATCTTTGCCGTTGTAGAATTCGAGCAACAGTCGGATGTTGCGACCGTTGGTGGTCGGGTGGTCCGCCTGCAGGCCTGCACGCAGGGAGAAGTCGGGTTTGAAGTCGTTGCCCTCCTGGTGCGTGACGTTGAAAGCAGCGACCGGTCGCCACGGGCTGTCGCCGAGGTAGAGGCCGCTCTGGACCTCGCCGCCCCACTGCAGGCGGTAGTAGCCCCACTCATTGGGTGTGGGCCTTTGCAGCGTGCGTCCGACGCCGCCGTAGACGCGGGCGAGTCGCGGCTGAGCGAGGCCGAGCCGGAGCACGTCATAGCTGACGATCAGATCGAAGCGTTCGAAGGCAAAGTCTTCCCGCTCGACGCCGCTGTCGTTGGTGAGGTACTCGTCGCCGACATGACTGGAACGGTGGTAGAGCCGCAGCATGGCCGACGTTGGGCCGCGTCGGGCGGCGAGGTAGCCGCTGGCGCTGTAGTCGGCCGAGAACTGGTCGCGGCTTTGCCGGTCCTGATCGAAGTCGCTCTGGATCGCCGCCTGCAGGCCCCACTCGAAGTAGTCGACGCCCGGCACGTACTTCGGTTCGTGCCACCGATAAATCGGCATCGTGATGCCGATGTTGAAGGCGGCAACATTGCCGAGGAAGTCGTCGTCGATGTAGCGGTGGTAGCTCGCCGAGTTCATCGGCCAAATCGGGTCCGCCCACAGCGGCTCGAAGACGTCGCCGTGGGGCAACACGCCGACCTCCAAAACCGGTTCGCTCTCGTCGAGCGCCGCCGGCTGCGTGACCTGTCCACCGGCGGCGGCACTGAGCAGCAGGGTCCAGACGATCGTCCACGGTCGAAGCACGGTCAGACCGTAACGGCCCGCCACGTGAGGCTCAATCAGCAGCAATGACTTCTTCCGCCGCGGCTAGAGATTCAGCCGAAGCGTGACGCCGAACGTCTCGATGTCGTCGACGAACAACTGACCGTTCTGGTTGCGGCCGTTGTAGTAGATTGCTGTCACGTCTGCCTGCCCGCCGCCGCGGATGCCGTCGAACCGGAGCCCGCCGATCAGGCTGATGTCGATGTTGTAGCCGCGACCGTCGAGGTGTTGCAGATCGATCGCCGCGATTGGCCGCATGCCCAGGCCGCCGGGCAGGTTGTAGCGGTAGCTCCTCGCATCGAACTCGACCCCGTACTGGAACACCCAGTCGCCGTACGACGGCTCGCCGAATGTCTGGAACAGCCAGCCGACGCCGCCGTACACGCGAAGATCGCCGGCATCCCAGGCGTTGAAAAAGTCCTTCGAAACGAGCAGCTCGACCGAGTCGAACGTCTGGTCCTGGCGATTGATGTCCGGCCCGAGCAGGAGCAGTTCGTCGCCAAGGTGGCTCGATTCGTGGAAGACGCGCAGCAACCCTGACCAGCTGTCCTTGCGGGCCGAGATGTAGCCGCCGCCGTTGTAGTCGGCGTTGAGCAGCGGCACGCTCTCTTCGCTCAGGTCGAAGGTGGCAAAGAGCGAGGCAACGGCACCGACTTCGACCGTGTCGATCACCGACTTGAGAAACTCCGGCGGCGGTCCGCCGTAGAGGGCAATCGTGTCGCCGAAGCTGACGAGCCAGATGTTGTTGTACGGCCCGTTGTCGCCGAAGAGCTCGCTGCCGTCGCCGTCGATGACGCGGGTAAAGCCGAACTCGAACCGCGGCCACCGTGGGTCGGCGGCGATGGGATCGAAGGCGCGAGCCGGGACGATGAAGCGTGATTCGCGATAGAACAGCCGCCGCGGCTCGTAGCCGAACGGAGCGACGAAGGCTTCAGGCTGCTCGTCCTGCAGCGGGACGTTGACCAGCACTGATCGCGTGGTCGGGTCATCGGCCGGCTCCTCATCCGCCAACTCGACCTGTGCGGCAGCAGCCCCGGCGGCACCTGCAAGGGCGAGGCAGGCAATGTTCAGAACCACGCGGTCAAACTTCGGCACGGTGCGACTCTATTCAGTTTGAGCCGCGGCCCACCTTACCCAAAGCTTTTCATCGGACTGTGCTACCGCTGAACCTTCGGAAAGAGCTTGACGACCGGCACCTTCAGCTTCGGCATTACAGGGCCGCCACAGAGGGTGTCGCCCTCGCGATAGACGTGCGCGGTGCCGTCGGGCTGTTCGGTGCGGATGGTGCGTTGATCTGGATTGACGATCCAGACGAGCTCGACGCCTGCAGAAATGAAGTCGCCGATCGTCCGGTCCATCTGGTAAACCGACATTAGGGGTGAGGCGACTTCGGCGACGACCACAGGTGCCACGGCGGCATCGCCGTCGTGCGGAATGCCGTCCGGGAACTGGCTGGCCCACCACATGGCAACGGCCGGTCGCCGCCGCGTCTCGGGATGCCACGCCGAGCACGCGATGAAGGGCCACGTGACGACGTAAGCCTCAAGCCCTTCTCGCTCGACGTGGTCGCTCAGGGCAAAGCCGATCTTGCCGGCAGTCATCTGCGTTGGGACCCACATCTCGCGATCGACGCGTTCGCCCTCGATGATCTCGAAGAGCGGACCCTCGCCGTCATCGTGGACCGATGGCATGACAAAGCCTCGGGCGGCTGCCTGTGCGACCATGCCGCCACGCTACGCCTGCGGCTCGGTCATGCGACGCGGGTCCAGCGCCTCGTCGAGCACCGCCTCCGTCACGCCCTCGTACTGCTTCTCGGCCATCACCTCGCGGATCGTCTTGCCCTCGGCGTGGGCCTGCTTGGCGACCTTGGCGGCCTCGTCGTAGCCGATGAGCGGGTTGAGGGCCGTCACGAGCATCAGGCTGTTGTCGATGAGTTCCTTGCACCGCTTCTCGTCGACCTCCAGGCCGACGAGGAGCTTGTCGACGAAGACGTCGCAGACGTTGGAGAGGAGCGTGACGCTTTCGAGGAAGGCGTCGATCATGACGGGCATGGCGACGTTGAGCTCGAAGATCGACCCGACGCCGCCCATGCCGGCCATGGTGACGGT
>CAYMAS010000015.1:21094-78035 GCA_964388485.1 uncultured Tepidisphaerales bacterium | reverse complement strand
GGCCAAGTACGACCAGGGCAGAAAGGGGCATCGTTGCTGTTCATGTCAACCGGCGGCAGAAGAGTCAGTTGATCGACGATGCTCTCTTTCTGCCCGAGTTTCGTACTGTGGCGGTGTGCCGTTCATCTTATTTGCAGCAGAACACGGACTAAAATTCGTGCCATGGGGATTCAGGGCATGATCCGCTGGAGCTGCTCGTGGTGGGCTGAAGCCCACCCTACTTTGGCTACTTTGACGAGTTCGCGCGGTATCGGGCGATCTGCGCTAAGAGCTTGCTAAGGGTCTTGCGGATTGGAGGACGTCGATTAGGTTGACGCCGAGTTCCTTGTTTCATCCGCTTGTCAGGAGAGATCATGCACCGTCGTTCCTTCATCGTTGCCGCCGTTGCTGCGGTGGTTCTGCCTGCCCTGCCGGCGTCGGCTCAGGTGTTTCCTGCCAGCGGGTACTTTCTGGAGTTCTATCAGACGGACGAGGTGCAGATCCCGCCGTTCGGGGCGTCGAACCCGGATTACGTCAATCCGGGCAACAACTATCCGGGCATCTACGGCAACGGCGTGGGCGGCGTCGGGTTCCTGGCGAACAGCTTCAGCTCGGACGTCGGCACGCTTGTGGTGATCGATCAGCAGCCGGTGTTCGATGCGGCGGATGAGCCGTTGATCCTGAACGCGACGCAGCCGGACCGCATGGGCATCAGCAACGACGGCGGATGGGCTTACGGCTCGACGCTCGACGCGACGCTCGCGCAGGCCGTGATCACCGATGCCGGGATCGTGCTGAGCGAGGGGGACGAGTTTCTGCCCGGACTTTTCGCGAGCGACAGCGTGTTCGACGTCCGCATGAGCGGCAACGGCGATGTCTTTGCGGTGGTCGACCTCGGGCCGGACGCGGCGACGGAGACGGATCGTGGGCTGGTGCGGATCTCCGACTACCGCACGACGCCGACGTTTGAGGTGGTGTTGCAAGGTGGGAACAACGTCGTCGGGCCAGGGACGGCGTTGCCGGGCGGGTTGAACGTCGGGTCGAACGCTTCGTCGAGCGGGCTGCAGCGCGCGGGTGGCATCGGTGACGATTACGACGTGTCGGACGATGGCCGATGGCTCGTCAGCGGCGTTGATGTGCAAGGCCCTGGGATCACCATTGCGAATGACAAGACGGTCGTCCTGACCGACCTCACGACGGGTGATCAGTCGATCATCCTTCGCGAGGGGCAGCCGACGGGTGACGGGGACAACTTCGACAACCTCGCGTTCGCGGGATCGCCGGTGCAGGTCAACAACAGCGGCACGGTCCTGTCGGCGGGTGACACGGACGGCGACACGCAGATGGACAGTTACCTCGCCCTCGACGGCTCGATCATCGCCCGCGAGGGCATGACCGTCGGCGGCAACGTGCTCAACAGCGTCGGCACGATCAGCCTGAACAACGTCGACCAGTACCTCGTCTCTTGGAGTTCGAAGAACGGCGGCCCGGAGACGCTCTACTTCGGCGAAGGCGGCGACCTGACGCCGGTCATCAGCGTCGGCGACACGTTCACGTACTTCGACGACCTGAGCAACGTCTTCCTGGATGCGACGATCGACGACATCGAGTCGGACCAGATCCTGCTGACGGACGACGGGCGTGGGTACTTCGTGGTCGAGTTCACCGATGGCGACGGGTTCAGTGAGTTCAAAGGCGTCGTCCAAGTCGTCATTCCCGAGCCGGGTTCGGCGGCGTTGGCGGGTGTGATCGCCCTGCTCGGCCTGCGGCGTCGAACTGCGTGATCTGTCGGTAGGGCCGGCTATTGCCGGTCCTTGTTGCAACAAAAGCGGAGAAGATCGGCAAAAGCCGGTCTACCCCGTTCAGATGGTGGGCTGAAGCCCACCCTACGAGTCGCGCACGTCGCTTTCGTCGAGGTCGTCGTCGTCGCTGGGGATTTGGTAGTCGCCTTCGAGCCAGCGGTTGAGGTCGACGAGGCGGCAGCGGTCGGAGCAGAAGGGGTAAGGGGACTTCTTGTCCGAGCTTTTGGCTGCCGGGGGAGCGGAGGGTTTCTTGCAGATGGGGCACTGCGTGGTCGAGTCGCTCATGTCGTTGACTTTTCCGCAGAGCTGTTAGGCTTCGAGACCGACGGACTCGAGTCCGCCGGCTTGGAGGCGGATTCAGACTTCGCAGTCGTCTCGGGCTTTGATTCGGTCTTGGTTTCTGATCCCTTGTCGTCGTCTTTCTTCTTCCCGTCGGACGACTCGCCTGAGTCCTTCTTCGCGTCCTTGGCGTAGGCGTCGTTGCGGTAGTCGGTTTCGTAGAAGCCGCCGCCTTTGAAGATGATGCCGGCACCGGTGCCGATGAGGCGGCGGAGGGAGTCCTTCTCACAGGCCGGGCAGGTCGTTAGGACGTCGGCGGACATGGACTGGAACTTGTCGAACGTGTGGCCGCAGGCGTCGCAGCGGTAGTCGTACGTGGGCATGAGGGCGATTATTGCGCGGGTGCCGGTGCGGCGTCGTCGCCTGTCCCGGGTTCTGCCAGCGGGTCCTCGGGGACATCGGCGTACCCGGCATATTCCTCGTCAGCGGGATCCACGTAGACCTCGTCGGGCTCGGTGGCATCGACGTCGCGACGCAGGAGGAAGTAGATGATCGTGCCCATGCTGATGTAGAGCGACAAGGCGTAGGCGCTGAGCAGCGTCAGGACGCCGAAGACGACGATCGCGACGAGGATCGCAGCGATGTCCTGGCTCCAGGTGAGATTGGCGAACGCGATGTCGTAGCTAAATTGGCTCGGCGAGGGCTTGGGCCAGATGGTGTCGAGCAGGTTCCCGCCGGCGGCGTCGCGGAGGGTCAGGGCACCGACGGCGGCCCGGGTCATCATGAGGATGAGCCAGAGGAACAGGCGGACGACGAGGAACGTGATCGCGGCGTAGAGGAGGCCGACGATGGCGTAGAAGACGGCCTTCCACGGTCGGCTGAACACGTAGCTGAAGCTTCGGCTCAGCGCGTCGAACGAATCGGTGCCCTCGGCAGCGATGGTGGGGTACATCAAGCTGACGCCGCCGATGAGGCCGACGAAGGTGAGGGCCATGATGACGCCGCCGATGAGGGCGATCGGCACGAGCAGGCCGATGCCGATGTCGGCGAGGAACCCGAGGCCTGGGATCATGCCCAGGAGCGAGACGACGAGTGCCGCCAACGCCGCGGCGAGGCCGACGAGGAAGATGACGATGATCGGGATGAGCGGCGCGCTCAGAAAGCTGACGAACTTGCCGCTGCTGAACCGCAGGGCTGATCGCAGGCTGATCTTCTCGTCGCGGGCGACCTGGACGGCGGCGGACCGTGCGACGGCCCCGCCGAAGACGGCGAGCACCGCCAGCGACCAGATGAAGAGGATCGACGCGTAGATCGCGTGCTGCGTGAACATCCACAGCGGCCCGAACCAGAGCAGGCGTTGAAGCGACGTGATCGTGCCGGCGAGATCGAGCGAGAGGACGCTGGCGATGAGGCCGTTGAAGCTGCCGACGCTGTAGTCGTAGTACTCGTTAGCGACGCCGTGGCCGTAGAGGTTTTGCGTCTCGACGATGCTGCGAGCGGCGCGGTCGTAGGCGAAGCGGACCGATTCGTCGCGGCGGAGGGTGGCGCGGCGGCGATCTTCGTCAGTCACGCCTTCGACGGCGACTTCGGCGGCGAAGGCTTCGTCAGCCCGAACCACCGCCTCGTCGCGGCTGGTCACGAGGCTGTCGATGAGGTCGCGTCGGCCGATGTCTTCGGTCGGTCGGTCGCTCAGGCGGGCGACGTTGCGTCGCATGCCGTCGAGCCGTTGCGTCTGGGCCCGTTCGGCTTCTTCACGAACCTCGGCGAAATCTCGACCTTCGGCAAGGCTTCGTTCAAAGGCGTAGGCCTCGCCGACGAGGGCGTTGTCCGTGCCGGGAATGACCTTGAAGAGGCCGTCAAGTGCTCGAGCTCCGCCATAGATGAGCAGGACGGCGACGACGCAGAGCAGGAGCTTGCTCGGGTGAATCGCCACGCCGAAGCCGCGGAAGAGGTTGGTGAAAGGCAACGCCTCGCGCCAGTCGATGGCCTTGAGCTGGGCGGGCAGGTTGCTGACGTGGCTTTCGCCCTGCGGTCCGCTGAGCTTCGACGGCGCCAGCAACTGGGGCCGGGGGGCTTCGGATTCGGGAGGGTTGGGTTGGCCCTGCGGCTCACTGGGGTCGGACTCGGGCATGGCGGTGCACGATAAGTCGCCCGGGCGACGCGTCCAACGTGCGACGGTGGCGAGTCAGGCTTGGCAGGTGGTTTGGCATGGAGCGTGTTAAACCTGAACCGGCTTCTTTACCCGCTCGTGGTAGCCTTCCTAAACCTTCGCGTCGCGGGCCCACCACCACTTGCCTCCTTCATCCCGCGACGACCGCACCGCCCGCTTCATGCTGTACTTTGCCTACGGCTCCAATCTCGACTTCCAGAGCGTCTCAGCGTGGGCGAAGCACTTCAACCGTCGGCCGCCGAACCTTCGCGGCGGCGAGCCGGGCATCGTCGACAACTACCGATTGGCGTTCCCGGTGTTCAGCGAGTACTGGGGCGGCGGGACGGCAGACATCGTCTACGACCCGGGCAAGAGTGTCAGCGGGGCCGTCTTTGAGTTGAACGATGCTGATTGGGAGATCCTGGACCGCAAGGTACGTCGTGACGTCGATGCCGAGGGCCGCGAGATCGGCGTTTACAAGCGGGTCGAAGTCAACGTTCGGCCGATGCGGAAGGGCGAGCCGCGAAAAGCGTGGACGTACCAGGGCGTGCAGCAGGAGGCGTTTCATATCCCGCCGACGCAGACGTACATGGACGTGCTGGTGCACGGGGCGTTTCAGCACGGATTAAGCGCGATGTGGGTGAGCTATCTGAAGAGCTTCAGCACGCAAGGCGCGCGCGAGCCGCGTCCGCCGCGGGCTCAGTCGGATTGAGGGCGGATGCCGTGGACAACTTGATGCGGCGTGGGCGAATGCTCGGACGTCCGGCGTGTCGATGGTTACGGTATCGGCGGACGGGTCGTGTTAGGATGCCGTTCCGCCCTGTCACTTTGCACCATGGCCCGTTCCCGCCTTACCGACGACGTGATGAGTCAGCCCTTCGACGAGCCGGAGGAGCAAGCCCCGCCTCGCAACGGTCGCGGACCAGTGCAAGACCCGCTGAGCGTCAAGCTCCCGCCGCACTCGATTGACGCAGAGATGTGTCTCCTGGCGAGCATGATGCTCGACAAGGACATCGTCGGCGAAGTCGTTCAGGTCGTACAACGGGATTCGTTCTATCTGGCGGACCACCAAATCATCTTCGAGTCGCTCGTCAAGCTCTGGCAGGACAACAAGCCGGTCGATTCGGTGCTGGTTCGCGAGGACCTTGCACGCCGGCAGTTGCTCGAAGAGGTTGGTGGGACGATTTACCTGACGGAGATCCTCGGTGCGGTGCCAAGTGCAGCGCACGCGCTGCACTACGCGGGCGTCGTTCGCGAAAAGGCGTTGCTGCGCACGCTGATCGACGCGAGCAACAAGACCCTTCAGGACGCCTACGCCCCGCACGAGAACGCGGAGCAGGTGCTCGATCGGGCGGAGAAGCGAATTTTCGACCTGCAGCAGACGAAGGTCAGCGGCGAGGTCGAGCCCCTCGGTAAGATCGCCGAGGAGGTCTACCACATGATCGAGGACAAGGCCCGAGCGGGCCTGATGACCGAGTTCATCGAGCTCGACGACACGCTCAACGGCCTGCAGGACGGCGAAATGGTCATCGTCGCCGCCCGACCTTCTATGGGTAAGACGGCCTTTGCGATGAACCTCGTCGAGGCCATCGCGAGCAAGAAGGTGCCGTGCGGCGTCTTCAGTCTGGAAATGAGCAAGCAGCAGCTCGCCCAGCGGCTCATGGGCAGCCGGGCGGGCATCGAGGGGCAGAAGATCCGCAAGGGCACCCTTCGGGCGGAGGAATACCAGAAGCTGGCCCTGGCGGTGACGGAACTGGACCAGTTTCCGATCTGGGTCGATGACACGCCGGGCCTGACGATCATGGACCTTCGGGCCAAGGCACGCCGCATGGCGTTGCAGCGGGGTATCCGCATGATCATGATCGACTACATGCAGCTCATGGAGGGCACTGCCGGCGTGGAGTCTCGCCAGCAGCAGATCACCGAGATCTCCCGCGGCATCAAGGGCATTGCCCGCGAATTGAATATCCCCGTCGTCTGCCTCAGCCAGCTCAACCGGCAGTCCGAAGGCCGCGACGGTCACCGGCCGCGGATGAGCGACTTGCGCGAGTCTGGCTCCATCGAGCAGGACGCCGACGTCATTCTGCTCCTTCACCGCGAGGATTACTACAAGCAGACGAACCCGGACTTCATCCCCGACAACATCGCCGAAGTCATCGTCGCCAAACAACGCAACGGACCCACCGGCACGATCAAGCTCACGTTCGACAACTCGACGACCACCTTCCGCAACCTCGCCAGCCAGATCGACGCGTTGTAGCTTCGCCCCAGAGCCGCGACCGTAAGGGAGCGCCACCAGGATCACCGACACGAGGTCGACGACCGCGCATCGGGTGGCGCTCCCTCACGGTCGCGGCTCTGGGGCGGGTGAGCTACGGTGCCGCATGCCGGACGCGAACCCGCCTCTGCCTGATGCCGACGACCTCAAGCTCGTGCTTTATCCGAGTCCCGGACTCCGCAAGCGGGTTCCGAAGATCACCACGTTCGACGACGAGACAAAGGCGAAGCTCCAGGCCATCGCCGATCGGATGCTGGAGATGATGCGCGAGCACGAAGGCGTTGGCCTGGCCGGACCTCAAGCTGCCGTTCAGGCGCGGCTGTTTGTCATGAACCCGACCGGCGAAGAAGGCGATGACCGCGTTTACGTCAATCCGAAGTTGACGGATGCCGAGGGTGATGAGGAAGCCGAGGAGGGTTGCCTGTCGCTGCCTGACATTCGCACGCCGGTGCTTCGGGCGACGAGGCTCCGCATGCAGGCCAAATCGGTTGACGGCGAGGACATCGATGAGATCGGCGAGGACTTCATCGCCCGCGTTTGGCAGCACGAAGTCGACCATCTCGACGGCATCCTGATCCTCGACAAGATGCCCCCGACCGTAAAAATGGCTAATCGCAAGAAGCTCAAAGAGCTCGAAGCCAAAGCGACGTGACACCCAGCTCGTACAAGTCGCAAAGTTACAATTCCGCCGCTTAGCCGCGACTGCACCACGATGCCCAACCGCCTCCGCATCCTCTTCGCCGGCTCCGGTTCGTTTGGGCTGCCCACGCTCGAAGCGCTTCATCAGTCGCACCATGTTGTCCGCGTCTACACCCAACCGGATCGACCCGCCGGTCGCGGTAAGAAGCTCACGCCGACGCCGGTCGGCAAGTGGTGCGACGACAACCACCTCGACTGCATCCGCACGCCGAAGTTCAACGACGAAGACCTGCCCGAGGCCGACGCTCTCGTCGTCATCGCCTTCGGCCAGAAGATCAGCCAGGAACAGGCCGACCATCCGCGGCTCGGCTCGATGAACCTCCACGCCAGCCTCTTGCCCCGGCACCGCGGGGCAGCCCCGATCCACCACGCCCTGCTCGCCGGCGACGACGAGATCGGCAACAGCGTCATCCGCCTCGCCGAGAAGATGGACGCCGGGGGCATCCTCCGGCAAGGCCACGTTCCGACGATCCATAACGAAACGACCGGCGAGTTGCACGACCGTCTCGCCGACGCCGGGCCGCCGCTGGTGTTGCGGACGATCGACGACCTGCACCACGGTGTGGCCGTCGAGTTGCCGCAGGATGAAACACTCGCCACCCACGCTGGCAAGCTGTCGAGGGACGACGCCTTTCTCGACTTCAACCGCCCTGCCGCAGATCTCGCTCGGCAGATCAATGCCCTCTCACCCTGGCCTGGCTGCCGAATCGACGTCGACGGACAAGCGGTAACGCTGCTGCGGGCTCGATCTCGAAACGCCGAAGGCGGGCCGGAGATGATCCTCGAGAACGGCGACATCGGGACCGGCAACGGCTCGCTTCAGGTCCTGGAGCTAAAGCCAGAAGGTGGACGCTCGATGAATCTGGAGACCTACCGAAATGGTCGATCCTGGGATACCGGCACGCGGGTCTTCCCGTTGTGACCCGGAGCGTCATCGTTCGGCTGCTACCGTCGCGTCCGATGTCCGCCGCCTGTCGTGAGCCAGAGCATGCGAAGACGTTTGAATCGAGCGAGCCGCTCGCGCTCGAACTCGGCGGCACGCTGCCGGAGCTCCAAGTCTGTTACGAAACCTGGGGCAAGCTGGACGCCGATGCTTCCAATGCCGTTCTGATCTGTCACGCCCTCACCGGCGACTCGCACGTCGCCCGCCACGATGATGCCGACGCCCCCGGCTGGTGGGATCTGGTCGTCGGACCAGGCAGATACCTCGACACGGACCGACTTTACGTCGTCTGCTCCAACACCCTCGGCGGCTGCAGCGGCACGACCGGTCCCGGCAGCATCGACCCGCGGACCGGCAAGCCCTTCAACGCGAGCTTCCCGGCGATCACCCAACGCGATGCCGTTGAAGCCCAACGACGACTCATCGAGCACCTCGGCATCGGTACGCTCCGCGGCGTCATCGGCGGCAGCATGGGCGGACAGCAGGCGCTGCAGTGGGCACTCGATCACGGCGACCAGGTCGACGCCTGCGTGCTCCTGGCGACCAGTCCCCGGCTCACGAGCCAGGCCCTGGCCTTCGACATCGTCGGCCGCAACGCGATTCTGCAGGACTCGCACTTCCACGACGGCGACTATGAAGACGCCGCCGACAAGCCCCGCGTCGGCTTGGCGTTGGCCCGAATGCTCGCGCACATCACGTACCTCTCACGTGACGGCATGACGGCGAAGTTCGATCCCGAACGCGATAAGCCACGCGACCTCAACGACGACTTCGCCGCCGGCTTCGAGAGCAACTACGGCGTCGGCAGCTACCTCGCCCACCAAGGCGGCAAGTTCATCGAACGCTTCGACGCCAACAGCTATGTCACGCTCACGCGAGCCATGGATCGCTTCGACCTCGGAGCCACTGCAGCGGAGCTGGGCGATCGATTCGAGCAGAACACCAGCGCAAAGACACGTTTCTCCGTCGCCAGCTTCAGCAGCGACTGGCTCTTCCCGCCCGAGCAGAGTCGACAGATCGTCGCCGGCCTGTGCCGGGCCCAGCGGCGGGTCAGCTACGTCGAGATCACCAGCAACGGCGGCCACGACGCGTTCCTCCTGCCGGACGAGATAGACCAATACGGCTCTTTTCTCAAAGCCGCGATTTCTAACGATGAACTCGCGTCGCCGGACGTCGGCGATCGGTTGGATCACGACGTGCTCCTCGACCTCGTGCCTAAAGGAGCCAGCGTGCTCGACCTCGGCTGCGGCGATGGCGTGTTGATGGATCGCCTGCGTCGTCGCGGCCACCACCGCCTCGTCGGCGTGGACGTGACCACCGCCAACGTCCTCGCCGCCACCGCCCGCGGGCTCGACGTCATCGACGCCGACCTCAACCAGCCGCTGACTTTCTTCGACGACGGGCAGTTCGACGTCGTCGTGCTTAGCCAGGCGTTGCAGAGCGTCGAGAACACGCTGGGCATCCTCGCTGAGATTCTTCGCGTCGGCCGCCAGGGGATCGTGAGCTTTCCCAACTTCGCCTACGCGCCGCTGAGGACGATGCTCGCGAAGGAGGGACGGAGCCCGAAGACCGATACGTCGTACGCGTTCGAGTGGTACGACTCGCCGAACCGCCGCTTCCCGACGATTCGCGACTTCACCGAGCTGTGCGACAAGCTCGGCCTCGTCATTGATCGCGGCGTCTGGCTCGACACGGAGCGGCGAGCGGAGGTAATCGAAAACCCCAACCTAAATGCAGATCTCGCCATCGTGATGCTGTCGAAGCCGACTTCGTGCCTCGCATAAGATGTGCCATTGTGCTGGAGCTTGCCTGCCCCAATTGCTCGACGCCGCTGCGAATACCGGAGTCCGCGGCTGGGAAGCAAATTCGTTGTCCGCGGTGCAAGGGGGTGACGACGGCACCGAGCGACGTGGTCGATGCCGAGGAAGTGGAGGTCGCAACAGAGCCCGCTCCGGCACCACGGAAGGCGGCACCCGGTAAGGTCGCGCGGGTGCCGGCGATTCCGGATCTTGGCGGACCGGTGCGGCGGTACGGGTTCAACTGCCAGTACTGCTCGAGTCGGCTCGAAGCCAACAGCAGCGTCGCCGGGCAGGAGGGCCAGTGTCCGACGTGCAGCCAGACAATCATCATCCCGATCCTCGACCGCTCGGGTCGGCTGATCGATCCGATGACGGGCAAGGTCATCAAGCAGGACCCGCACCCTGTCCACGCTTACGCCGCCGCGGGCGAGCACGCGCCGCTCATCGAGCGGGGCAACGACGGTCACCAGTACATCCGCTGTCCGCGATGTCGGTCGAGCAGCCCGATCGGGGCCAACAACTGTCGAAACTGCGGGATGCCGTTCACGATGGAGGGCACGACGCTCGAAGCCGCCGGCGGCGGCAACGGTCTCGGGACAGCGAGCCTGGTCCTTGGCATCGTCGGGCTGCCGGCGTTCTGCACGGTCGTCGTGCCGCTGCTGGCGATCGTCTTCGGCCTCGTGGCGATGAACCAGTCAAAACGCGACAACACCGGCGGCAACGGCCTGGCTGTGGCCGGCGTGGTGCTCGGTGCGATCGGGATCGTGATGTCGATGCTGTTGTACTTGTGACGATTACCGACTGTCTCGAGCCGCTTCGTCTATCACCTGGACGAGAAGGCAAAACAACCGACCTCATGCGTAACCGAGCTCTGCCAGATCGTCCTCGTCGAGGCCGAAGTAGTGCCCGAGTTCGTGCAACAGCGTGACCCGCACCTGCTCCGCCAGGTCGTCAGCATCCTCGGCGAAATCCTCGATGTCCTGACGAAACAGCCAGATCCTGTCCGGCACCATCGCCGGCATGTCGGCGGACCGGTCCGGCAACGCAACGCCTTCGTAGAGGCCCAGCAGCAGTTCGTCCTCGGGAATCTCCAGCGACCGCAGTTGCTCCCGAGTCGGCCGATCCGTCACGCTGACCGGCACGTCCTCCTCCAAAGCCTGCCGCCAACGCTGTGGCAGCCGCTCGATCGCCGCCTCGACCAGTCGGCGAAAGTCGTCGTCGCTCGTCTCGTAAGGCATCGCTGCCAGGAGCGTAGCGTCAGGCTCATGAGATTCGCCCGCCTCGCCTTCCTGATCCTGCTCGGCTTCGCCGGCGGTTGCAGCATCCCGACCGTTCTCGTCCAGCCTGTCTCCAACAGCCCGGAACTGCAGGAGACTGTCGCCCGGCCCGGCGAGACGAACCGGAGAAAAATTGCCCTCATCGCAGTTGAAGGCACCCTTGTCAATGGCACGACCGGCGGCGGGTTCCTCGGGACGGAAGAGAACAAGGTCAGTCGGTTCCGCCAGGAATTGGCGGCCGCGGCATCGGACGATCGGGTCAAAGCGGTTGTCTTGCGGATCAACTCGCCCGGCGGCACCGTCGCAGCGAGTCAGGCGATGTGGACCGACTTGCAGGCCTTCAAGAAAAGCACCGGCAAGCCCGTCCTCGCCGCCTGCCAGGACATCGCCGCCAGCGGCGGGTATTACGTCGCCGTCGCGGCCGACGAGATTCATGCCACGCCCGGCGGCGTCGTCGGCTCGATCGGCGTCATCTTCCAGACGGTTAACCTCCAGGAAATGCTCGACAAGGTCGGCGTCAGCGTGCGGCCCATCGTCAGCGGCCCGCTCAAAACGCTCGGCAGCCCGTTCGACGGCCTCAGCGAGACCGAGACCGCGGTGCTTCAAAGCATCATCGACGACTTCTACCAGCAATTCGTCGAGGTCGTGCTCAACGGTCGCGACATCAGCGACACGACTATCGCCTTCGACGGCCGAGTCTTCTCCGCGACGCAGGCCCAGGCCATCGGCTTGATCGACCGCGTCGCCGGGCTTGATGAGACGCTTAATCGTGCCGCGGAACTCGCCGATGCACGGGGAGCGACCGTCATCCAGTACAAGCGGCCCTACGGCTACCGCGGCTCGATCTACGCCAACACGCCGCAGACGCCACAGCTGCCGGGCAGCCGCGAGGTGTCGGAGATGGCGCGACTGCTCATGCCGGGTGCCTTTTACCTGTGGATGCCGTAGAATCGCGGCCCGTCCGACCTCAGCGGCCAATCGGCCTCTCGACCCCTCATGATCCGACTGACCTGCGGCAACTGCGGCGAAGACCTGGCAGTGGACGACGCCTTTGCCGGCGGCGTCTTTCGGTGCACGAATTGCGGGGCCATTCAAACCGTTCCCGCCGCGGACGATTCGACTGTTGCGAGCACCAAGAAGCCGACCGCCAAGCCGCTCTACCGCCGCGAAGAGCAGGCCGATCCGGCCAGTGGACTCGATCAACTCGCCGACGCCGTCGCCATCAGCTCCGGCCTCGGCAGCGGCTTGCAGCGGACCGGTGCCCGCGCCAGCCGGAAGCGGAAGGCGACCAAGTCGCAGCCTTCGATTGGCGTCCAGGTGCCGCAGCCACCTGTGGTCGCGTCCAAGAATGACGGCAAGCTCCGCATCGCCATCGCCACGGCGGCCTTACTCGGCATCGCAGTTGTCGTCCTTGCCATCTCGCTGCTGGGAGACAACGACGACCCGCAACCGACGGAGGTGACGGAACCGACCTTCGGCGGCATCGAGTTGCCTCAGAGCGTGTCGTTTGTCCTCGATGCGGGTACGGCGACGACGTCGATCTTCGAGGCGACGACGGAGGCGATCCTCGCCGCGATGGCCGACGACGAGGCCAACCGGTTCCAGATCGTGCTGTGGCCGCGGGAGCAGATTGAAGGCGAGTCGTCCGTTCGCGCTCTCCCCGCCCGCACATTGCGTCCGGCGTCGAAGTCGGCGATCGACGCGGTGAAGGAACGTCTGATCGAGGCCGAAACCGGCGGCTCAACCACCGCCCTCCCGGCACTCGAAACGGCGTTTGCTGCCGCACCCGAGGCCATCCTGCTCATGACCGGCAACGCCGCCTTTCTGCCAATCGGCTTCGCCGAGGAGGTGCTGGATGCGTGGCGAGCGTCCGGTAACGAGGTGATCGTTCATACGGTCGCCCTCGGTGCTTCCGACGTGCCGGCGGAATTGGCGGAGATCGCCGATCTGACCGGGGGCGAGGCCATCGTGCTCAGCCGCAGCGACCTGCGTCGTTTGGCCGAGCAATTTAGCGGTCAGGTTAGCGACTAATCCAGTCGCATGGAGCGGCTCCTTTGTCGATCACGGAAGATCATGAATCGAAGTCTCATCATGCTGATCGTCTGCGTCGCCGGCCTGCTCGGGCTGAGCGGCCTGCTGCTGCTGCTCTCGCCGACGCCGCTGGAGCCGGACGCGACGCCGAGGCTGGCTGCGGAGGACGAGGCGTCGCTGGACCGGTTGGAAGTTCCAAAACGTCCATGGCAGCAGATCGAGCGACTCGCCACCGGCACAGCGGCTGGTTCTGCAGCCGAGCTGGCAGCCGCCGTCGGCAGCGACGGCCCGCCCTCGCACTTCGTTATCGCGACCGACGGCACGTTGGAAGTCACCGACCGCTGGCGGCAGCAGCAACCGCCGGCCGCCGGATTCGGCCACGAGACGAGCATCAGCGTCACATTATTGGCCGACGCGAACCGGGTGAGCGCCGAGCAAACGGCAACCTTGGAGCGACTGGAGCGGGAGCTTCGGCCTTATCTGCCCTCGCCCTGAACGCTGGCAGCATTTGGAAAGGCGTTCAGCAGAAGTCGGGGCTGCTAGTAGCCGACAAGGCACAGGAGGTCGCAGCGTGCGATCAAGTTGCCATGCTGACCAAGAAGCTCCATGATCCCTCCGCCCCGCACGCCGCTAACGCCGGCGGGGGCTACGCTTCGGCACCCGACCGAAGCCGAGGCGATGCGTCCAGCGAACGTTCCCGCTCCTCCTTTCATCGACCCACGCCTCGCTCGTCGCGATCACGCTCATCCAAAGGGACCGCCTCAAGCATGCCGGAGAAGCTCCTCAACTACGATTTGCTCGGCACGCTCGGCCAAGGAGCTGGCAGCACCATCTACCGCGCCCGCGACTCGCAGACCGGCCGCATGGTCGCTTTGAAGCACGTCAAGCGGGTCAAGCCCAAGGATCTTCGCTTCGTGGAGCAGATGGAGGCGGAGTTCGAAGTCTCCAAAAACTTCACGCACAAGAACCTGCGGCGCAGCTTCTCGCTGAAGGTCCAGAAGTCGATGCTGGTGAAGGTCACAGAAGCTTTTCTGGTCATGGAGTACGTCGACGCCCGGCCGCTGGAGAAGGGTTTGCCGGCCGATCTCGGCGAGGTGATCCAGACCTTCGTCGATGCCGCCGAGGGTCTGGCTGCGATGCACAAGATGGGCTGGGCCCACTGCGACATCAAGCCCAACAACATTCTCCGCAGCGACGACGGCCAAGTGAAGGTCATCGACTTCGGCCAGTCCTGCCGCATCGGCACCGTCAAGCAACGCATCCAGGGCACCCCCGATTACATCGCCCCCGAGCAGGTCGAGCGGCTGCCCATCAGCGAGTCGACCGACGTCTTCAACCTCGGCGCAACGCTCTATTGGGCCTTGACCGGCAAGCACGTGCCGACAACCTACCACGCCAAGCGAGCCGGCGAGAACAGCTTCGTGTTGGATGCGTTGTTCAAGAGTCCGCGGGAGCTTAATCGTGAGGTGCCGCAGGTCGTCAGCGACGTCGTGATGCAGTGCGTGCTGACGAATCCTCGCAAACGGCCCCAAACGATGGAAGAGCTGTCCCACAAGCTCAACCTGGGCCGGCACATCCTCGACCGTGATCGCGGTGGCACGAGCAGTGCTGCCGATGAAATCGACGACAGCGAAGTGTTCGACGACACGCGGTTCTGACGGGCCCTGCCGCCTATCCTGCGGCGACTTGGCAACCTCTCCTAAAAAGATCGTCCTCGCCTACTCCGGCGGCCTCGACACCAGCGTCATCCTGCCGTGGCTCAAGAACCGCCACCCCGGCTGCGAGGTCGTCGCTTTTGCCGCCGAACTCGGGCAAGGCAGCGAGCTCCAAGGCGTCGAGAAGAAGGCCCGCGAGAGCGGTGCGGATGACGTCGTCGTCGCCGATCTTCGCCGGGAGTTCGCTGAAGAATACTGCTTCCCGATGATCCGGGCCCACGCGGTCTACGAGCGGGACTATCTGCTCGGCACCAGCATCGCCCGGCCCCTCATCGCCGCGAAGCAGGTCGAAGCCGCCCGTCAGGTTGGAGCCGACGCCGTCGCCCACGGTGCTACCGGCAAAGGCAACGACCAAGTCCGTTTCGAGTTGACCTTCCAGGCACTGGCACCCGATCTGCAGATCATTTCGCCATGGAAAGACCCAACCTTCGAGCTGCGTGATCGTGAAGCGGCCATCGACTACGCGAAGGAGCACAACGTCCCCGTCGCCCAAAGCCGCGAAAAGATCTACAGCCAGGACCGCAATCTCTGGCACATCAGCCACGAGGGCGCGGAGATCGAAGACCCCGCCGGCGAGCCGAAGTGGGAGCGGATGCTCACCATGACCACGCCGATCAACGAAACTCCCGACGAGGTCGAGCGGGTTCGTGTCAGCTTCAAGCACGGCGACCCGACGGCCATCAACGGCGACGAGATGCGCGGCGACGACCTCATCGCCCGCATGAACGAAATCGCCGGCAAGCACGGCGTGGGCGTGAAGCTGCTCGTCGAAAACCGACTCGTCGGCATGAAGTCGCGTGGCGTCTACGAGACCCCCGGCGGCACCGCCATCTACGCCGCTCACAATGCACTCGAACAGCTGACGCTCGAACGCGACACGTTCCAGGCCAAGCAGCAGATCAGCCTCGACTACGCCCGGCTCGTCTATAACGGTCAGTGGTTCCACCCGCTGCGGCGAGCATTGCAGGCGTTCGTCGACGAGGCGAGCCGGCCCGTGACGGGCGACGTGACCTTGTCGCTGTTCAAAGGCACCGTCGATGCGATCGGTGTCGAGTCGCCCCACTCGCTGTACGACCCGGAGCTGGCGAGCTTCAGCATGGAGGGCTACGACGTCACCGCCGCCCGCGGCTTCATCGACTGCTTCGGCCTGCCCATGAAGGTCGCCGGCATCCGCGCCCGCGGCGGGTGAGCCACGCCGCTCCGGGGGAAGCGCTTGAACGACGTCCAGTCGGTCGACGTCCTACGCCTTCATCAACCGCACGAACTGGTCGAACAGATAACTCGCGTCATGCGGTCCGGGACTCGCTTCGGGGTGGTACTGCACGCAGAACATCGGCCGCGTCTTGAGACGAAAGCCTTCGATCGTGCCGTCGTTGAGATTCACGTGCGTGATCTCGCCACCGGCTGCCCTCAGGCTCGCCTCATCGATGGCGAAGCCGTGGTTTTGGCTCGTGATTTCGACGCGGCCGGTTTGCAGATCCTTGACCGGCTGGTTGCCGCCGCGGTGGCCGAAGGGGAGCTTATAGGTCGTCGCACCGATCGCCTGGCCGAGTAGCTGATGCCCCAAGCAGATGCCGAAAGTCGGCAGACGGTCGTTCATGAGCTCAGCGACGAGCTTCGTCGCGTAGTCGACCGCCGCCGGATCGCCGGGGCCGTTCGAGACGAACAGACCGTTAGGCTTAAGTTCGCGAATCGTCGCTGCGTCCGCGTCGGCGGGCACGACCGTGACCTTTACGCGACGCTCCCGCAAATGCCGGAGAATGTTGTGCTTCGCCCCGCAGTCGAGGGCGACGACGTGCAGCCCCGATCCATCCTCGGGCGCACCGGATGACCAGTCGCCACGATCCAGATCCCAATTTCGCGTCGCCTCGGGCTTCACTTCCGTCACCCAATCCGCCCCCGCCATCGACGCCGCAGCTCTGGCCCGCTCGACCAGTTCCCGCGGGTCATGCTCGCCCGTCGCCAGCACGCCGCGCATCGTCCCGTCGCCGCGTAGCCGTCGGACCAACGCCCGCGTGTCGATGCCACACAGGCCGGGCAGGCCGTGCTCCTTGAGGTAGTCCGGCAGGCTCGCTGTCGCACGCCACGAGCTGACGACGGGCGAGACTTCCTTGACGATCAGTCCGGCGACGTGCGGCCGGTCGCTCTCTTGATCGACGACGTTCACGCCGGTATTGCCGATGTGCGGTGCCGTCATGACGACGAGTTGCCCCGCGTAGCTGGGGTCGGTGAGGATCTCCTGATAGCCGGTCATGCTCGTGTTGAACACCACCTCACCGACGGCATCACTGCCTGCACCAAAGGACCGGCCGGTGAAGACGCAGCCGTCTTCGAGAGCAAGCACAGCGGGCGACGAGGCGGTAGACACGCCTCGACGGTATGAGGTGCGACGGCCGCCACCAAGTCGCGGGTCCGACCTCGTCATCTCGCTCCAGACGCGTCACCATCCTCCTGCTCCACAAGCAGCACCGGACGCACGAAGACGACCTGATCCTGCACGTCCAAGCCGGACCCGTACTCCACCCGGAGCGATAGCTCGCCACCGGCAACCGGTACATCGACGGCGATGGCTCCGTCCGCCGCTTGAAGTGAGTCCCGCTCGTACAGCACCTGCTCGCCCTGCCGAATGATCACCCGCGCATCTGCCAGTGGCCGCTCGTCAGCCTGATCGATTTGCACCTGCATCACCAGCCGACCCGCTCGAGGCACGTCGACCGTCACCTCACTTCGACTCCGTAGAACCAGCGAGCGGTCCGTCCCCAGGCCGCTGCGGACGATCGGCAGCGACACGACCGACAGGTACGGCTCGTGCGTCTGCTCGAGCATCGGCAAGTCTGTCAGCCACAGCCCGGGCTGCTCCACGGGCTCCGCCGCCAGGATGTGATCCAGATCCACGCCGACCTGCCGATCGCCCCGCCGCAACGCCGCCACGCCGGGCTGAATCGACAACGAATCCGCCAGCAGCACCGTGCCGTCGAGCAACGCGACTCGGACCGTCGGCTGCCCTGCCGCCACACCCGGCCGCGTCGACGGCGTGCCACCCGCATCCGCCAGCGACAGGCTCGACAGGCGACTCATCGGCACCTCCAACTCACCGACATCGGTCGCCAGAAGCAGCACGTTGCCCCGCGTGCCGGTGTAGAATCCGCTCGCCACATCGCCGTTGTCGAACCGGATCACGTCCTGATCCGGCCGCTCCTTCGGCGTCGGGGCACTCACCTTGGCCAGCGCCTTGACGTCGTCGAGCGACACCTCGAATGCGCCGAGCCAGCGGCTGTCGAGACTCACCGACGCATCGTCGGCCCGAAGAAACTCTCCGACAAGGATCTCGCCGTTGGCGAGTTGGAGTCGCCAAAGATCATCTTGAAACCGAGGCTGCAAACTTTTGTCGACATCGTGTTCGAGCACAAGCCAATCGCCGGCGACCGCTTCGCCATCAGCCGTCATGGAGACGCCTTCTTCCGTTGCAGTGAGCAGAAGTTGCCGCACGTCACGCGTGACGACGTTGCCGTTGTCGACGACGGTCAGTTGCTGCGTGAGCATACCTTGGCCCTCCTGCGCCGCCAGTGGCGTCGCGAGCAGGAGCACGATCAGGCACCGCAACCCGTTCACGAGCCCGGCCCCTTTCCGCTGAAGACGGGCAGGTAACGGTTGGGCATCTGCAGAATGATCAGTGACATGGCCGTGCCGTATTCGTTGGAGAACTGAGCGTTCCAGAAGCCCCCTTGGCTCTGCCGGGACAGGAGCTCCTGGCGGATCGCCGGGAACCACAATGCCCAGTAGTCGCCGCCGGCGAGAAACATGGCTTGGGCGGCGTAGTACTGGCCGTAGAAGTAGTGCCGCTCCCGCCCACCGATCCCGCCGCCGGGCAGGTGGTTCATGAGATACGACAGCCCGCGGTCGATGTCGTCGCCCTCGCTGATGCCGGCGTAGTAGAGCGTCGCGACGCCGGCGGCACTGCGGGGAAAGGCACTGTTGCCGCCGTGGTGGAGCATGTACTTGAAGCCGCCGTCGGCCGTCTGGCACTTGCGGACGTACTCGATCGCCTTGTCGATCACACCCGCCTCCACCTTGATGCCGGCATCCCGCGCGGCACGCAAGGCCATCACCTGGCAAATCGTCACGCTGACGTCCGCATCGAGCGGCACCGGCTGATACCGCCAGCCGCCCTGCGGATTTTGCGACTGCTCGATGAGCCGAATGGCCCGCCGCAGCGGTTCCTGGATCCGGTCGTCGCCCGTCATGCCGTAGACCTCGCCGAGCAACAGCGTCGCGAAGCCGTGCTGGTACATGACGCCGCCGCCACCGCTGCCGGCGAGCAGGCCGCTGGGTTCGGCCGTGGCGATGATGTTGTCGACGGCCTTGCGAACGATCTCGCCGTACTCGCCCCGGCCCGGCAGGTGACCGTCGCTCATGAAGGCCAAGGCGGCGAGGCTGGTGACGGCCGTGCCGGTGCTGCCGCTGGCGAAGCTGCCGTCGGCTGCCTGTCGCGTCGCAAGCCACGCCAACCCCTTGTCCACCGCCGCTCTGCTCTCGGGCGTGATCTCGTCGCCACGCACCATCTCCCGACCCTCGCCGACGCCTTCTTCGGGAACGGGCAGGTCCTGTGCGGCGACAAGCGTGGTGTAGAAGAGAGCTGCGAGCGTGAAAACGCAGGTCGTGACTCTGAGAAGCGGCGGAGCTTGCTCCGTGGGGGAGGCTCGTTGCACCTTTGCCCGCGGAGCAAGCTCCGCCGCTCCCGAAGACGCGGAACAGATGTGAACGCCATCGACGTGACTTTGCCTCATTCGTCTTCCTTCTCGCTGAGCTTGCGATAGAACTCTTCGGTCAGCCGACGGTACTTGTCGAGCGTCTTGTCCGTCTGCGTGTCGAGGATCGCCTGCCGCTGACGCGGCGTGAGCTGGCCCCAACCGGCCCGGGTTTCTTCGAGCTCGCGCGACAGATCCGCGTCGATGCCTTCGGGACCATCCTGAGCGTTCTCCCCCTGCGACGGTTGACCCGGCTGCGGCTGACCGGCCTGCTCGCCTTGCTGAGCATCACCTTGCTGCGGATCGCCCGGCTGCGGTGCCTGCTCGACGCCACGAGCATCGCCCCCTGGTTGCTGCTGGCCGCTCGCGTTGCCGCCGGAAGAGGAGGAACTGCTGCTCTGCTGTTGTTGTTGCTGCGACTGCTCAGCCAGGGCGTCGAGCTCGAGGAGAATCCGCTCCTGCACCGCCTGCGTGACGGGGCCGGCATCCTGCTTGACGTCGAGCCGCTGCCGAGCGCGGGCCATGTAGTCGCCAAGACGTTGGACGGTGGGCGAGCCCGCTTCCGCTGGTTCGCCATCTTCGGGAAGCTCGCCTTCACGACCGGCGTCACCCAGCAGGTCGTCGAGCAGCTCTCGATCATCGAGCGCTTCGTCGACATCCTCCGCAGCCTCTTCCGGCAGCAGCGTGTCGACATTCGGCTCTGGCCCGAACTTCAACTCGCCGCGGCTGTACTTCTGGAGCATCTCGTCGAGCACGTCCCGATATTCGCCCTGCCGTTCGGCGAGTCGCTGCGTCGCGTCGCCAAGGTCGTGAGCCTGCTTCGTCTGTTCGTTGAGCCGTTGCTGCAGCTTGCGGAAGAGCTTGATCTCCGCCTGTGGTGGCAGCGGCGGACCCTGATCGCCCCCGCCCCCGCCGCCGGGTTGCTCATTCTGCTCGAACCGCTGCTCGTTGCCCCCGCCGTCGATGCGGAGTGAGTCGATGAGGTCGTCGAGAAGGACGACGATCTCGCCCTGCGTCGCGAGCGTCATCGGCGTGACGTCCAGCGCGTCGAGCCGGGTCTGACTGTCCCGCATGAGCGTGACGGCTTCCTCCGCGGTGTAGACGAAGATGACGCCGCCCGCCTCTCCTAGTGCCGCGGCAATGTCGACCATCTCGATTGCCAGCTCCGCCTGCTGCGGCGCAACTTCCGCGCGCGGCCGGAGCCGGTCGCGACGTTTCGGATTCTCGACCGCCGCCAGTTCCGCAGTCGTCGCGTTAATCACGTCCGTCTGCGTCTGACGCACCGCTTCGAGCCGTTGCTTGACCGCTTCGCGTTGCTGACGCTCGAGCTCTTCCTGCACACGTTGCTGCTCCTCGTCCGCCGCCTCCAGCGCCTCACGCAATGACGCCAACGCTCCGACCTGCGGCGGCTCGTACGCCTCGGCCAAGTCCTCGTCCCGCAACTCCACCGCCGCCCGCTCCATCCGCAACGCCGCCGTGTTCAACAGCTCGCTGATCCGCCCGCCGTCGTTCGCATCCGCATCAGCCACCGCCGCCAGGTCTCGCGTGTTCTGCTCGCTCTGCTCCTGACCGGCCGACAGACGGGCCGTCGTCGGCTCGACCTGCTGATCGGCATCACGACCCGACGCCTCGATCAGCTCCGCGACCGCCTCGTCCTCGACGCCGCGGATCACGAGGTTGTCCGCGTTGTGCCCGCTTTGAAGCCGAACAAGCCGCTCGATTTGATCCCGCAGTTCCGCCAGCCGACGCTCCAGACGCCGCAACGCCTCGCGCTCGGCATCCTGTAGTTCACGCAGCATGATCTCCAGCCCCAACTCCGCCGCCTCGCGCGCCTGCTGGGCGTCCTGCTGCTCGCCTTGCCGTTGCGATTGGGCGGCTTGCCGCTGCTGCCCGCTGACGTCCTGTTGCCGACCCGCCTGGGCCGCCTGCTCCATCGCCTCGGCCGTCGGATCCTGCTCTTCGCCTTCCTGAGCCTCCGCCTGCTCTTCCATCCGCTCGAGCAGTTCGTCGACTTCATCGGCGAGCTTCTCCTGCTCGGCGGCGAGACGCTCGGCCTCTTGGCGGTCCTCGTCGCTGATCTCGTCGTCACGCTTGCCCAGGTTGCGGGCGGCATTTGCATCCGCCTGTTCGCCCAACTGCTGTTGCTCATCGAGCAGTCGCCGCATCGCGTCGGCCGCCTGACGCAGCCCGCCGATCGCCTCCATCTCCCGCATCACGTCGGCCAAGGCCTCGTCCGCCTCGTCCTGCCGCTCGCGAGCCTCGCCCGCCGCCTGCTCGCGATCGCTCGCCTCGTCCGACTTCGCCGCCTCGTTGAGCTTGCTCGACGCCTCACGCATCGGCCCTTCGGCCGCATCGTCCAACTGCTCCGACACGTTCTCCGACAGCTCCACCAAGTCCTCGCTCGGCGAGTTGTTCTCCCGCAGCCGATCCGCCGACTCCAAGGCCCGCTCCGCCAGCCGCTTCACCGCCGCCGCCTCGCGCGACTGCCGGTTGGCGATCCGTTCGCCCGCTTCACGGTCTGCCTGGTCGAGCTCGTCCTGCTGAGCCGTCGCCTCCGCCCACGCGGACGCCTCCGACTTCGCCGCCGACTGCCGCCGACGTGCCGACTCGACCTGCTCGCGCAGCTGCTGCAATTCGCGGATCACCTCACGGTTGAGCGCCTCCTGGCTGATGATCGTGATCCGCAGCCGCCCGCTCTCCACCGGCTCGTGCCCGACGCCGTCGATCTCGAAGTTGTCCTTCGCCACCACGTAAAACTCCAGCACGTCCCCCGGCCGAAGCGACTCGCCCGCCTGATCCGCCACGGCTGACAGATCCCAGTCGTACGCCATCTTGTACCGCCGACTCTCGCCCCGCCCACGCTCAACGTCGACGCTTGCCGCCTCCAACAACGGCACCCTTGCCGTCCATCCCTCGCCGCCCACCGGCGCCAGCCGCTCGACTACCAGATCCGCCCGCACCAGCCCGAAGTCGTCCTCCGCCGTCACCTCCAACGGCACGACCGCCTCGGGCGTCCGCGTCCCGTTTCGCCGCGGATCATCGATCTGCACCGTCGGCGGGGCATCGGGCCGGACGATCACCTCCATCGTCGGCGACGCGTCGCTCGACAACCCGTCCAGATCCGTCGCTTTCACCGAGAACGTCCGCGACTCGTCCGCCGTCCACCGCAGCGTCGCCACGTCCTCCTCGACAACGAAGCCTTCAACGGCATCGAGCGGCTTCGAGTAGTTGAGCCGCAGCTCCAGATCGGACCCGAAGCCGACGACCGCGGTGCCGTCGCCGAGGTCGACGCGGCGTTCCTCGCCCTGAGCATAAGGCGGCGGCGTCACCAGCAATGTCGCCGACTCCAACACCGGTCTCCGCACCAACGCCACCGCCTCCGGCGTCGTCTCGTCGTCCCCTGCCTCCACCCACACGCTCAGCCGCTCCCGCCCCAAGTTTTCCGCCAGCCGCGGATCGATGCTCGCCGTGAAGACGCCGTCGTCGCCCCGCGCCATCGCCACGCGTCGCACCGGCCCGTCCTCGCCCACGCGGAACAGCACCATCGGCCGAACGTCGTCCGGGTCGCCTTTGCTGAGCGTCGCCGTCACGGTCATCGGCCGACCCGCCGGGTGCAACGGGGGCAGCTCCGCCGCCGCCACGTTGAACTGCTTGGGCCACTGGTGGTTCGGGTTCAGCGGATCGATCAGCCGACCCAGAATCGTCCCCGTCAACGGCCCGACCAGCATCGCCAGCAACACCAGGGTCGCCACTGCCGTCGCCGCCCAACCTAACGCCGTCGCCGTCGGCTTACGCCGCACCAGGTCCGACCACGTCACCCCGCCCGCCACGTCGCCCGCCTCCTCGACCGCCGTCCGCCGCATCGGATCGCTCGGCAACGCCTGCCCGTCCCCCAAAAACGTCAACGACGACCGCAGCCGATCCTCGAAGGCCGGAAACCGATCCTCCGCATGACCGGCGACCTCGTCCAACGTCGGCTGCCGCGTCGCCGGGAGCCAAACGTGCTTGTACGCCAGCCACGCCAGCACCGAGACCGCCGCCACGAGCCCGATCAGCCGGGGCGTCCCCGGCAGCCGGAGCATCCAGTCCACGAGCGCCCCGCCGATGAGCAACGCACACAGGGCCGCGATGACGATCCCGACGCCCCGCAGCACCGCCATCACCGTCACGTTCCGCCGGACGCCCTCGAGCCGATCGACGAGATCGCCGGGGGTTAAACGTGTGGCGGATCCGTGCGGCAATTCGGGGCTCGACATCGTGTGGCGTAAGAAGTCAGCGACGCATGCCGCGGCACGAGGGTTCGCCCGGCGACTGCCATTCTACAACCCTGCGGCCGCCGCGTGTTACAGAAGTCGGGGCGGTGGGGGCGGTGGGGGCGGTGGGGGCGGTGGCACGGGTCGCGTCTGCGAGACCCGTATCGGGTCGCCAAGCCAGACCACGGGTCTCGCAGACGCGACCCGTGCCACCGATGCTGCTTCGTTGGCCGCGCTCGAGGAGGCCGCGTAACCCGTACCTTCTGCTTCCGCCGCGTCGTGCTGAAGCACGACCTACGGGTCATCGGTTTTGCTCCACCGACAGATCCGGCAACATCAGCACCGGCTTCATGACCCGCTCCGCCAACGCCCGCCCCGCCTTTCGTGCCGCTTGGCGTTCCTTCTCCCGCCGACGGCGTTCCTTATAGTAGTGCGGATGCCGTGCCCGGAACAACGCCTGCCGCTCCGCGCTCGTCATCGGCCCCATCCGACCGTGTCGGTAAAGGATTGCCTCCTGCCGCTCCTGGCCCAGTGAGTTCCGCAATGTCTGCATGGTGGCGACGAACATGTCCACGTCATCGGCCGGCCGAACGGGCCACTGAAGCCATAATCGCTATCGGAACACCGATCCCATCTCGCGACGGATAACGGAGAGGTCGAGATCACACTATAATCTCGCGAGATGACCGTGTGCGAAGGATTTACAGATAACGCAGCGGGCCAGATCACGCCGCGGCAAGTCGCGACGGATAACGAATACCTCCCGCCCGCTCCTCGATCTGGTCCGACGGATAACGAAGACATCGTTCCGCGTCATCCGTAGGTCGATCTAAGGGACCAATATCGCCCTCTCAGACCACGATTACGACCTCCGCGTTATCCGTCGTGCCGCAACGATGCCCAACAAGTCGGTAGGACCGGCTACTGACGGTCCCTCCTTCGAACAGCCCGCCCGCCGTTCGCATGACCGGCATGAGCCGGTGCTACCGGCATGAAGAGCGTCCGACATCATTCGGCAAGGGGTCAGGAGTCGCCCTCGGAACCGGCCTGAATCTGCGGATGTCCTTCAAGGGCGACTCCTGACCCCGTCGGATACTCCGGTTGTGATGGCAAATCTAAGGTATCGACCATGGCGATGACGCTGCTGACGCTTCTCGGCCTCGTCCTGATGACGCTGCCGCTTCGAGCGTTGCGACGCTCGTCCCATGCCTGCAAGCCGCCAAGTCCACCACGCAGGAGGATGGTCCAAGGTACGGCAGCCGCCCCATCAGCTACGGCAATGAGATCGGGGACGACAACCTACGCCCTCACAGCAAATCTGGCTCGCACGAACTGGCAACGCACTGCACAAGAACCTAGAAGCTAAGGATGATCCTGCATCGACCAAGCATCGATCTCATTGAATGAGGCTAGCCGCATGAGTGCATGCGATGCAAGAACTGCTTCTTCCTGATTCATCTCCTGAAGTGATTTTAGGCCTTCCTTCAAAGCGTCTTCATGTTTCTCGAAGATGCACCACATGAGTCCGGCTGCAAGCGAGTAGTTTCCGCGATCAACTTGTGTCGCTGCACGTTCAAGCACATTGTCTAGAGCTTGTGGATTCCTCTTCGTCTCTTGTACAATCTGCCTCAAACTACGCTTTATCTCAGCACGAAGCACTAATCGATCTTCTTCGGGCAGGACAAGGCACTCGACTAGCTCAGCCATCGCCTCGTTGAAAAGAAGATTTTTAACGTTGATCGCCCGATAATTGTCCAAAGAAATCGATTCTCGTCCGATATGATGCGCTACTTCATGCGCAGTTTTACTGGCAACCAGGTGAATGTCTCCATGAACAAGGATCGCGACTCTACGAGCACCTGCTACGTAGATGCCGCCCAATCCGACAGTTGGTGAACTTGATGCTGACTTGCCAACCAAAGATCTTACAGCCATACGATGATCGCTCAGCTCATGCGACAGCCAAATCACGGATGGACGAGTTAACCATATCCCGTACAACCGCTTCGAAACCATTTCGGAACGCACGATAGCCGCCGACACTTCTGGCGGTACTCCCCCTGTCGACCAGACAGCTTGAGTACCAGCCAGAGTCAACCGAAGATCTTGCCTCCGGGATTCATCGACAACAACCGCTTCGGGACCACCTGAAAGGCGATCCCAGAGCGGTCCAGGTTGACCAAGCGGGGGCATTGTACCAGCAACAACATCTGCTAGGAACCAGAGAGCCCAGAGCGAGAAGTTGACAGTCAGTAGCGACAACGTTTCACCTCAGCTACAGAAAGCTGCACGACTGAATCTCGACTGGAACTACGAAACCCTGTTTTTCCTACGGACTATTGGGATCACTATCAGGGTATTCCAGATCCATAAGCTCAGCTTTAAGAGCACGTAGCGCCGCACTTGCAGCGAATCCATAATCACGCTGCTGGAGGCCAATGTACGACATCTCCCACCAGAAGTCCGCACTATCATCCCAATTTGAAACGCCGTCTCCGTTCCAATCACCAGGAACACTATCTCCGTCGTCGAGCAAGGTAGCGGAGATCGTGCCAATCGACCGCTCCAACGAACCGATCCCCGCCTGCAACGCAGTTACGATCTCGGGCGGATTTCCCTCCACAACCGCGATCTATTTCAGTGCCGCGGCAGAAGACGACAGAGTGACAATTGCGTTGCTCGACGCCTCCGTCATAACACCGCCTGCATCAGCATAACCTACAACCGCAGCGACAGCGGTTCGGAAGGCAGCAATCCTCTCTTGGAACGGACTAGCAATACTCTGGATTACCGCCGCAGAGGCCTCTACCGTCGTGAGCAGAGACAGATCCTCTGATGGTAAAGATCCGTCGCTCGCAGACAACATGCAACGCGACTCGACCGACTCGAACTGGAAAATTCTCGACATAACTTCACCCTTTGCATAAAGAAACGCAGCGGAAACAACCCACACCACGGTTGGCAGCCTAACGTTTAGCTTCAGTCAGTCAAGCGGCAAGTAGCAGCTTGCATCGGATTTCGTCCCGACTGTGGAACCAGAGCGAAGAGTCCTTCAAACTAGCTCCACCTATACCAGCCCCGCAACCTTGCGGCCGGTCCATTCGAGGGTGAGCAGCAATGCCAGCAAGCCAAGGGCGATTGGGGCGTCCCAGAGGGCGCGGTCGGTCAGGACCGGCGTGCGGCGGGCGGCGGTGGGGATGTCGAGTTGCGTGAGGTCGTTCAGCGGGATCACGCGGCCGCCGGTTTCTGTCGCGAGGCGTTGCAGGGCCGGGAAGTCGGTAGCGGGTCGGAGCAGTTCGCCGCGGGGCAGGTCGACCACGAACGGGTCGGCGAGTTCCGGGACGTCGCCGGCTAGCGGGGCAACGACGGCGGTGAAGGCACCGGCGCGGTCGGCGTCGAACGAGCCGGTGTAGCGACTGGCTTCGCCGCCGGCGTTGGTGGACCGGCGGACGAGCGAAACCGTGTCAACCGGCGTGGCGTCGGCGTCGAGCAGCCGGGCTTCGAGGCGGTCGGGGAGGTTGTTGGCGAGTCGGCCGTCGAGGATGCGGAGCTCGACCGTGGCCCGTTCGCCGATGAGGTAGCCGGGGCGGTCGACGTCGAGCGTGGCCCGGCGGTCGCCGAGCTTTCGGCCGCGGGCTAGGTAGCGGAGCTGTTGCACCCAGAACGTGTCGAAGACCGGCTCGCCCGTGTAGTACCGCCACCGCCACGATTCGTCGATCGCGTTGAAGAGCGTCCGGCCCGCGCCGTAACGACCTGCGACGAGCAACGCGGCAGCTTCGCCATCGGGGCCTTCTTCGTCGGGATGGCGGGCGAGGACGTCGCCGAGGCCGGCCTTGGGGCGGACGCCGGTGGCAAACCAGTAGAGCGGACGCAGGCCCTCTTCGAGGTAGCGTTCGTTGGCCTCTTTGTCGGCGAAAAAGCGGAAGATGCCGGTGCGGCTGCCGGCGGGCGTAACGACGGGTCGCCAGCCGTTCGTCGCGGCGACGGATTGCGATGGTTCTGCAACGACGTCGACCGGCAGGAGCGCTTCGATCGCGGTGCCGGTCCAGGACCAAGGCGAGTTGCGGGGCCCGGCGATCATGCCGAACCCGCCGCCCTTGTCGCCGACGAACTCGCGGATGAGCTCGAGTTGGCCGTCGCTGAACTGGCGTGGCGAGACGTCGCCGAGCAGCACGACGTCGTAGCTGGCGAACTCTTCCTCGCTCACGGGGAACCGGCGGATGGGCGAATTGCCTTCCTGCGGGAAGTCGGCGTCGGCGCTCGTCAGCAGGATCGAGGCGTCGATGGTGTCGTCGCGGATGATCTGGTTTTTGAGGTAGCGGTACTCCCAGCGTGGGTAGCCGTCGACGTAGAGGACGCGAAGGGTGGCTTCGAGGACGTCGACGCGGAGCGGGCGGGTGTTGTCGTCGAGGGAGGTCTCGCGAACACCGGGCGGGGCTTCGGCGACGATCTGTAGGTCGAGCGGGCCAGGAGTGGTGGTGGGCAGTTGCAGCTCGACTTCGGCATCCTCGACGACTGTCGCCGTCAGCGGGTTGCCGGCGGCGTCGAGGGCCGCGGTGCCGTCGGACCGCTGGAGACGCACCGTCACCGGCCCCTCAACGCCGTCGGTGCGAATCCGCGTGATGACGTTGAGGGTGTCGCCCGCGAAGACGTTGGGCTCGGCGAGGACGGCTTCGATGGCAACGTTGGCGGGCTCTGCCGGGTCGCCGACCGGGATGGTGTAGACAGGCACGTCGGGCGTGACGGCGGCGGTGGTGGTGTCGGTGTTGCGGCCGTCGCTCAGCAGGACGACCGCGGCGAGGTTGGTGCCGCGGAGTTGACGCAAGGCGTCGGCGGTGGCGGTTTGCAAATCGGTGGCGTCGGACGTCGGATCGTTGTCGAGAGACTCAACTTCGGTGGCACCCGTGTCGATGAGGAAGCGTCGGACGTCGTGGGTTTCGGAGGTCTGCTCCGCGACCGACGTCGCGGCTTCCAGAGCTGAGGTAAAGCGTTCGCTCCGGTCTTCGCCGACGTCTTCGACCTGCATCGAGGCGCTGCGGTCGAGGAGGATGGCCACGACGCCGGGCTCGACGCGCAGGCGTTCGAGGGAGAGCGTCGGGCGGTTGAGGAGTGTGATGATGAGGACGAGGAACGCCAGCCGCAGGCCGCCGAGGGTGAGTCGCCAGGCCCGGGTGCGGCCGTCGCGTCGATAGGCCCAGACGACGACAGCCACCGCTGCCGCGACGAGGACGAGGTTCCACGCCGCCGCACCGAAGACCTCCTGCAACGGCCATCGTGGCCGCCAGTCGATCGACATCAGGCCCTCTCGCGACAGGAAGCCGGCTTCGAGGCCGAGGAGCAATTCGTACAAACGCTGCACGCCCAGAGCGTACGGGTTCAACTCCGGCTGCGCCCGAGGAAGCTGGCGTAGGCGACTTCCGCCATCGCCAAGAGCATCGCCAGGACGATCAGCGTCCAGCCCCAGTCGGGACGATCGGCTTCGGCGGCGAGGTCTTCGGTCGTCTCTGCGGATAAATCGAGGATCGCCACGTCGTCGCCGAAGAGGTCGCGAAGCCGGGCACCGTCGGCGGGTGTGGCGTCGCTTTCGTCAGCGGGTCGATTGACGACGACCGGCAGCCGCACGTCACCCGCGGCGAGCTCGAAGACGCCGGGCGTGACGAGGGGCGGCGAGGTCCAGGCGAAGGTGCCGTCGTCGCGAGTTCGACGCGTCAGGCGGATCGTCTCGCCGTCGCCGACGAGCTGCGGCGTCGCGTCCGTCGGCAGGCCTGCGGAGGCGGGGACGATGAGCGTGTCGCCGGCGACCAGGTTCTGCCAACCCGAGCCGCCGCCGGCGGTGCCGATGGCGTTGCCGAGCAGATCGTGTAGGAAGGAGGCGAAGTTGCGGGCCAGCGGCAGGACGGACCACTCGGGATCCGATGCCGCCGATGCGACTGTGATAATCCGGCCGGCGCCGACGCGGTGCGACAGGACCGCCGGTGAAGCGGTGCCGGCGAAGCTGAGAACGATGTCCGCCGTCTCGTCCGGCTCGAGTTCCCAATATCGGCGGAAGTAGGGTGCGGCCAGGCCACTGTCCTCGGCACCGCGGAAGCCGTCGAGCAGCGGGTGCACGTCGGTCGGGTCGAAGTCGAAGCCGACGAGGCCGAGGTCGCTTCGGGTGGTCGCGTCGATTTGCCGGACGAGCGTGCCGGGCAGCAGTGAGCGGGATCCAAGGATGTCGTTGGCGTTCGTCGCCGTGATGCGTCCGCCGAGCCAGTTCATGAGCGTGCCGCCGTTCTGGACGAACGTTTGCAGCCGTGCGGCGACGGCTTCGTCGATGCCGCCGACGTCGTTGAGGACGATCGCGCGGTACGGGTCGAGTGCGAGGTCTGCCAATTCGAGGTCGCTCGCCCGTTCGACGTCGACGTAACTGGCCTCGCCGGGCGAGAGCGCGGTGGCGAGCAGGGACGTTCCCGCCCCGCCGAGTTCGACGCTCCGGCCGCCTTCGACGACGAGCACCGGCAAGTCGGCGACGCGTTCGATCACCGCGTACCGGACGTCGTCGTCGGTGAGGGCATCGTCGCCGGTGATGCCGAGGGAGACGACGCGTGACCGCCCCGGCTCGATGGCGTCGGCGACGCGGGGACTGGCGGCGATTTCGGTCGACTCGGCCTCGGCGGTGACGGCCGGTGCGTCGATGATCGAACCCGCGACACGCCAGGTGGCGGTGGTCGTCCGCGTGTTGCCGGTCGGGGCGGCGATGGTGCCAAGGATCGGCACGTCGAAGCCGTCGCGTACGAGTGATTCGCCTGCCCGCAAGACAACGACGGCGACGTTCCCCGGTGGTTCGCCGACAGGTCGATAGACGCGAACTTCGGCGTTGGCGACGAGTCGATCGCTCAGGCTTTCGAGTCGCGGATCGGCCAGAGCTTCGGCGGCGGCGTCGGTGAGGACGTGGACGATCACCCGCTCGCCCGGCTCCGCCACTTCGGCGGCGACCAGTGCTCGCTCCAACGCGCCGGCGACATCGGTCGACAGCGACGTCGCCTGCATCGTCGCCACCGCGGCGGCGACTTCGCCGAGGTCGTAGGTCGGTTCCGCCACCACATCCGACGCCGGTGCCGCCGCGGCAAAGGCGGCTGCCCGTACGTCGCCGGCTTGCAGTTCCAGCACGCCGGTCGCGGCATTGCGGATGAGGTCGAAGGTCGTCGCATCGTCCCGCCGCAGCATCGTCGAGCCGCTGTTGTCGAGGACGAACAGGTGCATCGCCCGGTCCCGCCCCGCCGCTAAAGCCATGGCGTTGTCGCACCCAAGCGGCCGCGCCAAGCCGAGCCCAAGCAGGCCGATCACGAGGCACCGCAATGCCAAGAGCAACCACGACTCGAACCGCAGCCGCTTGCGGTTCCGCTTCATCGCCTCCAACACGAACCGCATCGCCGCCCACTCCACCCGCTTGAACCGGCGGCGATTCAACAAATGAATCACGATCGGCACCGCGACAAGCAACGCTCCCGCGATCGCGAGGCCCGGGGTGACGAAGGCGGCGGGCGGAAGTACCGAGTATTGAGTACCGAGTAGCGAGTACAAATCAATCATTTGATCCTCTTTCTGATACTCATCACTCGGTACTCGGTACTCGGTACTCTCTTCTCACTACTTCCGCAGCCTCGCCCCACGTCCCGCCAGGAAGACGCTCAGCGGCATCTCGAGGCTTTCGCCGGTATTGAAGCGGTGGAAGTCAGTGTCAAGTTTGCCGCAGGCGCGGGCGACGGCTTCGCGGTGGTCTTCGAGGGCTTGGAGGTAGCCCTTGCGAAGGGCTTGTGGTTCGGTGAGCAGTTCGCCGCTGGATTCCATGCCTTCGAACATCGTGACGTCCTTGAAGCGGAAGGTGGTTTCCTCGGGGTCGAGGAGTTGCAGACAGACGATGTCGTGGTTCCGAAAGCGCAAGGCCTTGAGGCCGCGCTCGATGTCGGCAGGGTCGTCGAAGAAGTCGCTGACGACCACCACGAGGCTTCTGCCGCGAATGGTGCCGGCAAGGTTGCGAAGCACGTCGCCGACGCCGGTGCCATTGGCACGCGGGACAGCCTGCAGTTCGTTGACAATCGTCCGCCACTGGCCTCGCGTGGCGGAGGGTCGGACGTACTTGGCGAGCGTCTCATCGAACACGGCCAAGCCGACGGCATCGCTCTTAAGCGTCGCGAGATACGCCAGCGTCGCGGCGAGGGTGGTGGCGTGGTCGTACTTGGTCCACGACTCGCGACCCGCTCGAGCGACGGTGCCGAAGGTCATGCTCTGACTGGCATCGACGGCGAGGATGATCTGCAGTTGCGTCTCCTCCTGGAACTGCTTGATGTTCAGCTTGTCGCTTCGGCCGAAGACTTTCCAGTCGATGTGCCTCGTGTCGTCGCCCTGCACGTACGGCCGGTGCTGGGCGAACTCGACGCTCGATCCCTGGTGCGGCGAGCGGTGCCGACCAGCCATGACGCCTTCGACCACGCGGCGCGTTCGCAGCTCCAGCGACTTGACCCGAGCCAACGCCCGCGGGTCGAGAAAGTCGTTGAGGTCGTCGGGCATGACGCGAAGTAGAAGTAGATCGTGCTTCAGCACGACGAGGACGTGGCTCCCCGGAGTCGGACGTTACACAAGCGCGAAGCGACCGTCGTGTCGAGGCCTCTCGCTCCCATCGGGATGATGGAACCACGAGGAGAATCCCCGCCCCTTCCGCAGGCTGTCTCAACGGCAGTAAAGCTTCAGGAAACGCTGCTCCGTGTCGGGGGTGCCGATGAACAGGACGTCGTCTGTTGGTTGAAGCTCGACGTCGGGTCCCGGATTGACGTGGATGTCGCCCTCTGCGCTTTCGACGGCGACGATGGTGGCACCGCTCTCCTGCCGGACGTCGAGGTCGCCGATCTTGCGGCCGGCCATCGATGCGGGCATCGGCATCCGGATCACGTTCAAGCCCTCGGCGATCGGCACGATGTCCGCCCGCTCGACGAACTTCAGGATCCGGCTCACGCCCACGCTCGCCATCGACATCGTCACGTCGGCTCCGGCCCGGTGGAGCACGTCGACGCTCCGGTCACGGCTGGCCCGGGCCAAAATCTGCACGTTGGGCCGAAGGTGACGAACCTGGAGCGTCAGGTAGATGTTGGTCGGGTCGTCGCCCGTGGTGACCAGGACGCTCGAGGCCTCTTCCAGTCCTGCGGCTTCGAGCACGGTCGGATCCGCGGCGTCGCCGATGGTGACGACGGTGCCTTCGGGCAGGTCGCCTTGATCGACGCGTTCCGGATCAAGCTCGACAAGATGTGTCGCAATGCCCCGCTTGGCGAGGCTGCGAGCGGTGGCCCGGCCGACGCGTCCGCCGCCGATGACGATCGCCGGTTGGCCGCTGACGTTGTAGATCGCGAACGCTTCGTCGTACGATTCGAGCTGCTCCCGCGTGCCGGCGAGCAGGAGCACCGTGTGATCCCGCACGACGCCTTCGGGCGTGGCGAGCTCGAACTGGCCGCGATCCCAGAGGCCCAGCACGCTCGGGCCCAGATCGCGAAGTCGGTTCTCCCGCAGCGTCTTGCCGACGAGCGGCGTGCGGCTTGCATTGGCTTCGGCAATGAGCAAGCCGTTGCCCTTCTGCGAACTGCCGCCCGCGACGGCGACGACGTGGCTGACCGCGTCGCCGCCTAGGGTCCGGCGGGCGAGACTTTCGCCCATGAGCTCGGTGAACTCGACGACGCGTGTGGCACCGGCGAGCTTCTGAATCTTGGCCGCAGACGACGTTCGCGCAGCGGAGACGATCGGCGTCTCGGGCGCGGCCTGGTGGGCGACGAAAACAGCGTTGGCGTTGGCGATGTCGTCGCCGAGTGCCACCACGACCGCGGCTTGATCGGCTCGGGCACTCTGGTACGCCTCGACCGAATCCGGCGCTCCGACCATGACGCGCACGCCGCTGTCGCTGAGGCTGAGGGCGTCGTCGACATCGTCGCCGGCCAGGAGAATGTACCGCTGTCCGAATTGGTTGAGGCGTTTAATGAGGTCGTCGAGCACCGGCCCGCGGCCACTGAGGATCACGTGGTCGTTCGTTTCTTCGTCCAGCTTCCGCGGCACCCTTGCGGCGGCTTGGGCTTCCATCCATGGGGCGTAGAAGAACTGGATGAAGGTGAACGGCAGGAGCACCAGCAGAAAGAGCGTGCCGCTGATGAGGACGACGAGACTGAAGAGTCGGCCCAGGTCGCTTTGGAATGTGATGTCACCGAAGCCGAGGGTGCTCATGACGGTGAGCGTCCAGTAGATGGCGGTGACCCAGGAGTGCTCGCGATCGAGAATGCCCTGCCGCTCCTCGTAGAGCATGATGTAGTGGAACAGGATGCTGTAGCCGACGATGAGGGCGATAAGGACGGCGATGAACCGGAGCAGGACGTAAACGTTGCGTCGGCTTGGCTTTTGCCGCAGAAAGAGGATGAGCTGGGCGGTGATCGACTTCATCGCAGGTGGCGGCACACCTTACCGGGCGCATCGGCGTGTCGCACCAGCCGCAGCTTCGGGCCGAACCGTAACGCCCGCTTTAGACTCACCTTCGTCATCTCGGGCAAAGCGGCGGATGAAGGAGCCAGAAGCAGGCGGAACAGAAGCGACGTGATTTTCGCGCTTCGCCCTGACGTCCCAATGAGTTATGTTCTAGAAGACTCGCCGATGCCAAAGGGGCACGGCGGGTTGCAGGCGTGTGTGACAGGTCTGCATTTCAATTCTCGCCTTTGGAGGGCTCAATGCGTCTTACTTCTCTCTCGGCCAGCACGGCCGCCGTCTGCTTCCTGATCGCCCCGGCTGCCGAAGCTGCCTTCATCGTCGAAGCCCGCTCCGGCGGCAAAGCGACGGCCAACTACGCCTACACCGGTGCCACCGGCACTGAGGCTTCCGTCTCGTCGACGGGTGTCTTCGCCCCCGGCACCACCTCGGGCCTCGGCTCGATCTTCGGCGGCAACAACACGTTCAACGGCGTCGATCCCGACCAGTACACCTTCAGCTACACGCCCGCTCTCGACGCGGACAACACGACCTTCGACGAGAACCAGGTCCTCAACAGCTTCTGGAATCCAGACGGCGAAGGCGAAGACGAGCCTCTAACCGCCACCGGCCTCGCCGGCGGCGGCGCGGGCATCTACAACGTCTACGTCACGTATCCGCAGAGCGCAAACCTCGACAACGCCCCAACGACCTTCGTCGCCTCGGGTGACGATGGCGACGCGATCTACATCGTTGACCAGGATGCCGACGCACCGCTTAGCGGCACACTCGACACCGGCGTGGCGATCGGCCTGTGGGAAATTGTCGGCCAGGTCGAGCTGTCCGACCCGAACCAGACCTACACGATTACCCAGACGAGCACGGAAAACCCCGGCTTCGTCTCCATGCGTGGCTTCGGCGTGATGTGGGAGTTCGTCAGCGGCCTCGACTCCCTGCTGCCCGGCGATGCCGACGGCGACGGCGACGTCGACCTGGCCGACTTCACCATTCTCCGCAACAACTTCGGCGTCGACATGGGTGCCACCGTCATGACCGGTGACTTCAACGGCGACGGCACGGTCGACCTCGCCGACTTCACGATTCTGCGTAACAACTTCGGCACGACCAGCGACAGCGACATCGCGGCGATCGATGCGTGGTACGCCTCGGTCGTTCCCGAGCCGACGACGCTCGGTCTGGCTGGCGTTGCGGGATTGGGCCTGCTGCGCCGCCGCCGCTAAGGCATTACCTTTCTTGATGTGAAACGCCCCGGCACGATGGTGCCGGGGCGTTCTCCTAGTCCTCCGCCTTCTCACCGGCGGGGGCCATCTTGACGATCCGCGGGTCGAAGCGGGCGATCACATCGACGAGATCCGTCTGGGCGGCCATGACCTGCTCGATGTCCTTGTAGACACTGGGCACCTCGTCGATGCCGGCGGACAGGACCTCCACGTTCGCCGCGTCGAGCTGCGGCTTGACGTGGTTCCAACGGAACGTGTTCGACGCCTGACGACGGCTCATGACGCGACCGGCACCGTGGCTCGCCGACATCAGAGACGGCGCGCTGCCCTTGCCGCGGACGACGTACCCGGGCGTCGCCATGGAGCCGGGAATGACGCCGAGCACGCCCTTACCCGCGGGCGTGGCACCTTTGCGGTGGACGACCACATCTTCGCCGTCGTGCTCTTCGAGCCAGGCGAAGTTGTGGTGGTTCTCCACCGTCGCCGCGACCTTCAGTCCGGCCGCCTTGGCGACACGCTTGTGGATGATCTCATGGTTAGCGGCGGCGTACTCGCCCATGAGGTTCATCGCCGCGAAGTACTCGGTACCCGCCTCCGAGTCGAGGTCGAGCCACGACAAGTGCTTGAGCTGCTTAGGCAGCTCCGGGTGACGCGTCATCGCGATGCGGCTGTAGTGCTCGCAGACCTGCGCACCAGTGCCACGGCTGCCGCTGTGCGACAGGAGCGCGAGATACCTGCCGGCGGAAAGACCGAGGTCGTCGCGATCGAGCGTGACGGTGCCGAACTCGACGAAGTGGTTGCCACTGCCGCTGGTGCCCAACTGCTTGATCGCCTTCGTCTTGAACTTCTGCGTCACCGGGCTGACGGACCAATCGGCGTCGAGGACGTCGTGCTGGTTCGGCTCCTTGAACTCGGCACCCATGCCGAAGCGCGTCTCGGAGTCGATGGCGTTCTTGAGCTTCTCGCGAAGCCCTTCGAGCCGCTCGCCCGGCAGGTCGTAGACGCTGAGCCGCATGCGGCAGGCGATGTCGACGCCGACCGCATAGGGGATGACCGCGTTCTTCACCGCCAGCACGCCGCCGATCGGCAGGCCATAGCCGAGGTGGGCGTCGGGCATGAGCGCCCCACGCACCGCCACCGGCAGCGTTGCGGCACGGTCCATCTGCTCGATGGCGTTGGCATCGAGATCCTCGCCCCAGACCGCGACGTCCGCAGGCGACTCGCGCGGCGTGAACGGGTGACGCTTCTCATGAGCCTCCTTCGCCTCGAGCAACGGCCTGGCGATGTCGCCCCAGTCGGCATCGTTAACAAACGCCTTCGGGTCATCGACGACCTTCCACAAATGCTGCTTCGCGTCACGGCCGTCGAATACGCCCTCCCGAGCAAGCCGCTTGATCAGCTGCCGGACGCGCGGGACGAGCTCGGGCGTGATGCCCATCTTGAGCATGGCCTTTTCCTTCATTTGAGTCTCCTTCGGAACAGAACAAAGCCGCCTGCGACAGATCGGGTTCATCCGACGGGTCGCAGGCGGCTTGATCATCCGCAAGAAGAAGTCCCGTCAGGTCATGCTGGTGTACGCATCATTCATGAGCACACCGAAGCCACCTTGTTCTGGTAGCCGGGTGCGTGAGAATTTGCGGACGTCCAGCGACACGGGGCGGGCAGAGTACGAAGGAACGACTCGCGGTCAAGCAAAATCTATCAATCTCGTGGAACGGTCGCTCGTTATGATGCAGCCGTGGCATCCGAAGCGTCCGAGCCTCACCGCCTGCAACTCGATGCCGGCACCCGGCGAAGCGGCGACGGCTATGACGTCTCCTTCACCGTCGAATTTGCCGCAAGCCTTCGAGATTCGCCGGTCGACCACGACGCCTTCGCCGACGCGTTTGCCGACAATCTGCCGCTATCGCGGGCGATGCAGATGCACCGCGACATCCTTCAGCGGCGGCTGCAGCAGGTCGTCGCGACGCTCGCGCTGCCTGATGCCAAGGCGGCGCTCGACGCACCGCCAGCCGAACCGTTCGCCAAGGCTCTGACGTCCGAGCTTTTCGCCATCGGCTGCGTCGCGAGTGAGATCAAGGTTTCGGCAGATTCTAAGGATTTCCGCGAAGCCGAGGCGACTCGTGCCGCCGCCGAGGCCGTCGCCGCCGCCGAAGGTCATGCGGCGGAGTTGCTGACGATCTTCAACGACATCCGCCGCAAGAACCCCGACGTTTCCGCCGGCAAACTGCTCGCCGGGCTGTCGAAGGACGACCAAAAGCCCACGCTCCTCAAGCTCCACGCCGGCGAACCCGATGCCGCCGCGATGCTCGTCGCCTGCGGAACCGTCGTCTGGAGACTCCATTCGGGCGACCTGACTGAAGTCGGCGAAGACGAACTCGGCCCGATCCGCCGCCTCGCGTCATGCCACGACAGCACTGCCTCGAAGCTCCTCACCGGCACCCGCTTCGGCATGACCGTCCGCACGCTCGACCATCTCGAAGACTTCGACCGGAACCACCTCATCGAGTCCACCCTCGACGCCACCAGCGGCAGCGGCTTCGCTCGCGTCGCCACCGCACCTGATCGCAACGGCTGGACGTGGCACTGGATGGCTGGCACCGGTCGCGGCGTCGAGGGCGTGCTGATCGAGCGGTCCAACTTCGGCGTCCCCAAACGCCGCACCCGCTACGAAGACGCCGACCTCGACCTCGGCCACATTCGCTCAATCCTGCCCCTGCCCGGCAGCCGACTGCTTGTCGCCGGCAGCAACAAGCTCGTCCTCCTGCACGGCGAAGCCGCACCGCCCGAACCCGTCGACCATGACGAGCCCATCATCGCCCTCCTCGCCAGCGGCCGTCAGCCGATCGCGGTCGGCAAGAACGGCTCGATCCATCGCCTCGTCATCGACCCGCCCGAGACCTCGCCCGTAGCCGTCTGCCCCGTTCGTGGCACCGCGTTCAGTGGCCCCGTCACAACGGCCGCCGCGGTGCCGTGGCTCGGCGACGTTCGCATCGCGGCAGCCTTGATCGACGGCGGCATCGAAGTCACCGGGGCGGACGACGATGTCGTGCTCGCTTACCAAAGCCCCTACCGCGGCTTCGTTGAACTCTCCGCCAGCCGCAGCCACCTCGCCGCCGTTCACGAAGATCGCGAGCGCCTCGTCGTCTGGCGACACGACCAGCCCGACCAGCCCGTGGTCGACCGCTTCCTCACCAGCGACACGCGAAGCCGAATCGCGGATGTGATGATGCTCCCGTCGTGAATCGTGCTTCAGCACGACGGCTCGCAAGGTGCATCCATTGCCGAATCGTCGTGCTGAGGCACGACCTACGGTGCGGCGATGTTGCGGGCTGTTGTCGAACCTCCCGCGATCGAGTCGCCCGGCTTCGGTACGCTGACGAAGCGGCTGCTCGTGCTCGGGGCACCCATTGCCCTGGAGAACCTGCTCCACATTTTCGTCGGCCTGACCGACACGTACCTCGCCAACCGCCTCAACGAACCCGCCGCCGCAGCCGTCGGGGCGACGACCTACGTCCTATGGTTCATCGGCCTGATGACCGGCAGCGTCGCGACCGGCTCGACCGCCCTCATCAGCCGCGCCACCGGTGCCCGCGACCGACGCACCGCACGATCCGCCGTCGGCCAGTCGTTCCTGCTCGCCGGCACCGTCGGGATCGTCCTGTCGACCACGCTCCTCCTGCTCAGTGGTCCGGCGGGTGGTTGGTTCGGGCTCGAGAATCCCCAGACGCAGGCGTACATTTCGCAGTACCTCTGGATTCTGGGCCTCGGCGTGCCGCTGGCGGTTTTCACGTTCGTCGGCAACGCGTGCCTCCGCGGCGCGGGCGACACCGTGACGCCGGCGATCGCGATGATCGTCATCGACCTGGTCAACATCGGCCTGTCGTTCGGGCTCGTCTACGGCTGGGGTCCGTTGCCGGAGATGGGCTTTGCCGGCATCGCCTATGGCACGAGCATCGCCTACAGCGCCGGAGCCTTCGTCGTGCTGGCCGTCCTGCTCCGCGGTGGGGGACGAAGCGGCCTGAAGCTCGTGGGCCACCGCCTGCGGCCCAAGCTCGTGATGATCCGCCGGCTGCTCAAGATCGGGCTGCCGAGCATGTTCGAAGGCCTCACCTTCTGGGGCGCCAACTTCGTCGTGCTTTACCTTGTCGGCACCCTCGGCGACATTCCGGCAGCGGCGCACAATGTCGTCGTCCGCGTCGAGGCCTTCAGTTACATGACCGGCTTCGCCATCTCCACCGCCGCCGCCACGATGGTCGGACAGGCCCTGGGCAAGCGAAATCCGGTCGAAGCCCGCCGAAGCGGCACCGTCGCGGCCGTCGTCGGCAGCGCGTTCATGATGATGTGCGGCGTCATCTTCATCGCCTTTCCCCGGCAACTCTGCGGCCTCATCGGCGAAAGCCCGGATGTCATCGAAGCCGCCGCCGTTTCGCTCCGCGTCGTCGGCTTCGCTCAGCTCGGCTTCGCGACGATGATGATCTTCGGCGGAGCCCTACGCGGAGCGGGCGACACGACGGCCGTCATGCTCTGCAACCTCGGCAGCGCCTTCGCCGTCCGGATGGCGGGCGTTATCGTCGCGATCCACTGGTTCGGCCTCGGCCTGACGGCGGTCTGGGTCGTCCTGGCCATCGACCTCATGATCCGCGGCACGCTGCTGACCCTGCGGTTCTACCTCGGCAACTGGACGAGCCGCGAGGTGTAACATCCGACGTGAACTTCAACACGGACATTGAAGCAGCGATGCGACGGATCGCCGACCGGCGGATCGAGCAGGCGATGGAAGAGGGCAAGTTCGACAACCTTGAAGGCATGGGCAAGCCGCTCAAGCTCGAGCCAATCCCCGCCGACGAGGACGCCAAGGCAATGTACTGGGCGGTGAAGCTTTGCCGGCAGAACAACGTCCTGAAGCCGCAGATGCGTGAGGAAGCCAAGCGGCGAACGAAGACGCCGTAACCCGCAGACTTCGTAAGGTCGTACGTGGTTCCACACGCTCTCGCCATCGCCGTGAAGCAGAAGGCGACGGAGCTCGGCTTCGACCTCTGCGGCATTGCACCGGCACGTCCGTCTCCGAATCGCGAGCACGTTCGACGATGGCTCGACGCGGGCAAGCACGCGACGATGGCGTGGTTGGCAAAGCGGTTCGAGGAGCGAACGGATGTCGAGGTTTACGTGCCGGGAGCAAAATCCGTAGTGGTCGTCGCTCTGCTCTATCGTCACCCGGAATCTTGTGGCGGACTCGATACAAGCAATGATGGAGGTTCTGAACAACAATTCTCCAAACATGTCCCGGATCAACTTCCGGAGCTCCAATCGAGTAGCAACGGAGTTTTAGGTAAAGTCGCTCGCTACGCAAGGGGAACGGATTACCACGACCTCCTCAAGAAGCGTCTTCACACTCTCGCGGACCACCTGCGGACACTCATCGATTGTGAAACCCGCGCCTGCGTCGACACCGCTCCCGTTCTCGAACGCGAACTCGCTCAAGCCGCCGGCATCGCATGGCAGGGGAAGAACACGCTCGCGATCCACCCGAAGCTCGGCAGCTACTTCTACCTCGGCGAGATCATCACGACCGCCGAACTCGCCGCGGACGAGCCGCACGTCGACCGCTGCGGCACCTGCACCCGCTGCATCGACGCCTGCCCCACCGACGCCATCACGCCCTACGAAGTCGACGCCCGCCGGTGCATCAGCTACGCGACCATCGAGCACCGCGGCGAGACGCTCCCGGTCGACACCGGCGACTGGCTCTTCGGCTGCGACATTTGCCAGGAAGTGTGTCCATGGAACACTAGAGCACCCTTTGCCACTGACGCCGCGACGACTCCAAAGCCCAATCTGGCCGCGGGCGTTCTTGACGCCGCGGCGGTCGCCTTTTGGACGTCTGAGGAGTACCAGCAGACGCTTCGCGGCACGGCAATGAAGCGAGTCAAATTACCGATGTTCCAGAGAAATGCTCGCGTCGTGATGAAACATCACGAGCGCATGCGGGATGCGTAGCGGGTTATAGACCGGCTCAGCCGCATGCGGAACGGCTGCCAACTGCCGTGACGTCGGACGCTTTGAATGATGGTCAGTCGCTCCAGCCGTGGAAGTCGATACGGGTAGATTCTGACCGCTCCGACGTACAGGTTCAGGTGATTTCTCTTGCTTAACTTGGGCTACCAGAACAAGACGCAAGTGGAAGTGGCACAGCCTGCTTAGAAGCTTTTGCAGAAGAAGCGGGACCTTCTGCAGTCGCCCAACCTTCAGACCGGCGGATCGTGCGTCCGCAGCTCACCGATATGACCTTCACGCGTAGACACGACCTTCGTACCTATAATGCTCGTCCTCCGCGACGCCGGGCCCGAGGCTTTGCCATCCGTGCCAGCCGCCAACGGCGGAGACGACGGCATCGAGTGCGTCGCCACCCGGATTGTCCAAGATCAGCTGACGAAAGCCGTCTATCTCGATGAAGTCCTCTAGAGTTCGCAGGATCGTCTTACGAACCGCCTGCGCCTCCTTATCCACGACCTTTTTCGTCGGCTGCTTATACCTCTGGTGCGGCAGACCCAGCCGCCTGAGCGTGCTGCTCGGGCAAGCTTCGACCACGACCCGCTCGGCCTTGGACATTCGGCGTGGCTGGAACGGGAGGATCGCGGTGCCGGAGGTTCTGCTGAGGGGCCGCAGAACGTCCCGCATGCCGTGGAACGTCTGGTAGATGATGCGGTAGTGGTAGCAGTCGAAGGGCGTCTTCGTCTGAGTGTCTGTGACGCGGCGGACATGCTTGGTCTGCAACTTCGCCTGGCACGTCTCGACGCAGTGCCGGCCGAAGCTCCTGGCGTCGCCGTCCCAACTGGCGACACGTTCCAGTTGTTGCGACCAGTCGCCGAAGCCGAGGTCGATTGGCAAGCCGAAGGGGAAGTCCATCGCCCAGAGCGTCTTGCTCGACCGCTTCACCGCCTCCACCAGAGCCGCCAACGCCGGGCCCCGCTCGGCGACGGTGGCGAGCTTCTCCAGCGGCTGCAGGGTCTTGAGGTGCAGCCGCTCGCCGTCGACCTCCGTATCCGCAATCCAGGCATTGCGTCCGGCCAACAAAGCCCCGCTGAAGTCAACGCCGGTGACGGTTCCAATCTGCTCATGCGTCATCCTGAGCGAGCGTAGCGAGTCGAAGGAACTCGCCTTGAGACGCCAGCTATGCGGGCGAGGTCCCTCGGCTCCGCTCGGGATGACGGGGCAGGACGCTTCGAGCGAATGGTTCGTTCACGACGCTCGACGCATCATCGGGATCGAAGGCAGCGTCTGTTCGGCGGGTTGAGGCGGTGCATCAACGACGGCGGCGATGGCCTGCGTGTGCAAGCGGTCCAGGTTCGCCGCGTATGCATCCGTCGACAGCTCCTTTGCACGCAAGCGGGCACCTGCGGCGAGCTCGCGATGCAGCGACGGATCCGCGTGCAAGGACCTGAACGCGGCGGCCATCCGGTCCATGAACGGCTCGGGGCGATCGACTTCGATCGCAAAGCCGCACGTCTCGTCCACCACCGCCGCGGCCGAGTAGTGACCCGCGACGACGCACGGGGTCCCGCAGCTGAGCGCTTCGAGCAGATGAGCTCCCGTGTCCCGCATCGCCGGCACGGTGTAGACGTCGGCGGACTTCACCCAACGCAGCGTCTCTTCGTGCGGAATCTCGCCCACAAGGTTCACCTGATCGGCAACGCCCAGACGCTCCGCGAGACGCCGCAGCTTCGGCAGCTGGTTGCCGCCGCAGACGTGGACGTACTCGACGCTCGCTCGGCCGCGAAAGGCGCGGGCGAAGGCTTCGATTGAAAGATGCAGCGTCTTCCAGTAAATCGCTGCCCCGCCGCTGACGATGCGGAAGGTGCCAGGACCCTTCGGGACCGGTTTGATGTCGGTCATGCGATCGAGGTCGCACGGCTGACTCATCGCGCGGTCGATGTGCCCGACACCGAGGGCTTGGAGCCGCGTCACGGTCTCGCCCGGCTCCGCGACGCCGAAGCTGGCGAGCCTGGCGCAGCGTTCGAGTGCCGGATCGAGCCGGAAGACGTCGCGTGCGATGGCCCGGGTCCACTCGGTCAGATGCGCCTTCATGCCGATGCCGCCGCGGAAGGCTCGCGGCATCGTTTCGCCCGCACCGAGCGGTCCCCAGACGAAGGGCACGCCGTGCTTCACGAGCGACATCGCCGGCGAGGGCATCCACCAACGGACGAGCGAGACGTGCTGGCTGACGTTGAAGCCGATGCGGCGATGCAGCTCCTGCAATCGCTTGGCAACGACGCGGATCCAGGCGTAGTAGTAGAGGTTGAAGCCGAAGTAGCCGAGATGTTCGAGGCGATCGCCGGGGCTCGGCACGTTGACGTACGTCGCGTGGATCGGCTGGCCTTGGCCGCTCTGGTTCCAGGCGTCGATGCCTTCTTCGAGCGGGGCGCGGTGGCGCGGGTGCGTGACGATCCAGACCGGCCGGGTGCGGGCGATGGCGATCGCGTGCCGCCAGCCGATGCCGGCTTCACTGCCGCGGCCCGGTTCGCAGCCGAAGGCGATCAGCAGGACGTTCTGCTTCGCCTTGTTCACAACACGACCTTTCCGCAGTAGAAGCCTTCGGCGTAGCCGGTGTCGCTGGCGCACTCGAGGCCGCGAATGCGAGCCAGGCCGCGGAAAGTGTCGTCGTCGAACCAGTGCTTGTCCCGCTGCGACGCGAAGGCGTCGAGCAGGCGGCACTTGGCCTCGAGGTCTTCGAGCGAGGCCGGCGCGTAGACGTTGGGCCGGCCGAGGTCGGCGTCGAATTTGGGGATTTCGTAGTGCATCACCACGTGGTCGCGAAACGTCTGGCCCGCGAGTTCGCCGAGGAGGCGGTGGTCCTGGTGTCGATCATCGTCGCGGTGCGTGAAGACGAGGTCTGGCGTCGGCTCGCGAAGCTCGGCCATGGCGGCTTTGACCTTGAGCCAGTCGCCCGGCAGGTGCGCGTCGCGAAAGTCGTGCGTGATGACGTGGTGCTGGTGATTCCTGAGCACCCGATTCGCCGCGGCCTTGGCTTCGTCACCGCGTTCGGCGGAGCCGCAGAAGACGACCCACGTCACCTCAAGCCGCGGGTTTTCCCGCAGAAGTCGCAACATCGTCGCGCCGCAGCCGATCTCGATGTCGTCGCTGTGCGCGCCGATGCAGAGGATGCGGCTGAGTCGTGATGTGTCGAAGAGCCGCTTCATGAGTCAACCCGCGCGGCGAATCGGTTGCAAGCGTTCGAGTTCGAAGCGGCGGCGGACGGAGGCATCCCGCTCGCGACGCTTGTCGTGCCGCCAGACTTCCCACGGTGCCAGGCCGTCGGCGTGGAGGTTGGACAGGTGCTGTTGTTCCTTGAACGTGTCCATGGCGGCGAAGAAGCCGTCGTGCCGCCACGCCGCAAGTTGGCCGTTCGTCGCCAGTCGCGGCAGCGCGTCGCCGACGAGGTCTTCGCCTTCGCCGAGCACGTCGAAAAGCGACTTGTGCAAGACGAAGTAGCCGCCATTGATCCAGACGTCCTGCTTGCGCACGTCGTGCAACCCACGAACAACGCCATCATCATCTGTCTCGACGCAGTGGAACGTCTGACTCGGCCGAACTCGCATGAACGCGGCGGCGGTTCGATTCTGCTTGTACTTCGCCTGCGTGTCGGCGATCATGGCAGGCAGGTCGATGTCGCTGAGACCGTCGGCGTAGTTAGCGAGGAACCACTCATCATCGCCGAGATATTCGCGGACGGCGGTGAGGCGTTCGCCGATCTGAGCGTTCTTGCCGGTGTCGACGAAGCCGATGCTCCAGTCGCTGGTGTCGTCGGTGACGAGGTCGACGCTGTGCTGCCGTGAGCCGTCGGTCTGACGACGGCCGAGACGATCGCCGGTTTGCGGCTTGAGCGTAAAGTCGTTCGTGACGGTCTCGTCGTAGTCGAGGAAGTAGCGTTTGATGACGTCGGCCCCGTGGCCGAGGCAGAGGATGAAGTCGCGGTGGCCGTGGTGGGCGTACCAACGCATGATGTGCCAGAGCACCGGGCGATATCCGACGGGCACCATCGGCTTGGGCACGCGGTGGTCGTAGTCGCGGATCCGGAGCCCCTGGCCGCCGCAGAAGAGGACGACCTTCATGCCGCGTTGCGGACTCTCGTCGTGGCCGGGGTTGAACGTTTTGCGGGCACTCATGCTGCTCTCCTCATCGGGCGGTCGGTCGTGCGGCTCAAGCCGACGCCGAGATATCGCGACACATCGGTCGGGTTCAAAAGGCGTCGGCCGTCGGCGACGACGGGTTGCGTCGTCATGCCGCAAATCCACGTCGGCACGTCGCGGTACTCGGGCCAAGCGGTGCTGATGATGATCGCGTCGGCGGATCGGCATGCGGCGGCGGGATCGGCTGTGATCGTGATGGAGTCGCCGAAGCGGGCTCGGGTGGCATCGGCGGCGGCGGGATCGTGGGCGATGACAGTGGCACCGGCACCGAGCAGCGTGTCGATGATCGGCTCGGCCGGACTCGTCCGCAGGTCGCCGGTGCCGGGTTTGAAAGCGGTGCCGAGGACGACGACGGTCCTGCCTTGCAAGCCGTCGAGTTCCCCAGCCAAGCGTCGTACCAGACGCGGGCCGCGGTCGCTGTTGGTGGTTGCGACGGCGTCGAGGAGTTGGGGCGTCTCGCCCCGCTGCCGCATGAAGCCGGCCAACGCCGCGACGTCCTTGGGCAGACACGACCCGCCGTAGCCGCTGCCGGGCAGGAGGAAGGACGCAAGCGGTGCGGTCTCCTTGTTGTTCGTCAGGTATCGCGACAGGTGCACGCCGCGCATGACATCGTTCGCGTCGACGTCGCCCGCCGCTTCGCAGGCATTGGCGACCTCATTGGCGAAGCTGACGCAGGTCGCGAGCAAGGCGTTGCTCGCGTACTTGATCGCCTCGGCCGTCGTCGGCGTCGTCTCGAGCCTCGGCACGTCGCCGAAGCCGGCGTGCAGGTCGCGAAGGTGCCGGGCTACTTGCTCGTCACTCGCACCGAGGACGATGCGGTCGGGGTTCAGGAAGTCGTCGACCGCCGTACCTTCGCTGAGGAACTCGGGGCACGACCCGATGCCGATGTCGCCGCGGGCACCGGTGGCGACGGCATCGCGAAACGGCCCGACGGCGGTGCCGGGAACGCAGGTGCTTTTGAGGATCACGCTGACTCGCCGATCCGTCGGCAATGCGTTGCCGATCGCCTTCGCAGCACGAAGGACGTACGACAGATCGATCTGCCCCGTCGCCGCATTGAACGGCGTCGGGACCGCGACCATGACGAGGTCCGCCTCCGACACGGCGGCATCGAGGTCAGCCGTCGCCATGAGCCGGTCCGGCACCGTCGCCTGCAGAAGTGCTTCGAGCCCCGGTTCGTGCAGGAAGCTCTTTGCCGCGTTGACGCTGTCGATCTTCGCCGGGTCGACATCGACGCAGGTGACGCGGTGGCCGTGCTTGGCGTAGCAGGCGGCACTGACAAGGCCGACGTAGCCGGTGCCGATGATGGTGACGTTCAGTGGCATGTCAGGCCGCCTTAGAGGGGACTTGTTCCTCGTCCGTCGCCGGATGGTCGGCGTACCAGGCGAGCAGCTTGCGAAGGCCTTGGTTCAGGTCGATCTTCGGTTCGAACCCAAGTTGCTCGCGGGCCTTGGTCATGACGGGGCAGCGACGATTCGGGTTGTCCTTGAGGTAATCCGCATCAGGCGGCGGGGCCGTCACGACGCCGCCCTTGTAGTCGAAGAGCTCGACCGCCGCCGTGGCCATGGCGCGGGCGAAATCGGCAACGCTCACTTCCGGCTCCTCGATGCCGATGTTGAATGCCTCGCCCGGCTCGCCCTTGACAAGCACCTTGAAGTACCCGATGACCGCGTCCGCGACGTAGCAGAACGTTCGCGTGGCCGTGCCGTCGGAGAGCATCGTGATGTCGTTGCCAGCGAGGATGTCGCGGGCAAAGTCGCTGACCACGCGACGGTCATCGAGCTTCAACCCAGGCCCGTAGTTGTTGAACGGCCTGGCCACCTTGACCGGCAACCCGCAGCTCTTGGCAAAGACGACGCACAACGTCTCGCCGAACCGCTTGGCCTCGTCGTAACACGCCCGCGGGCCGGTGCAGCTGACGTTCCCGCGGTAATCTTCGGGCGTCGGGATGACCTGCGGATCGCCATAGATCTCGCTGGAGCTGTAGAACAGGATGCCCTTCGGCTTGGGCGTCTGCGTGTTAGCCAGGTCGAGCAACTGCCGCAAGCCGCCGATGTTGGCGTCGATCGTCTCAATCGGCCGGGCCCGGTAGAACGTCGGGCTCGCGATGCTTGCCGCGTGGATGACCCAGTCGAGCCTCGCCTCCCGCAACGCCGCGGGCATCTCGTCGCGGACGTCCCACTTGATGAGCGACACGCCTTGAGCGTCCTTCATTTCGTCGAGCCAATCAGGCGTGCCACGCATGAAGTTGTCGCTCACCGTTAGGGCGATCTGGTCGTCCTTCTTGGCCGTCTTGTTCCAAGCGGCAACGGCGTGCGTCAGGTAGTAGCCGAGGAACCCGGCCCCGCCGGTGATGAGCAGCTTGTCACCCTTCATCCGCTCGAACTCGTCGCTCAGGTGGCGGAGCATGTACTCCGCGTCTTCACGAACAACGTCGGCTGCGGTCAGGGTCTTGTGGTCGGAGAGGATCATGGCGGAGAAGGAGCGAGGAGCGAGGAGTGGGGAGCGAGGCAGAGGAGAGGCAGAGGAAAGGCAGAGGATGGAAAGGGCGTGAGGATCACGATCTGAGTCTGCCTCACTCCTCACTCCTCACTCCTCACTCCTGTACTAGAAGATTTCGACCGTCGGAATCGGCACCACGAAACGGCCGCCCCACTGGCGGATGAGTGACATCTGGTCGGCGATCTCGTGGCGAAGGTTCCACGGCAAAATCAGGACGTAGTCCGGCTTCGCCTCGGCGATCGCGTCGGGATTCTTGATCGGGATTCGGCTGCCGGGCAGGTAGTTACCCTGCTTCTTCGGGTTGCGGTCGACGGTGAAGTCGATCATGTCCGTCCCGATGCCGCAGTAGTTCAGGAGCGTATTACCTTTGCCGGGCGCGCCGTAAGCACACACCAACTTGCCGCGGCGCTTGGCGTCGATGAGGAACGAGAGCAGCTTCCGCTTGGCCTCGCGCACGGTTTCGGCAAAGTCGTCGTACGTCGCGACGTCTTCCCGACCGGCGTCGGCGTCGAGCTTCAGTTGCTCGGCAACCGTTGGCCTTGTCTCGAAGCGGGCGTTCTCCCGGCAGCAGTAGCAACGGGCGCTGCCGCCATGGGTTTCGGTGAGCTTCACGTCGAAGACGCGTAGGCCGTGCCGCTCGAAGGCGAGCTTGGCGGTCGAGAACCAGAAGTAGCTCCAGTGCTCGTGGTATATCGTGTCGAACTGGTTCTCTTGAAGTTGCCGGCGGACGTGGGGAAATTCGACGGTCAAGACGCCGTTCGGCTTGAGCAGCGTCGCGAGGCCGCTGACGAAGTCGTTGAGATCCGGCACGTGGGCCAGCACGTTGTTCGCCGCGACGACGTCGGCTGCACCGTTTCGAAGAACGAACTGCTCCGCGGTCGCGGTGCCGAGGAAGAACGACTCGGTCGGCACGCCGTTGTCGTTGGCGACATCGGCCACGTTCTGTGCGGGCTCGATGCCACGCACGCGAATGCCGCGGTCACGAAACGGCTTGAGCAGCGTGCCGTCATTGCTGGCGACTTCGACGGCGAGCGAGTCGCTCGTAAGCGATAGCCGCTCGATCATCTCGCCTGCGTAGTCGCGGCTGTGCTGCTTCCAGGTTTCGCTGAAGCCAGAGAAGAACGCGTAGTCGCTAAAGATCTCCGCGGGATCGGGCCCGTCAGGCAGCTGGACGAGTCGGCACGTGTCGCAGGCGAAGGCGTGGAGCGGGTACGTTTTCTCCGCGTCGTAGTAGACGTCGGGCTCGACGTGACGCTGGCAAAACGGGTGGACGCCGAGGTCGGCGAAGCTGCGGGTGACGGGTTCTCCGCAGAGTCGGCACGGAAAGCCGCCGACGGCGGAAGAGGATTGCTTGAGCGTGACCATGTGGTTTCGCGACGAATCGGTCGCCGCTTGCGGGTGGCATCGACGCTCTGATCCGGGCGCCTTAGCTGGTGATGTTGCTCCGCGTCTACCAGACGCTGTATCGCGAGGCTGCAGGCTGTGCTTCTCCACCCCGCCGCATCGCCATGTTGGTCGCATTCGCTACAAACTGCACGCGAAACGTGGCGTTTTCAGGGTTTGGAGCCGCAGACGCGTTGGCGGGGCTGGTTCTCGCTCGTAGCTTGTGGCCGACGAGCCCGATAAGCCCGCCCGTTTGGAGGAAAATGGGCCGGAAGCTGTAACGGATGTCATGACTGTGGTGGCGGCAACGGAGAAAGCCGCGGCCTAGGGAGTGCGGCTGCAGCCTGAGGGGGCTGCAGCCAGCGCTCCCGCCCAGGCCGATCGCCCCACCGCCGCGACACGCTGCACCACGCAGCCTGTCAGGAGTCGCACTCCTTACCCGGAGATCCAGGGACAATGCTGCTCGAGAACCCGTCATACGCCCATCCCAACGCACCTCAGGAACGATCTCGCCCCGTCTCCCGTATCGGCCGAACCTTCTGGAGTCGCATGAAGCGGCCCAAGATTCACGTCGACCTCCCGAGCCGGCAGGAAGTGCGGCGTCGCATCCATCGTGACCGACTTCTCGCTGATCGCAGCGGGCGGCTCTTCACCGTTGTCGTCTTCGCTACCAGCGGTCATCGGACGACACTGCAGCTCGCCCAGATCCTCAACGTCCGCAAACGCGAGACGGATGAGTTCGGCCCGGCACCTCGCGAGCACTGCGTCGGCCTGAGCCAGGGAGCTCGCCACTGCTACGCGGTCCTTTTGCCGGAAACGACGAGAAGGGGGGCCATGTCGTTCGCTCAAAGCGTGGTCGATCGCATGCCCGAAGCCGACCGTCCGCTCTGGACGGTAACGACGTATCCCGAGCAACCTGACAAAGGCGATACCGCCGAGCCAGCGATCGAGATGCCCTCACAAACGACGCGCTTCGGCCGCCCTTTGCCGACGTGGAAGCGTGCGGTCGACCTGGCGACCGCGGGTAGTGCATTCGTGATTCTGTCGCCTCTGATGCTGCTCGTGGCGATGCTCGTCAAGCTCGACAGCCGCGGGCCGGCGATCTTTTGGCAGCAGCGGACGGGCCTCGGCGGTCGCGTCTTCTGGATCGCCAAGTTCCGAACGATGGTCGTCGACGCTGAGAAGGTGATGGAGGAGATAAATCTTCGCGTCGGCAGTGAGCAGGACGGGCCGGCATTTAAGCTCCGACACGATCCGCGGGTGACTAGGTTCGGCCGACTGTTGCGTCAGACGAGTTTGGACGAGTTGCCGCAGCTGTGGAACATCGTTCGCGGCGACATGACGCTTGTCGGTCCGCGGCCGTTGCCGACGAGCGAGAGCGACGCGTGCCTTCCGTGGCAGCGACGCCGCCTCGACGTGACGCCGGGCCTGACGTGCATCTGGCAAGTTCACGGTCGCAGCCGAGTGTTGTTCGACGACTGGATGCGGATGGACCTTCGCTACGTCGGCCGGAGTCGCGGGCTCGGCGGCGTGGTGCACGACCTGACGCTGCTCGCCAAGACGCTGCCGGCGGTCTTTCTCAAACGCGGCTTCTGACGGTCGCGGCTCAAGTGACGGCGGCATCGAGGCGACGCAAGAAGCGGAGCCTTCGCATGAAACCCTCGCCACGCCACCTTCGCCACTTGCTGGCCCTGTTGCCGATCTGCCTCGTCGCAGGCTGCACGAGCGTCGAGGCCCTCGACCGCGACAAGGCACTACCGGTCGTGACCACGGCCCCGACGGTTCTGGCGGCGGGCGATGTGATCGAATTTAAGTTCTACAGCGCTCCGGAGCTCAACGAGACGCAACGGGTTCGCCCTGACGGTGCAGTCTCGCTGCAACTCGTCGGCGAGGTCATCGTCGCAGGTCAGCGACCGGAAGAGCTGCGGGCGAACCTGGAACGGGCCTACGCAACGTTCGTCAAGGACCCGACGATCACCGTCATCGTCCGTGAGTCACTTGCTCGCCGCGTGCTCGTCAGCGGCGAAGTCCGCCAGCCCGGCGCCGTCGCGATGCCGGCGGATCTCAACGTGTTCGAAGCCCTCACGCTGGCCGGCGGGTACGACCCGCAGACGAGCGCGATCGGCCACGTCATCGTCATGCGGAACGTCGACGGCAGCCGCGTCGGCTATCGCGTCGACCTGCGCGACGTCATCCGCGGCGAGGTGACGGAACCGTTTTATCTCGCTCCCGGCGACACGGTGCACGTGCCCCGCAGTGCCATCGCCAACGTCAACAACTTCGTCGAGCAATACGTCGGCGGCGTGATTCCCAACGGCCTGCAGGTCACTCGCCAGCTGGGCGACACCACCTACGGCATTGACTCGACCCTCGACTAAGGCAGATTCTCGTGAGCAAGAAACCTTCTCCCAAAGTCGAAGTGCCGCAGCCGCGTGACGTTGTTCGTCAACGCAGCGCCTTTTCGCCGCGTGACGTTTTGTACGTGCTTTTTCGGCACAAGCGCAAGTCGCTCGTCACCTTCGCCGGCGTCGCGGGCTTGGCTACTGCGGCGGCGGTGTTGCTGCCGAACACGTATCGCAGCGAAAGCAAGCTGACCGTCGGCCTCGGCCGAGAGTCGGGCAGCATCGACCCGTCTGCGACCATCGGCGAATTCGCCCGGCCGATGCAGAATCGGAACAACGAGCTCAACACGGAGGTCGACCTCCTCGGCAGCCGAGCCGTCGCCGAAGCCGTCGCTCGCGACCTGGGGCCTGACCGGCTCATCGACGCCAAGCACCCGACCACCGACACCGCCATCGCCGAAGCAACCGACTTCCTTAAGAAGGAAGTCGCCGTCGCCGTCGAGCCGAACTCGAACAACCTCAACATCTCGTTCGAGTCGACCGACCCGTATCTCGCCCACGACGTTGTCGCGGCCTACGGCGACCACTTCCGCCGCGTCCGCCAGGGAGTCTTCCGCAGCGCCAGCGGCACGAGCTTCTTTGAGGAGCAACGTGTGAACGCCGAGGCCGAGCTTCGCCGCGTCCGCAAGGAACTTCGCGAGTACAAGGACGCCACCGGCGTCGCCGACGTGACCGTGCAGCGTGGGATCCTGCTCAACCGCATCGGCGACCTCGAATCAAAAGTCGACGCCGCCCGGGCCGAACGCGCCGCCGCCGTCGCGACCGCGAGTCGGCTGCAGGATCGGCTCGAGAGCATGCCGACGAACGTCGTCACGCAGCAGACGACCGGCTCGCCCAACAGCTCGATCGAGACGCTCCGCACACGCATCTCTGAGCTTCGTCTCGAAGAGCAGGATCTATCGAGCCGCTTCTTCGAGAACGACCCGAAGGTCAGGAACGTCCGCGCGCAGATTGCCGAGGCAGAGCGACTGCTCGCCGACGCGACGGTGGCGGCGGAGACGACGGTGAGCGTCAATCCGATTCGCGAACAGTTGTCGCTCCGCGTCGAGACGGAGCAGGCCAGTGCGGAGGCCTTGGAGGCGAAGCTGGTGCGACTCGAAGCCGATCTCGCCGAAGCCCGCGGCGGCCTCGCAACGATCAACGACGCGCAGCTGACGATCGACGAACTCGAACGCGAAGCCCGTCTCGTCGAGAACGACCTCGGCGAATTCGCCAAGGCCTACAGCGTTGCCCGCATGGATCGCGAGCTGCAGCAGGCGGAAATCAGCAATGTCAGCATCAGCGTGCCGGCGAACTTGCCGGTATCACCTGAAGGACCCAACCGGCCGATTCTCCTGATCGCGGGCCTCTGCATGGCCGCGTTCGCATCGGTCGGCGTCGCTTTCGCGGCTGACGCGCTCGATCACGACGTGGCCCGGCCGGACGACCTGCTCCGCGTCGGCGAGCCTGCGTCGCACCTTGCTGGTGCGTGCATCAGCATCCCGAAGCTCAAAAGCGGGCAAGTCGTCGCCAAGGGATCGGCCGACTACTTCGACGACATTCTCCAGTCGATCCGCACCCTCTTCGGCACTGCAGGCCGGCGCAGCACCGACGTCGCCGCCGGCACGCGGCGTCAAGCACGCGGCGTCTTCTCGGCAGGTCGGTACATCCTGGCGACATCGATTCGTGAGCTTTTCCGCCTCTGTATCTGGCTCGGCAACAAGACCGTCAGCCTCATCACCTCGCCCTTCGCTAAGTCGAAGGCGATCACGCGGCCACGTGTTGCTCCGGCGTACGCGGGTGGCTTCGACACCGGCTTGTCGCTAGAAGACGAAGAAGTCCAAGACGCCGAACCCGAAGAGCGAACCGAGTACGAGCCGCTGGCCCAGCCCAAGCGTCGCGTCGGACGGTCGGTTCGCCTGATGGCCTGGGCCGTCGCACGCGATGCCGCGGCGTGGCGTCGTCGGGACGAGCGGCCGAACCTGCAGATCGCCAACCGTGACCACCGACCCGCCGCGTCGAGTGCCGTCTGGCGGAGTGCCCGCGGACTCGTCGAGCAGATCATTCTCGACGGCGAGCGAGCCGACCGGGGTAACCGCGTCCCGCCGAGTCTTGCCGTCGTCGCCGCCCGACCCGATGCCGGCACCAGCACCGTCGCCGCTCACCTTGCGGGCGTTTTGGCCGAACGCGTGCTCGAAGACACCGAACGACGCGACGGCGACATCGGCGACAAGCTGCCGAGCCTCCTGCTCAAGTGCCGCACCGGCGTCGGCTTGAGTCCCAAAGTTGACAGCGACGGCAAGCCGACGTTGCCCGACGTCATCGCCACGCCAGCTCGCGGTCTCGACGAGTTGTCGATCAACGTCACCCGCACCACCGAGGTCCGCCGCATTCTTGACGTCGCGCGGCGTCGGTATCGGCACGTCGTGCTCGACTTGCCGCCCGTGTTCGACCTGCTCGATACCACCGGCCGCGCCGGGGGCAACGGGATCGGTGATGAAGCCGGGCCGCGACTCGCCGCACTCGCCGAGGTGACGGTGCTCGTCATGGAAGCCGATGGCCTGCGTCGCGAAGCCGCCGCCCGTGCAGTCGAGCGGCTCGAGCGGAGCGGAGCCAACGTCGCCGTCGCCGTCCTCAACAAGCGTCGTTATCCGGTGCCCGGCTGGATCTACGACCGCGTCTGATCGCGTCGTCCGCTCCACGATCATGCTGATCGCTCATGCCTTACCCACGCGACAGAAGCTCGCCGGACACGCACAGCGTGGCCTGCGGCTCGGTATGTCGCTGGGGGATCAGGCACTCGTCAGCAGCACCAACTTCGCCACCACCGTCCTGCTCGGCCGCGAATTGAGCAAGACCGAATTCGGCGTCTTCGGCATGGCCTTCGCCGGCCTGCTCTTTGCCACCGAGGCCCTCCACGCCGTCATCACGACGCCGCACCAGGTACTGCTGGCCCAGCAACCGAGCGACCGACGACGCGTCTTCAACGGCTCGTCGCTCCTGCACACAAGCGGCCTCGGCTCGCTGCTCGCGGTCGGCTGCCTCGTCGCGTGGATCGTCACCGGCAAGCTCCTCTTCGTCGGCCTCGCACTCGCAACGCTGGCTCTGCTGGCGAGGCACTTCACGCGAATCTTCCTGTTCACTACCGGCAAATCGACCTTCGCCCTGCCGCTCGACGCGACGGTCGCACTGCTCCAGATCGGCGGCCTCGGTTGGCTGTGGCAAACGGACCAACTCGTCCCGTGGACTGCGTTGCTCGTCCTCGGCGGCGCGAACCTTCTGGCCGCCGTCGGCATGCTGCTCGTGCGACGCGGCGACTTCCAGATCAACCTGCGTCAGACGCTGGGCGACCTGTCGACCACGTGGCGGCTGAGCCGCTGGATCTTCCTTAGCGGCCTGATCTGGACCCTCGGCACGCACGGCTATCCGTGGCTCATCGGCGGCATCAGCGGTGCCGCGGCGGTCGGGCCATGGACCGCCTGCTTCGCCATCGGCGCGATTGCCAACCCGATGCTGATGGGTGTTCAGAATCTCATCGGGCCCGCAGTCGCCGAGGTCGCAGCGCGGCCGGATTCAGACGAGCTGCGTCGATTCGTCACGAAGTCGACATGGCTGTTCGTCCTCCTCATGACGCCCTACGCGACGGCCGCGTTCTTTGGCGGCGAGTGGTTCCTCAAGCTCTACGACGGCCAGTACGACGGCTTCGGCATGGTCGTCTCGATCCTGGCGCTCGCCAGTCTGACGCACGCCTTCGGCTTCGCCAGCAGCCGAGCTCTCTTCGCCCGTGGCGGAGCCAGGCACGACGTCATCGCCAACTCTCTTGCACTCGTGATGATGCTCGGCCCCGGCTCGATCGCCATCTACACAAACGGCATCCGAGGCGCGGCCGGCGTGATGCTGGCGAGCCTGGCCGTTTCGAACTTGTACCGCGTGATCGCGTTCCTACGCATGACGAAGGGAGCGACGTGATGACGCTCCTGCCGAACCCGAGCGACGACGAGACGCCGACTCTGCAGCGGTGGCTAATCGGCCTGTTCCTGTTCGGCTGCTTCTTCATCGCGACGCAGAATGTCCATGCGCCGGTCCTGTGGCGTGATGATGGCAACGCCGACCTCAGCGGCTATGCGGAGCAGGTCGCCCAGGGCGGGTCTCTGCGGCAGGTCGGGTTTCTCCTGCTCGCCGCCTTCGGCACGCTCGGGCTCATCCTGCCTGCCAGACGGATCGGTCGACGCACGCTCCACTGGCCGGTCCTCTACCCGCTCGTCGCTATCGTCGCCTGGTCGTATCTGTCGATTCTCTGGAGCGACGACCGCGGCCTGACCGCCAAACGCCTCGTCATCTTCACCGCGATGTGGACGGTGACGGCGACGCTCGTGCGGCATTACCGGCCACGCGACATCGTCTTCGCCGCCGGCCTCTACGCCGGCGTCGTGCTGCTCATCGGCGTCGCCTCGGAGTTCGCCTACCGAAACCTCTCCGGAAGCGAGGCGTGGCGATTTGCCGGCACCGGCAGCCCGAATCACGCAGGACTCAACGCCTTCCTGCTCGCACTCGTCATGCTCCACGGCATCGGCACGCACGGCTTCCGTGGCAAGGCCGCCTTCTGGCGGTGGACCTTGCTGATCGCTGCGATGCTGGTGCTCTGGATGACGCGAAGCCGGACGTCGCTGGCGATTGCGTGCGTGGCATTGTCGATTCAGGCGTCGCTGATGCTCCGGCCGAGCCGGGCGGCGGCGGCTCTCATCATCGGCGGCGGCAAGCATCGATCCCGCCTCGATCAACTGCTGGCATTCACCCAGCCCGCCCGAATCCGGCGTCA
>CAYMAS010000015.1:0-21084 GCA_964388485.1 uncultured Tepidisphaerales bacterium | reverse complement strand
CTCTCATCATCGGCGGCATCGTCGCGGCGGGCGGTGCATTCCTCTACCACACAGGCATCCTCGGGCCGGTCTGGGAAGCGGCGTTGATGGGGCGCGACACGGCAAGCGTCGGCACGCTCACCGGACGCACCGAGATCTGGGCCTACGCCATCGACCAGGCGACGCTGGATCCGACCCGCGCCGTTGTCGGCCACGGCTACGACACGTTCTGGTCTGCCGAGCGGACGCTGGGTGTCTCGCGGCACACCGGCTTCACGATCAGCGAGGGCCACAACGCGTATCTCGAAGCGTGGCTGAATCTCGGCCTTGTCGGCGTCATCGCGTGGCCGCTGGCGATCCTCGGCGGGTCGATCGTCTGGCTGACACGCGGCCGACAGTGGACCGGCTTGTGGTCGCCCGACGCCGCTTTCACGCTGGCACTGGCATCGGCGGCTTTGGCTCACGGGCTGCTGGAGTCGACCTTCACGCACGCGCAGTTCATCACGCTGACGCTCTTCACGCTCCTGTCGCACGCGGCCATCTGGCGAGAGGAGCCGACGTGAAAGTGCTCCTGGTGACTGCGGATTATCCGCCCGACGTCAACGGCGTCGGCGACTACACAAAGCGACTCAAGGAAGTGTTGTCTTGCGAGACACACGTGTTGACGAACGATTATGCGGCTTCGGCTTGTGATGATGAACACCGCATCATCCGTGATTGGACGACGGGCGGCTTGACTGAAGCCTTGGAAGTTTGCGACGGCTTCGACATCGTGCACGTGCAGTACCCTGGTGTGGCGTGCGGGCGTGGCATGTTGCTGAACCACCTGCCGCGGGCTCTGGGTAAGCGGTGCAAGACGGTGGCGACGTTTCACGAGTGGCGGTCGATGCGTACGCGGTGGCGGGTGCGGGCGACGCTGCTGACCCGCGGGCTCGATGCGGCCGTCGCCGTCGATGCCGAAGACGCCAAGCCGTTGCGGCAATGGTCGCGCCTCGTCCGGCCGCTGTCGGCGGTGAAGCCGATCACGATCCCGATCGCGCCGAACGTCGTGACGCTCGCGACGACGGCTGAAGATCGAGACGAACGCAGACGTGAGCTCGGCCTGCAACCGGACGAGAAGGCGGTTGCGTTTTTCGGGTTGATCTACCCGCACAAGGGCGTGGCCGACCTGCTCGACGCCGCAGGCCAGGCGGAGCTTCGGCCGATTATCATCGGCGACTTCGACCGCGACGCTTCCTGGCGGCCGACGTTGCAGCAGCGACTGGAGCGAGAAGCAATTTGGGTTCGCGGAGCCGATGCGGCGGAGGTGAGCCGGACGTTGCACGCGTGCGACGTTGCAGCGTTGCCGTACGAAAGCGGCGCGGGCCCGAATCGCTCGGCGTTGCTGACGTGCTTGTCGCACGGTTTGCCGACGGTGACGACGAACGGTCCGACGACGTCGGCAAACTTCGCCGCTTGCGACCACTTGACGTTCGTTCCGCCCAAGGACGTCGGCGCGTTGGCCGATGCACTGGTGGAGCTTCGCGATCGGCCGGGCAATCTAGGCGAGCGGGCGTCGGCTTGGGCGGCATCGCTGTCGTGGCCGGCCGTGGCGGCGAAGCACGTCGAGCTGTACGAGCACCTTCTTTCATGACACTTCTTCTCGACGAACCGCCAATTCCCCGGACGTGGAACGCCCCTGAAGCCGACACGGTGCTCAACGACCGTGGCGAGCCGTTGCGGGTGCTCAACGTCAACAACCACCACCTCGGTCCCGGCGGCTACGAGGTCTTCTTTCGCGGCGTAACGACCATCCTGCGGGGCCATGGCCACCACGTATCGACGCACGAGCGCGACAATGCCGACGTTGTGACGGCCAAGCAGAAGCTGGCCGCCTTCGGCACGGCGATCTACTCCAAGCGAGCGGCAGACAACATGCGTCGCATGATCGAGGCGGACTCGATCGATCTCGTCCACCTCAACAACATCTGGCCGCTGGTAAGCCCGAGCGCGATCGACGGCTGCCGAGAGGCGTATGGCGGACGTGGCGTGCCGGTGGTGATGAAGCTGGCGGATTACAAGATGACCTGCCCCGCGGGCCAGCACATTCGCGACGGCAAGGTTTGCACCAAGTGCCTCGGCGGCCGCGAGTATTGGGCGACGATCCATGGCTGCAAGGAGAACCGAATCTGGAGCACCGCCTTCGCGATCCGCAACGTAGCGGCGAGGATGCGGGGCGTCTTTCGGGACCGCGTCACGCTGTTCCAGCCGTGCAGCAACTTCGTTCGCGACCACTACATCGCAGCGGGATTTCGCCCCGAGACGATGCACGTCTTGCCCGACTTCACCGATGTCGTGGAGCAAGAGACTTATGATCCAGAGTCAAAGGGTTCAGCTGGATACGCAGCGTTCGTCGGCAGGATCTCACCGGAAAAGGGACTGGCGACACTGATGGAGGCGGCGCGACGGACGGGAATTGTGTTGAAGATCGCAGGCGACCCGTCGCCGATGCCGGGGATCGAGAAGACGGCCCCGGAGCACGTCGAATTCGTCGGCAAGCTGTCGCGCGACGAACTGCCGGCGTTCTTCAGCAACGCTCGGTTCCTCGTGGTGCCCAGCGAGTGGTACGAAGCGAGCGGCATTGTGGCGAGCGAGGCGCAAGGCGTCGGCACGCCGGTGGTTGCGACGCGGATGGGTGGGCTGCCGGAGGTGGTGCTCGACGAAGTGACGGGGCTCATCTGCAACCCGGCCGATCCCGCGGATCTGGCGGCGAAGATGCGGCGGCTTTGGACGGACGACGACCTGGCGGTGCGGCTCGGCGAGACGGCCAGATTGCGAGCGCGGCGGGAATTTGATCCGGAGGTCTTTTACCGGCGACTCGCAGCGTCGTACCAACGGGCGCTGGACCGGCACCGGGAGGCGGCATGACCGGCTTGAAGATCGCGGCGATCGGCGGACGCGGCATGCCGAGCCACTACAGCGGCGTTGAGCGGATTTGGGAAGAGCTGCTGCCGAGACTCGCCGCGTTGGGTCATGACGTCGTCGCCTATTGCCGGCCGGGAGTTGCCGAAGACACACAACACAAGGGCATTCGGCTCATCACGACCTCGGCTCCCGGCGGATCTTCAGCGGAGACGTTGTCGCACACGTGGACGAGCGTGCGACACGCCAGTCGGCAAGGCTTCGATGTCGTCGCCCTGCACGCTCTGCCGCCGCAGATGTTCGCACCGATGGCCAGGCAAAGCGGTGCGGCGGTCATCAGCCACGTCCACGGTCTCGACTGGCAGCGGGCCAAATGGCAACAGACGCCCCTCGGCCTCGGGGCGAAGGTGATCCGGCACGCGGAGAAGCGGATGGTGAGGGCGAGTCACGCGGTGGCCGTGTGCGCTCCGTACCTGTCAGACTACTACCGCGAGACCTACGGCCTGAAGACGACCGTGTTGCCCAACGGCATCGTGCCGGACGACGCGCCGTTCGAGCCGGACGAGGCGGTGCTTCGCGAGCTGAAGATCGAGCCGGGCCGATTCGTCGTGAGCATCGGCCGACTGGTGCAGGAGAAGCGGACAGAGGACCTCGTCGCCGCCCAGAAGCAGCTCGGCGTGCGCGTCGTAATCGTCGGCGAGGGGCCGAACAACGCGTGGATGCAACAGCTCAAAGCCAACGCCGGCGACGGTGTCGTCTTCGCCGGCCAACGCACGGGCGATGAGCTGGAGACACTCTTCCGCTTCGCTGCGGCGTACGTGACGACGAGCGAACTTGAAGGCCTGCCCAGCAGCGTGCTCGAAGCCATGGAGCGGCGAAGCTGCGTGATCGCCAGTGACATCCCGCCCCACCGCCTGCTCCTCGACGGCAGCGAGACGGGCGACTGTCTCTTCCCGGTCGGTGACGTCGATGCGCTGGTCGAGCGGCTTCGTCGCGTGCTCGCCGACTCAGAGGAACGCAAACGCGTCGCCGACCTGCAGCGGGCGCACGTTCGGGCCGACTACGCGTGGGACGTTCTGGCGGAGCGGGTCAGCGACTTCTACCAGCAGGTCGTCAAAAAAACACGGAACCTGTCCGTTGTCCGCGCGCCGCTCGCGCTCGACCGACGGCTTGGGTAGACCGACGGCTTGGGTAGACCGACGGCATGAACATCACAGAACGCAATGCGGGCGACTGCCAGCGGCTGGCCCAACTCGTGCGGACCGAAAAGCTCGCCCGCCTCCGCGACCGTTACCGGGCCGTGCTGCTGGCGCTGGGCGGCGAAGAGGCACCGGTCATCGCCCACAAGCTCGGCCGCAGCCGAAGGGACGTGCAGGACTGGTGCTACCGCTACCGCGCCCGCGGGATCGACGGCCTGCCGCCGACGCCCCAGCCGGGCCGGCGGCAACGCCTGCCGCGGGAGCAGGAGGCGGCGTTCCTGGCCCGGCTCGACGCCGGTCCCACGGAAGCCGACGGCGTCTGCACCCTGCGTGGCAAAGACGTGGCAGCGATCCTGGAGCTGGAGTTCGACGTCAGCTACACGCTAAACGGCGTCTACTGCCGGCTGCAGCGCCTCGGCTACGGCAGCCTCCACAAGGCAGGCGAAGCCTGCTCGTGCCCCCGGCCCCGACACGAGAACGCCGACGAGGAGGCACAAAAGAGGTTCCGCGAGCAGGTCTGGCAGGCAAAGCCTGACCTGCCCCCCTTTTTGCCCGCAAAGCTCGCGATGCCATCGAGCCCTTCGGCGGTCGGATGCGGACGTTCTTCTTCGACAAGGCCCGCTTCGGCCACGAGCAGGCTTCGCCTGCTCACAGAAGGGGACGATGACCCGCGTGTGGGCCAAGAAGGGCACGCGTCCGACGGCGGTCAGGCAGACCAAGTACGAGTGGGCGTACCTCTACGCCGCGGTCGAGTCGGCGGCGGGAGCCAGCACGACGCTTCTGGCCCCGGAGGTGAACGTTGAGGCGTTCGAGCTGTTCCTGAGCCGCCTGGCGGGCGACCTGGAGGAGGGCGACCACGCGTTGTTGATCATGGATCAAGCCGGCTGGCACACGAGCAGGAAGCTCGTCGTGCCCGAGGGCGTCTCGATCCTCTTCCTGCCGCCTTACGCCCCGGAGCTCAACCCGGTCGAGCGGCTGTGGCACTACCTGCGGGAGCACTACCTGCGGGAGCACTACCTGCGGGAGCACTACCTGAGCAACCGGGTCTACGACGGCTACGACCACTTGCTCGACGCCGGGTACGAGAATTGGCACCAGTTGACGCCCGAGGTGCTCCAGAGCGTGTGCCGCTGCGACTGCCTTAGTTATAAGGTTATTAGCCGCGCAAACTAAACAGGATCCGTATCAGACTTCCGCCGCGGCGCGTGTCGCCTTCGTGCGGAGCACGATGAACACCGCCACCGGGTAGGCGAGCCAGATTGCGATCCCGATCAGCGCAACGAGCAGATTCGGAAAGACGCTGTCGAACACGCTCGACGGGACGAACACGTCGTTCGGCGTGATGACGGCGATCGGCTGTTCGAAGGTCAACGCCGCCCACGCGAGCAGCACAAAGATCATCGCGACGTGCATCAGTTTAATCGGCCACCAGACGCGGTGCATCCAAAGTCCCGATGGTGGGCGACCCAGCGTACGGATGCCGGCGACCAGCAGCCACGTTGCCAAAGCGATGCCGATAGCAATGGCAAGAACGCTCAAAATCAACACGATCCGCCGCTGCGTCGGGTCATTGCAAAAGCCGAGCGGTCGATGCGAAGCGTGCCCTAGCAGAATTGAATCGTTGCCTTGCAGCGACGCCTCGATGAGATTGCCGCGGTCGGTGTGGACGGATGCCCAGAGCCGGTTCGGCGAGCAAACGCCAATCGTGCCGCGGCTCGGAACGAGGTCGATGTAAACGGCTTCGCCGGCCGGCGTAGCCCGAGTCGTCGGCGACGCGATCTGCGATTGAACGTGATCCGTGGTCCACGTCCCGTCGTCCAGCGGGTCGAGCGGCACGTCGACGTGCGGCAAAATCCTTTGCAGAAACTGCTGATACGCCGCCGGCATCTCCTGAGTTTCGTTGAGCGCTTCCACCACGATCGCCGCCTGCGCCTCAGTCAGCCGGACCTCGGCATCAGTCGCCGCAGCATTAAGATCGCCGAAGAGCGGGAAGATGAACCACACTTGACCGCCGCAAAAGAAGCTGCCGATTAAGCCGAACAAGCCCATCAAGATGCTGGCAATGCCGAGCGTCGTCACGAGTCCGTGACGCTCGTACCGGGCGGTGCCGTAGTCGATGATCCCGCCGCCTTCGACAAGTTCCGCGTTCATCACTCTGACAGCACCTTCGCGAAGAAATGGTACGAGACAAGTCGCCTTGCCACGGCGTCACCGTACCCTGCGGCTTCCATGCAGGCGATCAACGAACGCACTCCCGCCATTGAAACAGGAACCGACTCCCGCCACGCGAAGTTCGCGACGAAGTGCGTGCATGCGGGCGTTGATCAGGACGACAGCTACAATAGCGCTACGACGCCGATCTATCCCACCAGTACCTTCGGCTGGCACGGCCTGAATCAACCGGCAACGTACGACTACACCCGCAGCGGCAATCCGACGCGGCGGGCTCTTGAAGAGAACCTCGCGGCACTCGACGGCGGCGTCGACTGCCGTGCGACCAGCACCGGGATGAGTGCCGTGACGGCCGCCATGAACCTGTTCCAGGCGGGCGACCACGTCATTGCCGGCCACGACATCTACGGAGGCACGTACCGACTCTTCGCCGACGTGATGCCGAAGCTCGGCATCGACGTGAGCTTCGTCGACATGAGCGACCCGCAGGTCATTCGCGACGCGATCACGCAGAAGACGAAGGGCTTGTGGATCGAGACGCCGAGCAACCCGCTCCTCAACATCATCGACATCTCGAAGGTCGTCGAGGTGGCCAAGGAGAAGGAGCTGGTCACGATCGCGGACAACACGTTCCTCTCGCCCGCGCTCATGCGGCCGATCGAGCTGGGCGTCGATGTCGTCGTTCACTCCGCCACCAAGTATCTCAACGGTCACAGCGACGTCGTTGGCGGCGCGGTGGTGAGTGCGAGTCAGGAGCACGCCGACCGCATCGGCTACGTCGTCAACGCGATGGGCTTGGCACAAAGCCCCTTCGACGCCTGGCTCACGCTCCGCGGCGTCAAGACGCTGGGCCCACGCGTCCGCCAGCACTGTAACAACGCGATGAAGGTCGCGACGTTCCTCAAGAGTCACGCGGAGGTCGACCATGTCTACTACCCGGGGCTCGAAGAGCACCCCGGCCACGATTTGGCCAAGCGGCAGCAGGACGGCTTCGGCGGCATGGTCAGCTTCGACCTCAAAGGCGGCTACGCTAAGGCGGAGCGGGTGATGCCCAATGCGAAGCTCATCCTCCTCGCTGAAAGCCTCGGCGGCATCGAGTCGCTTTGGGAGCACCCGTGGTCGATGAGCCACGTCAGCATGAGCGAGGACGCCCGTCGCACCGCCGGCATCGGCGAGGGGTTGGTGCGACTCAGCGTCGGGATCGAGGACGCAGACGATCTCATTGCGGATCTGGATCAGGCATTGTCGCGTTGAGCGTCTACCGTGCCGCATGACGCCGCCTCCTGACGAGCCGAAGGAGGATTTCGTCGCGACCTACCGACGTCGCGAGCGGGAGCAGCGGGAATCCGCCTCCTGGCACCGCCTGGCCGGATCGGCCGGCGAGTTCGCCGGCGGCGTGCTTGTCGGAGCCGTCGGCGGCTGGGGCATCGACCACTGGCTCGGTACGGAGCCGTGGGGCCTGGTCGTCGGCACGCTCGTCGGGTTCGCCATTGGCATGCTGGCGCTCGTGAAGCTCGCCAAGGAGTCGTTCAAGTGACGAAGGTGCTCACCCGCGTCATCGCGGTGGCGGCAGCCTTGGCCGCGTTGTCGACATGGCTCGTCAGCCTGCGGCTCGATCAGTTCCACCTCTGGCTCGCGACCACCGGCCTCGGTGTGGCGATGCTGGCCGCCTCTTTTCCGGCGACGCGTTGGGTTCTTCCGCGGTTGGCGACGTCGACGGAGGACACGCTTCCGGGCTATGCCGGAATCGTCGTCTTCGCCAGCCTGCTCAAAGCGGCTGTCGCAGCGGCAGGAGTGCTCGTGTTCGTCCGGCTTCTCGGCTTCGCGACGTGGACCACGTTCGGCTTCGTCGGCACGTGGTACGTCCTCCTCACCATCGCCCAGGCATCCGTCGCTGGCTACGCGTTTTGGGCGAGCGATGTCGTCCGGTCGCGAACCCGCGGGAACGTTGATCCCGACGCTGCAGGTTCTACGATGCCCGCCCCGCCGTCATGACCGACCTCCTGAGCTCCACCTTCGCCAGCCTGCCGATCCTGGCCGCCGGCGATTACATCGACAGCGTCAAGCCGCACTACTACAAGATCGGCGGTGTTACCGTCATCAACAGCCACATCATTCTGATGCTGCTGTCGGCGGTCGCGATGCTCGCCATCTTCATCCCGCTCGGCCGAAAGTACGCGACCGCCGCCGGCACTGAGAAGCCCGTCCCGGACGGGACGGCCAACTTCTTTGAAGCCATCATGATGTTCCTGCGGGAGGACGTCGTCCGGCCGATCCTGGGGCACGCGACGAACCAGTACATCCCGCTCCTCTGGACGTTCTTCTTCTTCATTCTCTTCAACAACCTCCTCGGCCTGCTCCCGCTCGAGCCGCTGCAGCGAGGCATTGCCGGCGTGACGGGGATCGACTTTTACCCCGTTTATGGCGCGGCAACCGCCAACATCTATGTCACCGGCGCCCTCGCCTTTGTCGCTTTCATCGCGATCCAGGTAGCGGGCATCAAGGCCAACGGCTTCGCGGAGTACACCAAGCACTTCCTCGCCGGCGCACCCTGGTACATGGCCCCGATCCTGGTGCCGGTCGAGATCATCGGCATGTTCGTCAAGCCGGTGGCTCTGGCGATCCGGCTCTTCGCGAACATGGTCGGCGGCAAGTTGCTCCTGCTTATCCTGACCGTGCTGGCGGTCGATGCGTTCAACGACGTTGGCCCCGTCGGCGGGGTAGGTGTGAGCCTCATCGTCATCGCCGGCAGCGTCGGCATCATGTTGCTCAAGATCTTCGTCGCCTTCCTTCAGGCGTACATCTTCATGTTCCTGACGACGCTGTTCATCGGCCTGCTCGTCGTCCACGAAGAGCACGACGAACACGCCGAAGACCACGCCCTCAGCAACGACATGGACGATGCCGCCCTGCTGCCCGAGGCGGCCGTCGAAGCCGGAGCCCGCATGGCCGGGTGACAATGAACCACCCGTCGCGGCGGTCGGTTCGGGCCGATTGCCACCCCGCGGTCGGACGCGTTTGGTGCCACTTTCAGGCCCCGTCCGGCGACGCTTGAACCTGGCGATCCCGACTCGCCCGTCTGACCCACGCACGGATCAACAGGACCTCCTCATGAAGAAACTCTTTGCCCTTCTCATCGCCGGCCTCATTTTCCTCCCGGCCGGTTCCGCCTTCGCTCAGGACGGCGTGACCGTCGCTCCGGTCGCGACCGAACTTGACGCCGCCGACGCCGATCAGCGTGGCGCCATCATCGACAGCAGCTTGGGCCGCGGCCTGGGCATCCTCGGCCTGGGCCTCGGCCTGGGCCTGCTCATGTACGGTGCCGCCATGGGCATCGGCAATATCGGCGGCCGCGCCGCCGAGAGCATCGCCCGCCAGCCTGAAGCCGGTGGCCGCATCTTCACGACCATGATCATCAGCGCCGCTCTCATCGAAGGTGCGACGCTCTTTGCGATCGTGGCCGTCATCATCAAGTAAGCGATCTCGCTTCCCCTCCGCGGCCGGCACTACCGTGCCGTCCGCGGCTTTCCCGTCGCACCGCCCCTGTCGATCATGCCTGTCGCCCGCCTCACCATCGCCGCCGTCCTGTTGCTGCCGTCGATCACCCTTGCCGCCGCCGCTGAAGGCGACGAGAAGGCCGGAAGCGGCAGCTTGTTTGAGGCCCCAGGCTTCGCGACGCTGGCGACCAGCGTCATCACCCTGCTCATCTTCCTCGGCCTGCTGGCGGTCCTCGCCAAGTTCGCCTGGGGGCCGATCGTCAAGAGCCTGGACGAACGCGAGAGCCGCATTCGAGGCGATATCGAAGCCGCCGAGGCTGCTCGGGCCGAGGCTGAGAAGTCGCGGGCTGACTACCAGGCCGAGATGGCGACCGCCGAGCAGCGTGTGCGTGACCTCATGGCCCAGGCCCAGGCCGACGGTCAGCAGCTGGCGACCCGCATCAAGATGCAGGCCCAAGAGGATGCCGAAGAGATAAAGGAGCGGGCCAATCGCGAGATCGAGCAGACGCGTCTCGACGCCGTCGAGCAGGTCCGCCGCGAGGCTGCCGAACTGGCCGTCGCCGTTGCGGAGAAAATCCTTCGCCGCGACATCACGAGCGACGACCAGCAGCGTCTAGTCGACGCCAGCCTCGACGAACTCGAGCGGAGCGATCTCAAGAGTCAGAACGTCACGGCCTGATCCGTCTTCACCCCAGCCCCATCCTCATGAAGACGCAGCACAGCAGCACCGCCCTCTCCTACGCCGAAGCCCTCGTCGAGCTGGCGGACGAGCAGGGCCAAATGGAGTCCGTCGCCAACGACGCCGGTGCCTTCGCCGAAGCTCTCAATGAGAACCCGGACCTGCTCCCGTTCTTTCGCGACCCGTCGATCACGGAAGAAGAGCGGCAAAATGTCATCGACAAGGCCCTTGCCGACGCGACACCGCTGCTGAAGCAGTTCGTCAGCGTCATCAACAGCCGCGGCCGCTCGTCGCAGCTGGCCCAGATCCTCGATGCCGTTGACTACGTGCTGGATCAGCGGCTCGGCAAGGTCGAGGTCGACGTGACGGTCGCCGAGAAGCTCGATGACGCGGAACTCGACAAGGTTGGCGACCGCGTCGGCAAGGCCCTCGGCCGCGACGCCGTGGTGCATCAGTACGTCGACGACAGCATCATCGGCGGCATGATCCTCCGCGTCGGCGACACCGTCCTCGATGCCAGCGTCAAGCGACAGCTAGACGCGATGCGGGAACGATTGCGATCGTGACCCGTAGGGTGGGCTTGAGCCCACCGTTCCATTCAAACCACGCTCGATGGTGGGCTGAAGCCCACCCTACAAGACTTGCTCCTTCACCCACCATGGCCATCAACGTCAGCGAAATTACCTCCGTCCTCAAGCGCGAGATCAGCGGCTTCGAGGACCGCCTCAAGGTCAGCGAGGTCGGCACCGTCATCGAAGTCGGCGACGGCATCGCCCGCGTCTACGGCCTCAAGAACGCCATGGCCGGCGAGCTCCTCGAGTTCGAAGGCGGCATCATCGGCCAGGTCTTCAACCTCGAAGAAGAGTCCATCGGCTGCGTCATCTACGGCGATTACCTCCAGCTCAAAGAAGGTGGCGAGGTCAAGAGCACGGGCCGACTGCTTGAAGTCGTCGTCGGCGAAGAACTCATCGGCCGCGTCGTCAACCCGCTCGGCATCCCGATGGACGGCAAGGGCGAGATCCGCACGACCGAGAAGCGGAAGATGGACATCGTTGCCCCAGGAATCGCGGCCCGCCAGCCGGTGACCGAGCCGCTGGCGACCGGCATCAAGGCCATCGACGCCATGATCCCCATCGGCCGAGGCCAACGCGAGCTCATCATCGGCGATCGCAAGACCGGCAAAACCGCCGTCGCCATCGACGCCATCATCGCCCAGAAGGGCAAGGGCGTGAAGTGCTTCTACGTGGCCGTCGGCTCCAAGGAATCGTCCGTCGCCAGCGTCGTCGACGTGCTGACTCGCGAGGGTGCGATGGATTACACGACCGTCGTCGTGGCATCCGCCGCTGACCCGGCTCCGCTGCAGTTCATCGCCCCCTACGCCGGCACTGCGATGGCCGAGCACTTCATGTGGAAGGGCGAGGCCACGCTGTGCGTCTACGACGACCTGTCGAAGCAGGCCACCGCATACCGCCAACTGTCGCTCCTTCTCCGTCGCCCGCCCGGTCGCGAGGCCTTCCCGGGCGACGTCTTCTACCTGCACAGCCGCCTCTTGGAGCGTGCCGTCAAGCTCAGCGACGATAACGGCGGCGGATCGCTCACCGCCCTGCCGATCATCGAGACGCAGGAAGGCGAGGTCTCCGCCTACATCCCGACGAACGTCATCTCCATTACCGACGGCCAGATCTACCTCGAGCCCGACCTCTTCTTCGCGGGCGTTCGACCGGCTATCAACGTCGGCATCAGCGTCAGCCGCGTCGGCGGCAGCGCCCAGACGAAGGCCATGAAGAAGGTCGCCGGCTCACTCCGACTCGACCTCGCCGCCTACCGCGAACTCGAAGCCTTCGCCCAGCTCGGCACTGAGCTCGACCCGGCGACGCAGAAGCAGCTCGATCGTGGTGCCCGGCTCGTCGAGCTGCTCAAGCAGCCGCAGTACCAGCCGATGCCGTTCGAGCAGCAGGTCATGGTCATCTACGCTGCCACCAACGGCTATCTGGACAAGGTCGACGTCAGCCGTGTGCTCGAATGGCAGGACGGCTTCCTCGCCTACGTCGACCAAAGCCACAGCGGTGTCCGCGAGACGCTCGTCACGACGAAGGCGCTCGGCGACGACGTCGTCGACGGCCTGAAGAAGGCGATGGAGGAGTTCAACGACAAAGTCTGGACAAGCAACGAGCCGGTCGCGGTGACGGTCTAAAACATTTCTTTCACCGAAAATCTTTAGAAGCCCCGCATAAGCATGCGGGGCTTCTGAACGCTTTGGATTGCTAGACCTGATCGACAGCGAATCAGTAGCTATGCCGCATCGCCTTCTCCACCGCGTCGATGACCCGACGCACGTGGAAAGGCTTCTGCAGGAACGCGTCGAATCCCTGTCGCGTCAGCCGCAGGCCAGTCGCCTCGTCGAGCTTATCGCTCATGGCCACCAGCTTCGTCAGCTGCAGATCCGGCTGCTTGCGGACGAGGTCGACCACGGCATCGGGTGACACGTCATTCAGGTGCACGTTGAGGAATAACACGTTCGGCCTGAAGCGGGCCGCCAAAACGCCCGCGGCGAAGGCCGACTCGGCAATTTCGACTTCGTATCGCGCCTCGTCCTCAAGGATTTTCTCCAGGACGTCCGTCACGTCGCGTTCGTCGTCAACGATGAGCACCCGCGTGTTTCCGGTCTTCAAGCCGCCCAGGGGAATGTCGTGCTCCTTCATGAATCGCACGAGGTGATTGAGCGGAATCCGGCGGTCTTTAGAGCCGGGGATGCGGTAGCCCTTGAGGCTGCCGGAGTCGAACCATTTGCTGACGGTGCGTGGGGCGACGTTGCAGATCTTGGCGACTTCTCCGGTGGTCAGGACGTCTTTGGCTTTGAGCTCTTGCATGGCAGTTTTCTCCGAAGCTTGGGCCGTAGGACATCCGTCTGTGCCGCGGGTGCGGCACGGTCGATAGGTGTTCTAGTCGCACCGATCGCACTGCTTGAGACTCTCGGCTCAGGCAGTGGTTTCGGCACGGTCGGATCAGGTCGTCCGGCCGTTGCAGGCGAAACCTACGACATTTCCACAGAGGGTGCGGAAGGTTGTAACGTCCGATAGCTTCCAGCTCCACCGACCGTCGCTGTAACCGTCCCATGCATGTCCTGTTCGTCCATCCGAACTTCCCGGCGCAGTTCGGACATGTTGCCGCTCACCTTGCACGTGAACGCGGCTGGCGGTGCACGTTCGTCAGCGAGACTGCACCCGGCAAGCAGATGATTGGCAACGGTTCGCTGGAGAAGATCCAATATAAGAGTCGCGGCGGCGCCCGGCGGGAGACGCACTTTACCTCCCGCACCTTCGAGAACGCGGTTTGGCACACGGATGGCGTCTATCGGGCACTCCTGCGTCGGCCGGACGTCGAGCCGGACCTGATCGTCGGGCACAGCGGCTTCGGCAGCACGTTGTTCCTACGCGAGCTCTTCCCTGCCGTGCCGACGATCAACCTCTTCGAGTACTTCTACCTCGGGCACGATCCCGAGAGCGACATGACGTTCCGGCACGACCTGGATTGGCCTACGCCGCCGGAAAAGTTCCTGCGGAGCCGGTGTCGCAATGCGATGATTCTGCTGGATCTCCAGAACTGCCAGCTCGGCTACTGCCCGACGCCGTTCCAGAAATCTCGATTCCCCGCAGAATATCAGCCGAAGCTTCAAAGCGTCTTCGACGGCATCGACACGAGTGTCTGGTACCCGCGGGAACGAACCTCCCGGATGGTGGCGGGCGTGGAGTTGCCGCAGAAGGCGAAGATCGTCACGTATTGCTCGCGTGGCTTTGAGTCGATGCGCGGCTTCGACTTGTTCATGCGGGCGGTGCGGCGAATCCTGGAGGCTCGCGACGACGTTCACGTCCTCGTCTTCGGCACCGATCGCATCGCCTACGGGGGCGACACGGAGCACACCGGCGGCAAGTCGTTTAAGCATTGGACGCTGGAGCACGAAGACGTTCGCGGCTACGACAAGAGCCGCGTCCACTTCCTCGGCCGCCGGCCGCCGTCGGAGCTCGCCGAGGCATTTGCGGCGTCCGACTGCCACCTCTACCTGACGGTGCCATTCGTCCTGAGTTGGAGCCTCGTCAACGCGATGGCTTGTGCGGCACCGATCGTTGCGAGCAACACGTCGCCGGTGCGGGACATGGTGACGGACGGCGAAACGGGGCGACTCGCCGACTTCTTCGACCCCGCCGACCTTGCCGCAAAGGCACTGGACGTGCTGGCCGACCAAGCCGAAGCCCGCCGCCTTGGTGACGCCGCAACAGACTTCGTGCGGCGCGAGCTTTCGATGGAGGCGATCCTGCCGAAGATGCTGGCGATGTACGACGAGGCCCGCGAGGTGACGACGGGACTCGAAGCCCCTCGCGAGCGTCCGGAGACCTCAGTGTTTGCTGGTTAGATGAGGGTGCTTCCGACCATGAAGCCGCGGGATCCAAATCCCGCGGCTTGGGGGAATAACCTGCACAGCACCAACAGAAACGCTTCGCACCAGGGCGAAGCGTCAAGTCAGTGGAGCTACCGGGATTTGAACCCGGAATACCACCATGCCATGGTGGCGTGATCCCATTTCACTATAGCCCCAGAAGGGGTTCCCGTTGCCGGGCTCGCATGCTAGTGACGTCACGCGGCGGGTCAACCGCAGGGCGTTCATCAGCTTTGTGGACCATCGGCACGTGGGTTGCCAATCGTTCAGCCATGCCACGGTATCAGCCGAACGAGGACGTGACGTGTGCGATTTGTCAGCGAGACGTGCCGGGGCGGTTGATCACGCTGCACCACCTCACGCCCAAGAGTCGCGGCGGTGGTGCGGACGTGCGGGTGCCGACGTGTCGGACGTGTCACAAGCAGATCCACGCGTCGTTTACGAACAAGGAACTCGACGACGGCTTCGACAGCGTCGGAGCCCTGCGGGACTCGCCGCGGTTGAGTGGATTCATCAAGTGGGTCCGCAAGCAGAGCCCGGACCGGACGTTCAGCGTCGCGAGCGATTCGCGGAAGCCGAAGAAGAAGCGGATTCGCCTGGCGGCGCGGCGGGCTTCGCGGTGAGACAAGACGCTCAGCGACCTGCCGCGGCTCTGGCGAGTCGGAGCAGGAACGACTCCACCCCACGACGAGCCTCTGCCCCGCCGGTCTTGATGCCGTAGTCGAGCGCGGCGAGCTGGTCGGTGGCGACCCGAAGTCGCTTGAGGCCGACGCTGGTGGCCGACTCGATTACCGCGTCAGGCTTGGCAAACGACGGCAACCGCATCTGACGTTTCACGTCTGCGACGCTTCGACCCGTTGACCGCAGCGTCGCCGCCTTCACCGCCTTCTCCAGCCAGCCGGCAAGCCATGCAACAGCCCGGAACTCCGCAGACGCGTCTGTCGCGGTCAATTGCCGCCAGATCGTCACCGCGCCGACCGGGTCGCCGCGGGTGACGCTGTCGGTCATCGCCCACATCTGCTGCTCGCGTCGGAACGCGACCCCGCCTTCGACGTCGTCGGCGGTCACCTTGCCGCCTTCGACGCCTAGGGCGAGCTTGGCGAGTTCGTTGTCGAGGCCGCCGAGGTCGCTGCCGACGTTATCGACGAGCAGTCGTGCCGCTTCGGCTTCGAGTCGGAGCCCGTGGGCGTCTTTGGCATGCCTGCCGAGCCACCGGCTGACTTCGTGCGGCTTCATCTCGGCACACGGAATGATCTGGCCGACCTTGTCGATGAGTTTGTAGACCTTCTGATTCTTCGGCAAGCTCGGCAGCCTGAGAATCAGCACGTTCTCACACGCCGGTTCGGCCAGATAGCTCTCGACGAGCGAACGATGGTTCGTCACGAACGTGTCGGCGTCGCGGACAACGACCACCCGTTGGCCGCCGAACATGGCGAGGCTGCGGAGTTCGTCAAAGACGTCACTCGCGGCAGCGGTAGGACCGTCGATGTCGGTCCGTTGAACGTCGGGTCCAAGTTGGTCGAGGATGTCGTTCAGCGCACGCGTCTGGAGGAACGGTTCGTTTCCGACAAGGGCGTAAACGGGAGCGAAATCGGGCACAGGCTTGTTCTACGCACGAGCAATTCGATCCGGAGCGGCGTCGCTTGCGACGCGGTTGGAGGCGAATCACTCACCTTATCAACGCGTCGCAAGCGACGCCGCTCCAAGAGTCAATCCGTGAATCGGAATCGAATGATCGCGAGGATCGCCTTGACGCCGTCCTTCCAGGTGATCTTCTTCCCCTCCTCGTAGCTACGACCGTAATAGGCGATGCCGACCTCGTAGATCCGCAGCCGCGGGCGCATTTTGGCGACCTTGGCGGTCACCTCCGGTTCGAAGCCGAAGCGGTCGCATTTGACCTCGATGCGATCGAGCACCTCCTTGCGGAAGACCTTGTAGCAGACCTCCATGTCGGTGAGGTTCAGGTTTGTGAACGCGTTGCTCATCAGCGTCAGGAAGTTGTTGCCCAGCGAGTGCCAGTAGTAGAGCACGCGGTGCGGCTCGCCGATGAACCGGCTGCCGAAGACGACATCCGCCACGTCGCGGACGATCGGGTCGAGCAGCTTGACATAGTCCGCCGGGTCGTACTCGAGGTCGGCATCCTGGATCAAGACGATGTCGCCTGTTGCCTCCTTGAACCCGCGACGCAGTGCGGCTCCCTTGCCTTGGTTCGCCTCCTGATGGTGGACCTGAAACGTCACGTCGCTCCTGCCCTCATACTTCGTCGGCAGCTTGTCCAGAACGCTCTTCGTGTCGTCCTTCGAGGCATCGTTGACGCAGATGATCTCTTTCTTGAGCCCGCCCGGCACCGGGGCGCGGACGACAAGGTCGACCAGCAGCTCGACGGTTCGCTCTTCGTTGTAGACGGGGATGACGATACTCACGACTTCCGACCGCCTCGCCTGATCGGTAGGCCGAAGGTACGGGTGCGGCAGGACGCTGCCGTTGCCGGCCGGCTCGAGTTCGACGGCGGTTTGAACACTCGCGGGCACGCCTTGTTGGGGTGCGGTGGGCTTCTCGACGTCGGATTCGCGGGCAGTTTCGCTCATGGCTGGCACGGATCGTGGCCGGCAGCCTAGCGACTCCCCGCCGCCGGTGCCGTCGTAGCGTGTGCGTGGTGTCAGCCGGTGGGTCCAACTTCGTCGACGGCAAGAGCCTCGTTCTCGGGGCAGTCGACATCGTCCAGCTCGTCGGCGAGACCGTCAGCCTCAAGCGTGCGGGCCGGCGGATGGTCGGCTTATGCCCGTTTCACGACGAGAAGTCGCCGTCGTTCGGCGTTAACGGCGAGCAGCAGTTCTTCTACTGCTTCGGCTGCAAGAAGGGCGGCAACGCGATCGACTTCGTCATCGAGCGGGACCGCTGCGACTTCCGAACGGCCCTGCAGACCCTTGCCGACTGGGCGGGCGTGGAGCTGCCCAGAAGTGGCCGATCAAGGGAGACGGTCGATCGCCTCGGCCGGCTTCGCGAAGCGTGCAGTGCGGCGGCGAACTACTACCACAAGCTGCTCCTGAGCGACGAAGGCACCGCCGCCCGCGACTACCTCAAGGGCCGCGGCTTCGACAAGGAGCTGGTCAAGGAGCTCGGCATCGGCTTTGCCCCCGACGCCTTCAACGGCCTGTCTCGCGGCGGACTCGTCAAGACGTTCGGCGAAGACGTTCTGGCAGAAGCCGGCCTCCTGCGGCGAAGCGACAAGGGCGGCGACCACCGGTACGACGTCTTGCGGCACCGCGTGATCTTCCCGATCCGCGACGAGCAAGGCCGACCCATCGCCTTCGGCGGACGCGTCGTGCCGGGCAACGACTCGCCGGCCAAATACCTCAACAGCCCGGAAACGCCGCTTTTCGACAAGTCGGGGGTGCTCTACGGGCTCGATTTGGCGAAGGCGGAGATGGCCAGGCGTCGCGAGGCCATCGTGTTCGAGGGCTACGCCGACGTCGCGGCGGCGAGACAGTTCGGTATCAAGAACGGCGTCGCAGTTCTCGGCACCGCATTGACGGCCAAACACGCGCAGGTTCTGCGGCGGTTCGTGGACAAGGTCGTGCTGCTCTTCGACGCCGACGCCGCCGGGGCATCGGCGGTTCGGCGCAGCGTGGAGCTGTTCCTGAGCGAGCCGATCGACGTCGTCATTGCGGAGCTGCCGGCTGGCTTGGATCCCGACGACTACCTTCGCGAGCAAGGCGTCGAGGCCTTTCGCGAGCGGGTCGGCGAGAGCGTCGATGCCCTGACCTACCTGTGGCGACGCATGACGCGGCAGCTCGGCGACGCGGCCAGCATCACCGAGCAGCAGAAAGTGACCGACGACTACCTCGACTTCATCGCCGCCGCCCGAAGCAACGCCGGCGGGACCATCGACGCGGGCCGATGGGGGGCTTTGCTTCGACGCATTGAACGCATGACCGGCGTGAGCATGAACGAGCTCAACGACCGCTTTCAGCCACGCCGGACGAGGCGGGACGAGCGTCGCCCCGCGGCCGCGTTGGAGCCCGACCCTCGCCCCGCGACCCGTCACGAGCGGGCCGGGGCACAGCTTCTCGGCAGCCTCTTCCGGCAGCCGTCGCTGTGGGAGCAGGTGCAGGAGCACGTCTCGCCCGAAGATTTGGCCGACCGCCGGCAGCAATGGATCGCAACGCACTTCTGGGAGCACCTGCGGCACGAAGGCGAACCGACGTTCGCCGAGTGGCTCGATGTGGTCGGAACTGCCGCTGGACCCGAGGCGGGCGGCACCGAGCAGGCGGCGGCGAAAGCACGGGCGGCTTGCATACGATACCACGACGACGCCACGCCCCTTGGTGATCCCAAGGCCGTCGCCGCCGATGCGGTTCGGAGCCTGCTCCGCATGCGGGACGAGGCGTCGCTTGAAGCGTTTCACGTCGACGTTCGCCGTGGCGTGGGGCAGGCCAGGGAAGGTGCCGACGAAGCCACTCTGCTGCGACGTTTCCAGGAACGCGTCGCCGCCGGGCACGGCAAGAAGCCGCAGACTCCACCTGGCCCTTGACAGGACGAGCCTGATCGTGGCCCGTGGAGATTCGCCCAGACCGCATGATCGGCATCCGTTCACCAACCGGCACGGCCGACGCGACAGAACAGCCAGCTTGCGGCTCGGTGGCTTGCAAAGCTTCGGGAGCGGCGCATGTTTCGCCTCAGCCGAACCATCGGCGGCCTCCCGGCGAACCCACTGGAACAGGCGCTAGACTCAACGTCGCTTCGCCCTTCTCCCACACGCCCGACACGAGTCTGCTTACCTCACATGAGCATCTACAGGTCATCCGTGACGTTTAAGGAAACCGCTGTGTCATCCAACGGCAAAGACAACGATGACCAGGATCGGCCAACCGTTGAAGAGGCCCCGGCAGTTAGGTCGCACGGTCCGATCGGCTCCGGTCCCCGGCCGCCGACAGACCCGCTCATCGGCGCCGGCTCTGCCGAAGAGGTGCAGCGACGGGTCAACGCGCTCGTCGATATGGGCGTGGATCGCGGTTACGTCACCTACGATGAGCTCAACGCCAAGCTGCCGGACGAGGTCGTCGGGCCGGATCGCCTCGAGCAGCTTTTGATGAGCCTCGACGAGATGGGCGTGACGCTCATCGATGACGCGGACGTCAAGAAGTTCAAGGCCAAAGGCGGCCGCAAGACCAAACGGGTCAAGGCCCCGTCGGTTCTGCCGACCTTCAGCAAGACCGCCCCCGGCACCCGCGTCGGCATCGCCGCCGACGTCGCCGAGCCGGTGGGTCAGGACAATGTCAGTCAAACCGAGCGGACACAGCAGGAAAAGAGCAAGAACGACTTCATCAAGAAGGTCCTCGGCGACACCCGGCGGCGGGACATGCGCGACCTGGAGGACGACGACGGCCGCGTGGCGGACGACGAGGACCCGCACGACGATCACGCCCCTAACGTTGAGGCGGACGACGAAGAAAGCACGCCGACCGAAGGCGACCTCGACATCGCCATGCTCGAACGCGAGATGGCCGAGGCGTCGGGCAAGCGGATCGACGATCCGGTTCGCATGTACCTGACGCAGATGGGCGAGATTCCGCTCCTGACGCGTGAGCAGGAGATCAGCCTCGCCAAGAAGATCGAGATTACTCGCAAGATCTTCCGCAGCCGCGTCCTCGGCAGCGACTATTCTCAGGCTCAGGCGTGTGAGATGCTCGAACAAGTTCGCGAGGGCAATCTGCCGTTCGACAGGACGATGAAGATCTCGACGGCCGAGGAGATGGCCGACAAGCAGACGGTCTCGGACCGCATTCCGACGCACCTCGCCTCGGTCCGCCGGATGCTCGACAAGAACCGCGAGGATTGGGCGAAGTATCGCGATGCGACGTGCGACCAGGAGCGGGATGCGATCGAGCGTCGCATCCGCCGCCGTCGCCGTCGCGGTGTCCGCCTCCTCGAAGAGGCCACGCTTCGGACCGGCCGGATCGCCCCGCTCATGCACAAGCTGTCGAGCATCAGCGGCAAGATGCTCGAGCTTGATCAGCAGGTCGCTAGCCGCAGTGCCAACAAGCCGCAAACGCCCGCTGACGAGGAAGATCTTGACGTCTGCCGGCAGGAGCTTGAAGGGCTCGAGGATCTGGTGCTCGAGACGAGCGACGAGCTCTACGCTCGATTGATCGACATTCGCAAGATTCACGTCCGCTACGAAGAGGCCAAGCGGAAGCTTTCCGGTGGCAATTTGCGGCT